>CAXUNX010000050.1:0-17961 GCA_964252545.1 uncultured Acetobacteraceae bacterium | reverse complement strand
CGTCCGGGCTGGTCCAGGTGGCGGCAGGCGGCTTCCGGCTGCGGGTGCGCGCAATCGGCCGGCCGGTCGGCGGCACGCTGCGCCTGAAGATCCCCGCGCATGAGGTGATGCTGGCATCGAGGGGGGCGTTGCCGACGCTGAGCGTGCAGAACGTGCTTGCCGCCAACGTGTTGGCCATGCATCCCGATCCGTCGCAGGGGGTGGTCACGGTGTCGCTTGCGTCGGCCGAGGGAGGCGAGGGGGTCCTGCTCTCGCGGATCACCGCGGACTCCGCGCGGCGGCTGGCGCTTGCCCCTGGGGCCGCGGTCCTGGCGCTGGTGAAGTCGGTGTCGATCGTGGTGATGGAGCAGGGATGATGGAGGGGCAATGATGCCGACCGAGGAGCCGGAGTGGCTGCTGCGGGCGCGCGAGATCCAGGCGATCGCGCAGACCGGGCTGGCCTTCACGCGTGACCCGTACGACCGCGAGCGCTACGAGGCGCTACGCGCCTTGGCGGCGCGGATGATGGCGGCGGGCGGCCGCCACGATGAAGGCCGCCTGCTCGCCCTGTTCACCGACGAACGCGGCTATGCCACCCCCAAGGTGGACGTGCGCGGTGCGGTGTTCGATGGGCAGAGCCGTCTGCTGATGGTCCGCGAGACCGCCGACGCCGGACGCTGGACGCTGCCTGGCGGCTGGGCGGACGTGAACCAGACCGCCTCCGAGTGCGTGCTGCGCGAGATCCGCGAGGAGTCCGGCTTCGAGGCACGGATCATCAAGCTGGCGCTGCTGCACGACCGCGGGCGGCAGGGCCACCACCCGACAGGCCCGTTCTCGATCTACAAGCTGTTCTTCCTGTGCGCGCTCAGCGGCGGCAGCGCGCTGACCAGCCTCGAGACCAGCGAGGTGCGTTTCTTCGCCGAACACCAGATCCCGTCCGAGCTTTCCACCGGGCGCACGCTGCCGCACCAGGTCGCGCGGCTGTTCGCGCATCATCGCGCGCCGGGATTGCCGACGGAATTCGATTGAACCCCGACACCCCGCTCGGCCGTCTGCTCGCGGTCCCGGCGCGTCCGGGCGTCGTGACCTGGATCGGCCTGCGGCCGCAACGGCGGGCGGCGATGGTGCCGGTTGATCGCGCCTGGCTCGATCCGGCAGCCGGCCTTGCGGGCGACCACTACCGGAGCACGGTCCGCCGTGTTCGCCAGCTCACGCTGATCGGCTGCGAGCAGATTGCCGCCATCGCCAGCCATCTCGGGCGCGACCAGCTCCATCCGGCACTGCTTCGTCGCAACGTGGTCGTGCGCGGCATCAACCTGCATGCGCTCCGAGGAGCGCGGTTCCGGCTGGGCGAAGCGGTGCTGCACGCGACCGGAGACTGCCATCCCTGCTCGCGCATGGAGGAGATCCTCGGGAGCGGGGGCTACAACGCGGTGCGTGGCCATGGCGGCATCACCGCCCAGATCATCCTGGGCGGCACGATGCAGATCGGCGATGCAATCCTACGCCTGGACGATGCCGTCGCTTCCTGACAAGCAGAAGCCATGACGAGCAAGCGCCAGCAGGATTTCGTCGCTCTCCAGTATGGTCCGCGTGCCGGCGACTATGCCAGCAGCCCGGTGCATCGCAGCGGCGAGGATCTTGACCAGCTCGAGGCGCTGCTGCGCGCCCGACCGGGCGGACGGGTGCTGGATCTCGGCTGCGGCGGCGGCCATGTCAGCTACCGCGCGGCGCCGCACGCAGCCGAGGTGGTCGCCTGCGACCTCACTCCAGAGATGCTGGAGGTGGTGCGGCACACCGCGCGCGGGCAGGGCCTCCACAACATCACCGTGCGCGAGGCGGCAGCCGAGGCGCTGCCGTTCGAGGCCGGCACGTTCGATGCCGTGTTGTGCCGGTTCTCGGCACATCACTGGCAGGACCTGGAGGCGGGACTGCGCGAGGCCCGACGCGTGCTCCGGCCGGGCGGCGTCGCCGCCTTCATCGACACGGTGGCGCCGGCGCATCCGCTGTTGGACACCTTCCTGCAGGCTATCGAGCTGCTGCGCGACGCCTCGCACGTCCGGAACTACACGGTTGCGGAGTGGATCGCAGCGCTGGGGCGCAGCGCGCTTTCGATCAGCGGCCTCACCTCCCGCCGGCTGGCGCTGGAGTTCGCAAGCTGGTTGCGGCGCACCCGCACGCCGGACGCGCATGCCAGCGTCATACGCTCGGTCCAGGATGGTGCGCCGGCATCGGCGCGCGCCTATTTCGAGATTGGTGCCGATGGCAGCTTCGTGCTCGACACTGCCACCCTCATCACCCAGCCGGCGTGACAATAACGGCGCGACCACAAGGGAGTGCTTCGACCATGACCACCGCCATCCCGTTTCGGATGACCATCTGCGGCCTCGACGAGCTGCCAGGGCACGGCGCGGTGGGCGTGACCCACGTGCTGTCCATTCTTGATCCGGCCTGGCCGGTCCCGGAGGCGTTCGGATCCTACGGCGAACATGAGCGGCTGGAGCTTCGCTTCGACGACATCATCGAGGAGGTGCCGGGCATGGTGGCGCCGCAGCGGGCCGACGTGGTCCGGCTGCTCCGCTTCGGGCGCGACCTGCTGGCCGAACCGGCGCCGGCTGCGCATCTGCTGGTGCACTGCCATGCCGGGGTTTCGCGCTCCACCGCCTCGATGCTGCTGATCCTGGCCCAGGCGCAGCCACACCTCCCGGCGGCGGCCGTGGCGAACGAGATCCTGAGCATCCGGGCGCAGGCCTGGCCGAACCTGCGCATCATCGAGCTGGGCGATGCCGAGCTCGGCCGTGGAGGCGCGCTGGCAGAGGCAGTGGTCGGGCTCTACCGCAGGCAGCTCGAGCGGCGCCCGGAGCTCGCCGGGCTGATGACCGAGGCGGGCCGCGCCCGCGAGGTGGCGCTGGCGCGAGGCGCTGCGTAGTGCGGCCTCAGCGCTGCCTGCTGGCGCAGAGAACCGCGTAGCCCACCGATCCGCCCACCAGCATGCCGCCGAACAGGTCCGAAACGAAGTGCCCTTGCTGGGTGACCAGGCCGTAGCAGGACGCAAGCCCCGCCAACAGCAGCGGCACCATCAGCAGGCGCGAGCGAGCCCAGACGAAGGGTGCTACCGCGCTCATCGCCGTCATGTGGCCGGACGGGAAGGATCCTGGTAGGTAGGCATAGAAATTGTGCCATTGCTGCTGGTACCAGCGCAGCGGCGGGATCCGGCCGAACCAGATCTTGAGGGCGTCGGTGAGGGTGAGCGCGATGCACACGCTGATCGAGGCGAGCAGGATCTCCTTCCACAAGCCCGTCAGCCTGCCGATGCAGGCCGACCATGCTCCCAGCAGCACCGTAGCCAGGATGCAGAACACCATCAGCAGCTCGGGGATATGCACCATCCGCCGGGCGTTGCGGGAGAACACCATCTTCTCATGCACGTAGCGCGCGACGCGGTGATCAAGCCCGTAGCCGGAACACACAACCAGCGCGAGACCGAACGCCACCCACGCGATCCAGCGACCCGGCGGGCTGCGCCAGAACGAGGCAAGCGTCCCGGGCCATCCCGAACCGGTTGTTCCCGAGCGAGCCGCAGGCCGTGCTGCCGCCTCAGCCGGCAGGCCGGCCAGGGGAGGTCGACTTGATGGCGGCACCGGTCCAGCCGGGTATCGGTTTGACGCCATAGACCGTCCAATCATTAAACCGCCGGACTGGAGCGACAAGCGGGCTGGCATTGAGCGCCGCCAGGAAGGCAGGGTTGCGAACCACCAGGAAGTGGATGTCGCGCTCGGCGAGCGCCTTGGCCGAGCCACCCCCGGCAAGACCGAAATGGTCGTCGAGCAGCTGGTCGGCAATCTTGGAATGCCCGGCATAGGCCTTCTGCATCGGCTCATAGACGCCGATCAGCACCGGGTCGCCATCGCCGGTCAGGATCAGCCGGTCAGGGAAGCGGGAAAACGCCAGCACGTCCATGTAGTCGAGGTTGGTCGAGCTATCCACCAGCCCATGCCAGCCTGGATGCTCCAGCAGTTGCGCATCGAGATAGCGGTCCAGCATCCGCTCCTGGTGCGGACGCAGCGTCTCGTTGTTGCGCAGCCCGTCACGGGCATACCAGAGGCTGCGAACCCCCATCGGCAGGATGGCGAGCACCAGCAGCGACGCCACCAGCGGTCGTGCGAGCCGGACCTGGTTGAGCAGATACTGACCGAGGCGCACCGCGATGAAGGCGTCGAACGGCAGCATCATCAGCGACCAGACGCCGCTGATGCGCCAGGTCGCGGCAGTCGGCACGCTCAGCGTCACCACCGTGACGGCACTGAACACAAGCAGCGGAAACTCGAACAGCAGCGCCCACAGGCCGATCACCCGGTCACGCAGCGACAACAAGACCAGGGCCGCGAGGCCGGGGATGGTCAGCGGGTTCCAGATGATGTCCTGGATAAAGAAGCGCAGCGCGGACCATTTGATTGCAAAGAAGTAGTTGCGTCCGAACTCGCCAACGAACTGCTGCGTGACCACGCCGAGATTGCTGATCGATCCGTACCAGGCATACGAGTTCAGGACCCAGAGCACCGGGAAGCAGAAAAGGATCAGCGAGGCCACGCACAGATCGACGAAGCCAAGCTGTCGCCGGATCAGGCAGCGGTAAAGCAGCATGAACTCGATGAACGCCGCGAACAGGCCGGATTCGAAGCGCACCGACTCGGACAGCAGCACGCAGAAACAGGCCAGGAACAGCGTCGCCCGGCGTCCCTGCCGCAGCCACTCGACCGTCAGTGCCGCGGCCATGATGATGAACAGGAAGTAGTAGATATCGGAAAGCGGCACGACGCTGAAGATCAGGCGCTGCGGTGCGAGCAGGGCCAGGATCACCGTCACGACGCTGATCAGCCGGTCCTGGAACAAGGCCGTGGCCAGGCGGGCCAGCGCCAGCAGGCTGAGCAGTCCCGCGACATCGACCAGGATGCGCGGCGTGAGAAAGATGTTCGGGTAGAGCTTGAGCGCCGAGCCCACAAACAGCTTGTAGAAGGGCGGCCACAGGAACGGCTCCAGCGCGTTCGCCCCGGTCAGGTGCCAGGCGGTGAGTATCCTCGCACTCTCGTCGGAGGTGATGCGGAACAGCCCGGCGCCAATGAGCCCGACCTGGGCGATCAGCGCGACAAGCAGCGCCAGCGCCAGCGCCAGAAGATAGCCGCGTCGGGTCATCTCAATCGTCCTGTTTCAGAGCGCGTGATCGGCGTCAGCCGCGCTTGGCTCTGCTGCGCGCCGAGCGCACCAGGGCGGCGAGCTTGTCACGGGCGGTGTAGGTGATCGGCGGGATGAAGGCCCGGATCAGGGCTTTCGCGCGGGTGTGGCGCTTGCCGGGCAGGAAGGTGATGAAGCTGCTCTTCTTGATCGCCTCCGGATCCGGGCTCCAGTAGAACAGCGAGATCGACTTGCGGGAATGATCCACCGGACAGGTGAGCGGCTCGGGGAAGCCGTGCAGGGTCTGATCGTTGGTCTCGAAGATCACGGCGCGGTTGAAGATCGGGACCACCTGGGTGTCGGCGTGCTTGGTGACGTGATCGCACAGGTCGAGTGCCCCGCCCCAGGCGGGATCCCAGTCCCGGTTGAGATAGATGATCAGGTTCAGTCGCCTAGCCAGCGGCAGCACCGGGTGCTGGGTCCAGTCGACATGCACGTTGAGCCAGCCGCCGCGGAACGATTCGTGCAGCCCCCCGCCATGGAACAAAGGATCGGGCACCAGATCCTGGTGGCCGGTGACCTCGCGGAGGAACTTCATCATCGGCTCGGCGCAGATCTGCATGAAGAAGGCCTGGGTGAAGGCCGAAAGATCGGCAATGCCGCGCGAGGTTTGCTTGATCTCGTTCTCGGTGTCGTACTTGATCCAGTCGCGTCCGCTCTGGCTCGGGAAATCCGCCATGACCCGGTCCAGCACCTCGGGATCAAAGAAGTTGTCGATCACGACGTGCGGGTAGGGCTTGCCGGCGACGAATTGTTCCCTGAACCGGTCCTTCTCCGCCATCAGCCGGTCGACCGGGATCATGCGTCCGATGACGGCATCGAAATCCGACATGGCTTGGGGGCTTGGGGCGACGAGGCTAACATTCATGACGCATGCTCCAATCAGGCGGCCTGCCGCGCAGGAGTGTTGGTTACCGGGACCAGTTCGGCATGGCAGTTCAGATCCCGCAACCGGGAGGCGATCTCATCGCAATAGATGGGGTTCATGACAATCACACGATCGACCTGACGATGGCGAAGATCCTCGGGACCGATCACCTCATGGGCGGTGACGGCCAGGAAGCTGCCATGCTTCTCGGCGTTGATGTCGACGGCCGCCTCGATCTCGTCGGTGACCCCGAGCGTGGTGAGAAACGCCACCGCCTTGGAGCCGCCCCCCCACAGATAGGTGCGTTTGCCTGCAGCCTTGTGGCGGCGAAGGTCCTGCCTCCATCCTTCCAGGATCCGCGGCGCCTCGCGTCCGAACCGCTTCACCTCTGAGATCGTGCGCGCCAGATCGGCCGGGGGCGCCAGATCGGGCCGCGGCGGGGCAGGGTGGCCTTCGACCATCAGATACTGGCCGTCATAGTCGCTCCACAGCTTGGTGACTGCGAAGCCCGCACGCGAGAACAGGTAGCCGAGCGTGCTGCCGAAGAAATAGGAACAATGCTCGTAATAGATGTCCCAGAAGCCGTTTTCCCCTAGCACGTGGGAGGCGTCGGGAACCTGGAAGAAGATGGTGCGCTGCGGATTGTCTCCTGCCGCCTCTCGGACACCCGTCGCGAACTCCCCGACATCGATGATGTGCTCGAGGGTCATCTTGCAGGCGATGAAATCGCCCGCCGCCTCCGCGTGCCTTGCCGAGTAGACGTCCTTGATGATGTGGATGTCCGCCGGCAGGGTCTGGGACTCGTTGAAGGCGGGATCGAACCCGAATCCCTTGTTGCCGCCCATGCCGCAGATCAGCTCAAGGAATTCTCCTTGGCCGCAACCGATCTCGACGACGTTCTTGCCGTGCAATCTATGCCGGTCGATGAGGTCCTTGGCCAGCCGCCGATGGAAGCTGTTGAACACCGCGGACGCCGCCTGGGTCGAGACATAGTCGTGGAAATAGTCCTGCTTGGATCCGTCGAACCGGGAATTGAACACGAAGCCGCACTGTTCGCACAGCGACAAGGCGATGTCGCCGGTAGTGATCGCGCGGGCATCCTCGACCGAGCGCAGGACGGTGACGCTGTGCACCGGCACGCCATGCACCTGGTAGAGAGGACCGGTTGCATTGCCGCCGCAGCAGGGACAGATCGAAGGGCTCATCGCACGCTCTTCCGGTTCACTGGATGACGACCGGATGGGGCACCGGCACAATGAACTTGCCGCCCGCCTCGCGGAACGCGGATTGCTGCTGCATGATCTCGCTGGCGAAGTTCCAGGCCAGGATGAGCAGGTAATCCGGCACGTCCTCGGCAAGCTTGGTGGGTGAATAGATCGGCAGCCGGTTTCCGCTATAGAACCTGCCCTGCTTGTTGGGGTTCAGGTCCACCAGGTAGTCGAGCTGTTCAGCGCCGATGCCGCAATAGGCCATCAGGGTGTTGGCCTTGGCCGCGGCCCCGTAGCCGGCGATGCTGCCGCCTTCCGACTTGATCCGGTCGAGGATCTCCACCAGCTGACTGCGGAGTTGGCGCACCCGCTCCGCGAAGCTCTCATAATAGGCGATCCGTCCGACTCCGGCTTTCCGCTCGGAGGCCAGCATCTCCTTGACCGCCTCCGACGGTGCCGGCTCGCGGCCGACAAACAGCCTGAGCGACCCACCATGGATTGCAAGCCGGCGCACGTCGTTGAGATACAGGCCGTTCCGACGGAACAAGGCGTCGAGCGCCATGACCGAGAAGTAGCACAGATGCTGATGATAGATCGTATCGAATTCGTTATGCGCGATCAGGTCGAGCAGGTACGGGCATTCAATCACCGCCACGCCGTTCGGCTTCAGCAGGGTGCTGATGCCGGCCACGAACCGGTTGAGGTCGGGAACATGCGCCAGCACGTTGTTCGCAAGGAACACATCCGCGCGGATATTATCCTCGTTCGCCAGTTTCTGCGCCAGCTCGAGGCTGAAGAAGGTGTTCAGCGTCCGCACGCCCGCCTTGGTGGCGGCAGCTGCCGGTCCGTCCGCCGGGTCGATGCCCAGCACCTGGATGCCTTTCTCCAGGAACGGCTTGAGCATGTAGCCGTCATTGCTCGCGGCCTCGATCACCAGGCTGTCCGGCCCAAGCCCGCGATGCTGAATGATCTCCTCGGCACTGCTCCGGAAATGCTTCATCAGCATGGGGGAGACGGACGAGAAATACGGATAATCGTTGCAGAACAGCACCTCCGGATCAACCGAGTGCCGGATCTGCACCAGGGCGCAGTCCGGGCAGAACACAAGATCCAGCGGCGCCTTGGGCTCGGGCTCGCTGAGCTGGGCCTTGCTCATGAGCCGGTCGGCGAGCGCCGTTTCTCCGAACGACATGATATCCTGGAGGTGTTCGCCCCCGCAGGAAAGGCAGGTTTCAAGTCGGGTGATCATGCGGGCACGGCCATTTCCTGGGGGCGGGCTGCAGCGGCCGGATCGGACCAGCGCAGCAGGGCATCGAGGTCGTGTTCGGCGAGCAGGGAACGCAGATGGGCCACTCTGCTGAAGCGGGGCCCCTCGAACCATTCCTGCCGCAGTCCGGCATCGATATAGGCATCGCGCAGCTGCACGATGCCCTTCCGCACGGTCCATTGCGGCTGGAAGGCGGGCACCATGCGGGCGATCTTGCTGCAATCGACGCGATAGCAACGCGTGTCGGGACCGGCGCCGTCCTCGTAGTCGATGCGGCAGCCGGGCACCAGTTCGGACACCGCGTCGGCGATCTCGCGTATGCGGTAGTTCTCCTCGTTGCGCCCGACATTGAAGGCCTGGAGGTGCACCACCTCGCGGGGCGCCTCCATGACGGCCACGAAAGCGCGCGAAATGTCTTCGATGTGGACGATCGGCCGCCACGGCGTGCCGTCGCTTTTCATCAGCACACGTCCGGTGGTCAATGCCCAGGCAGTCAGGTTGTTGACCACGAGATCAAAGCGCACGCGCTGGCTGAAGCCGTAGGCGGTGGCGTTGCGCAGGAAGGTCGGGCTGAAATCGTCGGTGGCCAGTTCGCTGAGTGCCTGCTCAGACATGATCTTTGCGGCACCATAGGGAGTGACCGGGTTCGCCCCTGCGGTTTCGTCGACGAAGTTGTCGCCTGCCGCCCCGTAGAGGCTGCAGGATGACGAGAACACGAAGCGCGGAATGCCGGCGTCGCGCGCAAGCCTGGCCAGCGAGACGGTGGCCTCGTGGTTGATCGAGATCGTGAGCTCGGGATCGAGGTTGCCGAGCGGATCGTTCGACAAGCCCGCAAGGTGGAGCACCGCGTCATAGCCGCCCTGAAGGTCTTGCGGTGTCACGTCGCGGATGTCGCGGTCGATCGAGGCGATCTCGGCCATGCTGCCCGAGAACGTGCAGCGACGGTAAAGGTCGCTGTCGAGTCCGACCACGGTATGGCCGGCCTGCTGCAGCAGCGGCACCAGGGCGCACCCGATATAACCGCGATGTCCGGTGACCAGAACCTTCATCGATCGTCTCCCGCTCACGCGTCCCTCCAGGTCTTCCAAGGAGGGTTGCCGGACTGCCACATACCCTCAAGCAGATACTTGTCGCGCAGGGTATCCATGCACTGCCAAAACGAATCGTGCTTGTAGGCCATCAGCTGTCCGTCCGCGGCCAGGCGCTGCAGCGGCTCGCGCTCCCACTGCGTGGAGTCGCCATCGACATAGGAGAATACCTCGGGCTCCAGCACAAAGAACGCGCCGTTGATCCAGCCTTCCGCGGCCATCGGCTTCTCGTTGAAATCGGCGACTCGGTCGCCGTCAAACTCGAGATGACCATAGCGTGCCGGCGGCCGGACCGCGGTGATCGTGGCCAGCTTGCCGTGCGAGCGATGAAAAGCCAGCAGCTTGTCGAGGTCGACGTCGGACACGCCGTCGCCCCAGGTCAACATGAAGGTCTCGTTGCCGATGATCGAGGATAGCCGCTTGATGCGTCCGCCGGTCTGGGTTTCGAGGCCGGTGTCGATGAGCCTGACATGCCAGTCGGGGGCAAGCCCGTTGTGGCGAGTGACCTCGCCGCTTCGCAGATGCACGTCCAGGTCCGAGTTCAGCGAGCTGTATTTCAGGACGTAGTCCTTGATGTACTGGCCCTTGTAGCCGAGCGCGATGACGAACTCGTTGTGACCGAAATGCGCGTAATGGCGCATGATGTGCCAGATGATCGGCATGCCGCCGATCTCCACCATCGGCTTAGGCCTGATCTCGGTCTCCTCGACGATGCGCGTGCCTTTACCGCCGGCCAGGATTGCTACCTTCATTGACTCTATGATCTCCGATATCAGGACAGCGCCTGGGCGGCGCGCTGCGCGGGAATGCCGCATGCGGCGAAAGAATACTTCACCGGTTTCAGCCGGCCGGAACTATCGGTGGCGTGCCTTGCTTTGCCGCGCTTGTTGTTGCATGTGGTGCTGACCAATATTGCAGGTGCGGCACTTCCATGAGAGCTTCCCTGAGACAATCTTTTGCGCTGGGTAATGCGTTCTGGTCGGCTCTCGATTTTTGGACGCAACAGATTACCGCCCTGTTCGTGTTTATCGTCATTGGCAACATTATCGGCCCGGCAAATGTGGGCGTGATGACCCTGGCGTTGCTCGCCATGACCTTGATGATGACCCTGCTGCTGGACGGGTTTTCCGACGCGTTGATCCAGAAGGAGAAGATCGAGTCCGAGGATTTCGATACCACCTTCTGGCTGATGCTTGTTCTCGGGTGTCTGGCGGGACTGGTTCTTGTGCTGCTCGCCTCGCCGGCCGCAGCCCTGTTCGCAGCACCCGCCTTGCGCCATGTTCTGCCGCTGCTTGCGATCTGCCTGCCGTTCGTCGGCATCACCGCCACCTATCACGGCATCCTGCAGCGCGACCTCCGGTTCCGCGCACTGGCGATCCGGACCGTCATCTCGCAGGTGCTCGGCTTCCTGAGCGCCGTGCTCCTGGCGCGGAACGGCTTCGGGCCGGACAGCCTGGTGGGCTACTACCTCGTGGCACGCGTGCTGGAAGCTGTCCTGGTCATGCCGGTGAGCGGCATCTGGCCGGGCACCCGGTTCAGCCGACGCGCCATGTCCAACATCGTGTCGTTCGGTCAGCATCGTGTCGGCAACCAAATGCTCGGCTTCGTGGTCATGCAGGTAGACCGCTTCTCCGCCGGGTTGTTTCTCAGCCCGGCTGCGGTCGGAATATATGCGCTCTCGGAACGAATTAGTAGCGCAATGATCAATGGTTTGTCGGGTGTGGTGGGAAAAGTGGCGTTTCCGGTGTTTTCGGGCCGCCAGGGCGACATCGGTGAGTTCCGGGCAAGCATCCGCGACTTCATGAGCGGTGTTGCGATCGTGGCGGTGCCGGTGTTTGTTGGCCTGGCGATCACCAGCCGCGAGATCATTGGGGTGCTGCTTAATGCCAAATGGGCGCCGGCCGCGCCTCTCCTTGCGATCGTCTCGCTTTCCGGGATCGCCCATTCGTCGAACTATTTGGTAACGGCGGCGATCAACGCGCGAGGCCGGCCCGACATCCCGGTTCGATACAGCATCGTCATCATGCTGACGCGCCTCATCTGCAGCCTGCCGGCGGCCTGGCTGGGCGGCGTGGTGGCGATCGCCTGGGCCAACCTCGTGGTGACGTCGCTGTCCGCACCGCTGGTGATCGGGTTCGTGCGAACCCAGATCCCGGGCTTGGCGGCAATCGTCGCGCGCGCGGCAATCGCCCCAGCCGGCGCGGCGCTGATCATGGCAGCCGCTGCTCTCGCGGCTGGCAGAGCTCTATGGTGGCAGCCGCCGATCGTGCTTCTTGCGGCAAAAATCCTGATCGGGCTGGTTGTCTATCCCGCGGCGCTGCTGATGTTGATGCCGAACGCCATTCCCCGGCTGAAGGCACTGGCGGCGCGACGATGATCGGAAGGCTTCCTGGCCGGATCCCCGTCCGTCCCTTCCAAACGACGCGCTTCGCCGCCTTCAGATGGTCGAACAATTTCGGGCTGAAGCTGCGCATCGTGTCGCGCACGACATCGGCGAAGTGCCCATCGGTGGTCCACCACAAGGCGAGCTGCCCGTAGCACGCTACGCGGTCCAAGCGCGACGGCACGTTCTTTCGCACCAGGCCCCAGTAGCGGCGATAGATGCCCCAATGAAACATCGCCGTGCGATGCTGCTTGGGCGCTCCGGTGGTGTCCTGCCACAATGCGGCCTCCTTGGCATCCACCAGCAGGATCGCGCGTGTGTAGCGCATGTTGTGCTCACGATGCAGAAACAACGGCTCGGGGGCGCTCACCCACGGGCCACGCAAGGCCAACTCGGCGAGCAGCACGCGATCGGAGCCGCTGTAGGTGCCATGCAACCCGGACCCGACCAAAGCCTGCCGCCGGTAGAGCCCGAAGAAATCCTCGCACTGGTGACGCGTGTGGATCAAACCGCCAAACCGCGTGGCGACCGAGCGAGAGCCCGACATCGGGAAGTTGTTGGCGAACACGCGGTAGGTTTCCTCGGCCGGTCCGATCTCGCGTATGCCCACCGTGCAGAGCACCGCCTCTGGCTGACGCTCGAGTGCCGCCACCGCGAGTTCAAGATATTCCGGCGCCAGCATGTCGTCATGCGCCGCCCACTTGAAGTAGGTGCCGCGCGCCAGCTCAAAGCAATGATCGTAGTTCGGTCCCGCGCCGAGGTTGCGGGCGTGCCGGACATAGCGCACGCGCTGGTCAGCGGCGGCGAAGGCCTCGCAGATCGCCTGGGTTCGGTCGGTCGAGCAATTGTCGCAGATCACCAGTTCAAGATCCGGCATCGTCTGGGACAGCACGGACTCTATGGCCTTTGTGACATAGGCCTCACCGTTGAACACGGGCAGGCCGATGGTCACCAGGGGCGTATGGCGTGTATCGAGGCTCATCGGAGCAACCATCACCAACAATCCTGTGCGGGTTTAACGGCAAACGCCAAGGATCATGATGCCTACCAGAGCATCAAGACTATACCTGGCGATTAAGATGAGAATAGATGCTAGTTCTTAAGAACCCGTTTACTTCAGACGGCCGATCGATCTTGCTGAAGCGCCCGATTTTCTTTGCTGCTACGCACAACATAGCAGAATATCCAGGCGTTCAGGAAGCACACTTAATCGTGACACCATACACGATGACTAAGGTGTGATCAAGCGGAAACGCGAATCTTCAGGCCCCGCAACCGCAGGGTTTCATGCTGCCTCGTGCTATGCCACCCTGCTGTGGAATCTCGGGCAACCAGCTTCGGGTGCCCAGATCACCGACTAAAAGGCAGTGCCCAACAAGCAGGCGCGCCGCATAGTGGCCAATATACAACTTAAATACAATTTCTGATGCGAGCGCAACCCGCGCCGAGTTTCAAGCGTGCAGGCGATAACGGGAAGCCCGATGTATCTCTCCCGGAGAAGCAGGGCGTTCAGAACACTCCGGCCGCAGGACCTCGCAATTGGTCGACTTTGTTGAATATCGCGAGTATAACGATTGGGCACTAAGTTGCCTGGGGCGCCTTTTCGCCTGGAACTTGGCGAGTAAAAAGGGAGTCTGGAGCGTGAACGGCGAAACCGTGCCTGGCGTAGCGGACGGGTAACCGCGTGCGCCCGCTATCTGATCCCCGTGACCAGGGTCAACAACATCCCGACATGGCTTCGGCCAGTGCGCAAGCCGTATCGCTGCACCCGGCCCGGTCCGCACGCGCTGCCAGAGCCAGGTATGCCTCGTTCCTGTTCGCCTTGTTCGCCCTGCTGTTTCTTGTTCTAAGCCTGCCGTACTTCGTGGTGACCTCGAACGCTCTTTATTGCCGTCACACCCGCATGTTTTGGGATGTGAGCGACTGCTTCAAGTTTGGGCTGAAGCATCAAAGCTCGGATATCGCGCTAACCGGCGACTCGTCGCTGGTGTTCGGAATAGAGCCGAACCTGCTCAAACAACGGCTGCACGTATCCTCCTACAATCTTGGACTGACTGCAGGCGGAGTGATCTTCTTTCCAAGGCTGTTGCTCGATCATTACTTGAAACTTAACGATCCTCCGCGTCTCGTGGTGCTCTATGTCAGCCCCTGGACGTTTGTTGAGCAGCAGCGCGACATGATCCATCTCTGGGATGACGGGGCCCGCGTCGCGGTGCGCCACGGCAACCTTTCCGAGATCGCGACCGTGTTCGGACGCGATCCCCGTCGCATCATCCAGTTCTCCGTGGTGGTGCTGCAGCAGGGCTTCGGTCAGTTCAGCGTTTCACAGACCTGGTGGAAGGCGGCCTCCGAGGAGATGCAGGCCCATCGGGGTTGGTTTGCGATGCGCAATCCGGACCGGCCGCATTCGATCTTCGGTCCGAGCCAGCAGCCCACCCTTTCGGACGATTGTCGCCTCGACAACAAGCCGATCGGCTTGCCGGACCGCAAGCTCATCGGCCGCTTCCGCAAGGCCTACGAGCGCCGCGGCATCCATGTTGTCGTGTATGTGGCGCCGATACCGGCTTGTGATGCGAGCTACCCGGCGGTTGTCGATGCTTACGCCGGGATCAGCGACAATCGCCCGCAGACGCTCCCGAGCCACTATTTCGTGGATGATGGCTGGCGCGTCCACCTGACCCCGGTGGGCGCTGCGCGCGCCACCGCCCAGTTCTCGGAGTTCATCTCGTCCTATGTCGCCCAGTTCCATCCCGGACCGGCCTCCGAAGAGCAACGCGTCACGTTCAATCGCTCGTAGAAACCGACCCGCACGATGCTCTTCAACTCGTATGGGTATATCTTTGCGTTCCTGCCCGCGGCGCTGATCGGCTTTTATCTTGCAGCCTGCCTGCGGCGGCAGCTTGCAAAGGGCTGGCTCATCGCCGCCTCGTTGTTCTTCTATGGATGGTGGAACGCCCATTTCGTGGCGCTGCTGGTGTGCTCCATCGCCTTCAACTACGTCACCGGCGCGCTGATCGCCTCGACCATCCGGAAACCCCGCCTCCAGGCGCTCCTGGTTGCAGGCGGGGTAACCGGCAACCTGGCTGTTCTGTTTTTCTACAAGTACCTGTTCACCCTGTTCGCGTTCTTGGGCCTGCTGGATACGCTGCCCGCGACATGGGCGCACGGCATCATCCTGCCGCTCGGGATCTCGTTCTTCACCTTCACCCAGATCGGCTATCTCGTCGACGCTGCGGCCGGCCTGGTCAAGCGGCACGGCCTGCTGGACTACGTGCTGTTCGTCACCTTCTTTCCGCATCTGATCGCCGGCCCGATCCTGCACAACCAGGAGATGATCCCGCAGTTCGCGGATCCGAAGATCTACCGGTTCCGGATTTCCAACCTCGCGGTCGGCCTCAGCATGTTCGTGCTCGGGCTTTGCAAGAAGGTGGTGATCGCCGATCCCCTGGGCCGCATCGCCGACCAGGCTTTCGCATCGCCGCACCTGCTGAGCACGCATGGCGCCTGGCAGGGCGTGCTGAGCTACTCGCTGCAGCTCTATTTCGACTTCTCCGGCTACTCCGACATGGCGATCGGCAGCGCCCGGATGTTCGGGATCCTGTTCCCGGTCAACTTCAACTCCCCCTATAAGAGCCGCTCGGTGATCGATTTCTGGCAGCGCTGGCACATGACGCTGACCCGCTACCTGACCCTCTACCTTTATAATCCGGTGGCCCTCAGGATCACCCGCCGGCGGGTGGCCAGGGGGCTGGGCGTGTCCCGGCGCGACATGCGCCATGTGAGCGGCTTCGCCAGCATCATCGTCGTGCCGACCTTCTTCACCATCGTGCTGGCAGGCATCTGGCATGGCGCGGGGCTGCAGTTCCTGATCTTCGGCCTGCTGCACGCATGCTATCTCTCGATCAACCACGCCTGGCGGGTGTTCGGCGCCAAGCGGGGCGGCCAATCAGGCCATGTCCAGGCCGGTCCCGCCCAGATCGTGGCAAGCCTCGGCATCACCTACATCGCGGTTATCATCGCCCAGGTGTTCTTTCGCGCGGCATCGGCGCAGGACGCCGCCACGATGCTAGGCGGGATGGCCGGGCTGCATGCGGAGGCCGGCTCGTTCCTGGTACCGGATTATCTGCTGCGGCGGACCGGCGAACTCGGACAGTGGGTGCAGCACTGGCACCTGGTGGCCGCCAGCCCGAACGCGACCGATCTCAAGGCGTGGTTCCGCATCCTGACCGGTTTCATCCTGGTATGGGCGTTCCCCAACACCCAGCAGATCATGAGCAACTTCAAGCCGGTTCTGGGGCTGGTGAAGCCGCCCCGTTTGGCGCTGTTCACCTGGGCGCCGAACGTGGGCTGGGGTCTGGTGATCGGAGCCATGCTGATCTGCAGCCTGTATGGCCTCGATGATGCGGGCCGGTTCCTCTACTTCCAGTTCTGATCGTCGTTGCTTCCAGCCCGAACAGCGGCATGCGCCGCTGTGCCTGTTCTCAGCCGGCAAGCCTGCGGACCGCTAGGTCCAGTAGAGAACCCGCGCCTGCGGCAGCCATCGGGCCAGCGCCTGCTCCACCGTCCGGCGCATGCTGACCATCTGCTCGCGCGGCAGCACCCATTTCACCGAGCCGAACTTGGTTGTCTTGCGCGCACGCAGCGCCTCATCCATCTCCAGCCGGCTGCCGGGATACCAGCCACCCAGAACCGCCTTGGATTTCGGCGTGAAGCGATGCGTGATCAGTTCCGCCGTGAGATCAACCTTGGCCACCCCATCCAGCGCCTCCGCAACCTGCTGCATCAGCGCCTCGTACTCGCACTGCCAATCCGGCAACGCCATGATCGGCGCGATCGTGAGCCCGAGCGGATAGCCGGCCTGGGCCATGCGTCGAAGCGCGGCCAGGCGTGCCGGCATGCGTGGCGCGCCACCCTCGAAGCGCTCCGCGCCGCGCGCGTTCAGCGAGAAGCGCACCCGCGTGCGTCCCGCATGCGCGAGCCCCAGCAGTGGCTCCACCTGGTCGAACTTGGTGGTGAAGCGGAGTTGCACCGGCGCCTGCCAGGCGCCGAAATGCGTGATCGAGGCGGCAAGGCTGCCGGTCACGTGCTCAATGCCGAGCGGATCGGTGTAGCAGGAGCACTCGAAGGTGGTGCCCTCGGCGGCCCGCGCGGCCGAGCGCGAGGTCACTTCGCCACGTCCCACCGCCGCCTCCAGTTCGTGGAAGATCTCCGGCAGATTGGCATAGGCCCGCACGATCGGCGGCCCGCTGAGCGAGCCCGCCAGGTAGCAGTACTGGCAGTGCGCCGGACACCCCTCCGCCAGGTCGAAGCGCCAATCGGCGCTGGGAGGGATCGGCTCGAGCTTGCGGCGGCTGGGCGATGCGGTGATCACCGCCAGCGTCGCCTTGGCGTCGCGGTAACGCTCCGGCAGGCCGCGGAGCTGGTCGGCCTTCAGGCGCACGATCTCGGAACCCAGGGCGGCCGCGCGCTCGACCATGCGGGCGCCGTGCGGCCATGCGAGTGCTGCCGGCGTCACCAGCACACGCGTCGGAACCCAGGGCGGAAAGTTCGGCATGAGCTCCATGTCGTAACGCCGCCCGGTGGTTCCAAGGCGGGAAACGCGCTCCGCTCCGGGCTTACAGGGCCAGCGGGTCGCAACGCGCCTGCAGCGCCCGCTCCACGGCGGCGATGCAGCGCCGGATCTCGGCTTCGGCCTTGATCATCCAGCCGGCATCGGCGGGCGCCAGCAGCGAGCGGAGGAACTCGGCGTGCTCCAGCATCGCCTGCTCGGCCTCGACCGGGCCCAAGCCGACAGGGTGGCGGTCGGCTGTGGGCGGCAGGTTTCGGACACGGCTTTCGAGCAGCCCCAGTTCGCGCGCCAGCGCCTCGAGCGTTTGCGCGCCGTGCAAGGCCGCGGGCTCCGGCCGTGGATGCTCGCGCGACGGTGGCGGCAGGAA
>CAXUNX010000049.1:8036-18076 GCA_964252545.1 uncultured Acetobacteraceae bacterium | reverse complement strand
GGCCCCGAGCTGCGCGAGCTGCTGCCGCTGATGGGTCGCGAGCGCGTCGCCGGTCAACGCCACGCGCAGCGGATGGAACAGGGCGCGGCCCTTGCGCCCGGAAAGCTCCCGCACGGCTTGCGTCCAGCTCGGCCAGGTTTCGTCGTCCCAGGGCTCCTCCGGAAGCGCCTGCAGCGCCTGCGTCAGGAACGCTGCCTCGCCTTCCAGCGGCGGCGGCACGATGCTGCCGCCCACCACCTCCCACCAGTGCCGGGCCTCGCCCAGCAGGTCGAGGTTGCCCCGCACCACGGCCCAGAACGCCGGGGTGGCGCCGGCCGGCAGCCGCGCCGCCACCGCCTCGAACGGGGTGACATGCATGACCCGCCGGTTCAATGCCAGCAGCTGGCGCATGTCGAACCGGGCGGCCGAACGCGACGTGTGGGTCACGTCGTAGGCGGCTGCGAGCTCGGCCACGCTCATCACCTCCGGATCGTCCGAGGTGCCCAGCCGCGCCAGATACGAGACGATCGCCGAGGCCTCGATGCCATCCTGCCGAAGCGCCCGCAGCGACAGCCCGTCGAACCGCTTGGACAGCTTTCCGCCTGCCTCGTCCAACAGCAGCGGCAGGTGACCGAAGCGGAACTGCTGCGGCTTGGCGCCGAGGGCCAGTGCGATGTCGATCTGAACGCCCGTGTTGGTGAGGTGATCCTCGCCACGCAGGATGTCGGTGACACCCGTGCGCAGGTCGTCCACCACCGAGGCGAACGCGTAAAGGATGGTGCCATCGGCGCGGATCAGCACCGGATCGGAGATCGCGGTAAGCTTCACCTGCGTCCGTCCCAGCACCAGATCGTCCCACGCCACCGCGCCGTCGCTCAGCCTGAAGCGCCAGTAGGGGGTCTTGCCGTTCGCTTCCGCCTGTCTCCGCTGCTCGGGCGTCAGCCGCAGCATGGCCCGGTCGTAGATCGGTGGCCGCTTCTGCCGAAGACGCATCTCACGCTTCGCACGCAGCTCCTCCTCGCTCTCGAAGCACGGGTAGAGCCGGCCCGACGCGCGCAGCCGGTCCGCCGCCTCATTGTATTCCGCCAGATGGTCCGACTGCGAGAAGCTCTCGTCCCAGTCGAGGCCGAGCCAACGCAGGTCGGTGCGGATCGCCTCCGCATGCTCCGCGCGCGAGCGCTGCGCATCGGTGTCATCGATACGGAGCTGGAACTGCCCGCCACAGCGGCGGGCCTGCAGCGCGTTGGCCACCGCCTGCCGCGCATTGCCGACATGCAGCAGCCCGGTGGGGCTCGGCGCGAAGCGCAGCTTCATTCGGACGGCTCCTCGTCGTCGAGATCGTCCTCTTCGTCCTCCTGCAGGCGCGGATCGAGCGAGCGCCAGTCGCACTCGACCTCCGAGCCCGGATGCGCTGCGAAATCATCCAGTTCGTTGGCGGATTTCCAGCCCGGTTCGCCGATCTCGGCGATCTCGGCATCCTCGCCGAACGCGAACCAGGCCTGCAGCACCTCGCGCGCCGAGGCGCCCGGCGTACGGCAGCGCTCGACGCTGTCGCGCACATAGGCACGGGCAAACGCGTTCGCATGCATCAGCGTCGGGAAGCCCCTGACCTCCTCGACGATATTGTCCTCCGAGGCACCGGACAGATCGATGATGCGCACGCGAAAACCGTCCTCGGGTGCGAACACGTCGCTCACGAGGCAAGCCCGCGCTGATGCTGCTTGGCCGTGCGGAGCAGGAACTCGCGTCCGACCTTCACCCGTGCCACGCCGTCATAGGCAACGATGTCGGCGGTCGCATAGGTCTCCGCCCAGCGCTCCGGAATGAACGAGCCGGTGCCGACAACATCGATCGGCGCATGCGCGTCCGCCATCACCCGGCACTTCTCGACCCCGAACCCGGACGAGGCCACGATGCGGACACGCCCAAGACCAGCCGCGTCCAACGCTTCGCGGGTCCGCCAGACCGCGGCTGCGGAAACGCCGGTTCCCACCAGGTCGCGCAACTCATGGTCGGAGCGGTAGCGCCGGATGGCTCCGGGCGCATGTTGTTCCAGCACCGCATAGCTTGCCTGCGTATCGAGCCCCTCGATGAAGCGTCCGCCGTGCGTGTCCAGCCGCACGGCGATCCGTCCCGCTTCCGCCATCTGCGGAAACCGCCTGCACACCTCGATCGTGTCGGTGATCTCGTGTCCGAAATAGTCGCTCAGGATGGTGAGATCGGCATCCGGAAACGTGTCGTGGAACATCTCCGCGGCGCGCAGCGTGCTCCCGGCATAGCCGATCAACGCGTGCGGCATGGTGCCGAACCCAGCCGGCGCCCCGAACAACGAACAGGTCGCATCATTGGCGCCGCCGATGAAGCCCAGCGCTCCCTCGCGCCGTGCGGCGAGGCTGCCGACCGACGCCGCATAGGCCATCATCTGCTGCATCTCGAAGCCGGCGCAGTGGCGAGCCTCCATCGCCAGGAAGCGCGACCGCGGCAGGGCCATGCACATCTGGTAGGCGTTGTGCGCGGCGACGCAGGCCGGCCCCAGCTTCTGCAGCAGCAGCGTCTCGAGGTCGACCAGACCCTTGAAGCTCCCGGTGAGATAGACCAGCGGCTCGCCCGCGCCGACCCAGTCCCCCTCGGCGAACATGGGCTCGCAGTTGATCTCGAGCCCTCGCGCCTCGGCCACCGCAGCCAGCCACTCCGTCATCAGCCGGAGCGCGGCCACCACCGGCCTGCGCAGGAACAGCGCGTAGGTGACGACCGTGTCGCCGAACCGCTCCACCACCGCCCGGGTGCGGTTGAAATAGGCATCGGTGCGCGCCTGTATGGTCTCGATCTCCGCAGGCACCAGGCTCATGGAGCGTCACTCACGGAGCAGCACTCATGGGGCGGCTCCGTCGGGATCGGCTGCGCGCCGGCGCGAGGTGAGCTCGCTTGCGATCAGGAACGCCATCTCCAGCGACTGCTCGGCGTTCAGCCGCGGATCGCAGAAGGTTTCGTAGCGCTGGCCGAGATCGGCCTCCGTGAGCCGGTGGGCGCCCCCCACGCACTCGGTCACGTTCTGGCCGGTCATCTCGACATGCACGCCCCCCGGACGGGCGCCTTCGGCGGCGAACACGTCGAAGAAGCCGCGCACCTCCGACAGGATGGCGTCGAACGACCGCGTCTTGACCTTGGATGCGGTGGAGATCGTGTTGCCGTGCATCGGGTCGCTGAGCCAGGTGACGCGGCGGCCGGCGTTCTGGACGGCGCGCAGCAGAGGCGGCAGGTGGCTTCGCACCCGGTCTGCGCCCATCCGGCTGATCAGGGTGATGCGTCCGGCCTCGTCCTCGGGATTGAGGATGTCGAGCAGGCGAAGCAGATCGTCGCCGGTGCTGCTCGGCCCCACCTTGATCCCGACCGGATTTCGCACCCCGCGCAGGAACTCGACATGCGCGCCATCGTGCTGGCGCGTGCGGTCGCCGATCCACAGGAAGTGCGCCGAGCAGCCATACCACTCACCGGTGGTGGAATCGACCCGCGTCAACGCCTGCTCGTACGGCAGCAGCAGCGCCTCGTGGCTGGTATAGAACTCCGTCTCGTTGATCTGCGGCGCATTCGGCGCGAGGCCGCACGCCCCCATGAAGCCGAGCGTCTCATCGATCCGCTGGGCGAGGTCCTGGTAGCGCGCGGCAAGCGGCGAGCGGGCGACGAAGCCGAGGTTCCAGCGATGCACCTGGTGCAGGTTGGCATAGCCGCCGGAGGCGAACGCCCGCAGCAGGTTGAGCGTGCCGGCCGACTGGAAATAGCCGCTCTCCATGCGTCCCGGATCGGCGATGCGCGCAGCCGCGGTGAAGGCGGAGCCGTTGATGATGTCGCCGCGATAGGAAGGCAGGGTTTCCCCGTCCAGCGTCTCCATCTCCGAAGAGCGCGGCTTGGCGAACTGCCCCGCCATGCGGCCGAGCTTGACCACCGGCACCTTGGCGCCGAACGTCAGCACCACCGACATCTGCAGCAGCACCCGGAACGTGTCGCGGATGATGTCGGCGGTGAACTCGCTGAAGCTTTCGGCGCAGGCGCCCCCCTGCAGCACGAAGGCGCGGCCTTCGGACGCCAGCGCCAGCTGCTGCTTCAGCCGGCGCGCCTCGCCCGCAAACACCAGCGGCGGATAGCGGCGCAGGCGCGCTTCCACCTCGGCTGCCGCCTGCGGGTCCGGATAGGCCGGCGCCTGGCGGATCGGCAGGCCGCGCCAGCTGGCCGGGGTCCAGCCCGCCTGCTCTGGCATGGCGATGATCTTCTGGGCTGGCGACGCGTTCATCGGCCGAGTTCCGGAGTTGCCTTGGCCTCACCCGGCACCGGCCGCGCGAAGGGGCGCCTTTATCCTCCCATTCGATCCGGTTGTGAAGGCGGCCGCTCGGCAGAGCCACCCTGCAAGTGGCTCATCTCATTGAGCACGCGGCCGGGTTCAGGCGGTCCAGGGCTGAGCAGCCAAGTCTAGGCAACGATATCGAGTGCTCCTGTTGCGCCGGAGCTGCCCACGCCCTGACCGGGCTGGCTTGCGCCCGCGTCGGGGGCGGAGCCGCTCGCCGCCTGCGTCGTGCTGACCGAGATCACCTCGCCGGCAGAGTTGGTCACCGTCACCGTGGTCGCGCCGTTCGCGCTGGTCGTGGTCGTGGTTGTATCGCCGGAAGAGCCGGCGTCGCGTGCCCCCGCGCCTTTGGCGGCCTTGGCTCCCAAGGCGCCGGGCGCCTGCGTCAACGGCGTCGGAAAACCGAGTGTGGGGATCGTGGTCATCTTGGTTGCTCCGGATCGGATGCGCCGGATGCATCCTGGACCGGGGAGATGAACGCAATCCTAACGCCTGTGTAACGAAACGTCAGGTTGATCCGGCAGCCGCCGGTGAGCGGATGCACGCCGCGGGCGACGGGCGCCACGCCATGGAACGCCAGCCTGGCCGGGCCGCCCCAGACCACCACGTCGCCGCTCTCCAGCCGCAGGCGCCGGACCGGATCGTCGCGACGCAAGCCGCCGAACATGAAGGTCGCGGGCAGTCCGAGAGAAACCGAGACGATCGGTGCTGCGAGCAGGCGTTCGTCGCGGTCCTGATGCAGCGACATGCGCGTCCCAGGCGCGTAACGATTGACCAAGCACGCATCCGGCAGCAGCGGCCTGAACCCCACGGTCGCGGAGGCCCGCGCCGCCAGATCCGCGAACCGCGCCGGCATCGCAGGCCAAGGCGCGCCGGTGAGCGGATCAACCGCCTGGTAGCGGTAGCCGCGCGCATCGGAAACCCAGCCGAGCGGGCCGCAATTGCTCATCTCCACCGACATCGAGCCGCCCCGCCGGGTGGTCATTCGACGGAACGGCGACCGCTTCTCGATCTCGCCCACCTGATCGAGCAGGAGCGCTGCCTCCGGGGAGCAGAAGCCGCGCAGCAGCCAGGCGCCCGGGGCGATCTCGTCTTGCGCCGGCAGCGGCGACGGCAAGGCAGAAAGCAGATCGTTCAGCCTGGCATTCCTCCTGGCGTTCCTCCCGGCACCCCCACGGTGCGGGTCAGCGTGCGCAGGGTGACGAACTCCTCGGCGGAGCTCGGATGGATGCCGACGGTGCGGTCGAAATCCGACTTCTTGAGCCCGGCGGTCACCGCAATCGCCAGGCCCTGCATGATCTCCGGGGCGTCCTCGCCGAGCATGTGCGCGCCGAGCACCACCTGGCTGTGATGGTCCACCACCAGCTTGATTGTGGTGCGGCGGTCGCGGCCGCTCATCGCATGGCGCATCGACTTGAAGCGCGCCGCATAGATGTCCGCCGCCCCCCGCGCCGCCGCCTCTTCCTCGCTCAATCCGACGCTGGCCAGGGGCGGCGAAAAGAACACCGCCTTCGGAACCGTATCCAGCCGCCATTCCCGCCCCACCCCGGAGAACAGCCGGTCCGCCAGCATGTGTCCCTCGGCGATCGCGACCGGCGTGAGGTTCAACCGGTTGGTCACGTCGCCGATCGCATAGATGCCAGGCTCGTCGGTCTCGGCGCCGTCATGCGCCACGATCTGGCCCGCCGGGGTGAGCCGAACCCCGGTGTTGTCCAGCCCCAGGCCGGCGACGTTGGGAACCCGGCCGACCGCAAAGAACAACAGATCGGTCAACAGCGTGCGCCCATCCGTCAGCGTCAGCAGAAGCCCGCCGCGCTCGCGCTCCACACGGTGCAGCAGCGTGCTGGGATGACGGGCGATGCCGCGCTCGGCCATCGCATCATCAAGGGCGACGCGCATCTCCTCGTCGAAGCCGCGCAACGGCAGCTTCTGGCGGTAGACGAGGCTGGTCTCGGAGCCAAGCCCCGCGAAGATGCCGGAAAACTCGACGCCGATATAGCCGGAGCCGATGATGGTCACCCGCTCCGGACGGGTTTCGAGATGAAACGCCTGATCCGAGGTGATGCCCAGCTCCTGGCCCTCGATCGCCGGCTGGACGCTCGGCATGCCGCCGGTGGCGATCACGATCCGCTCCGCCGAGATCCGGCGCGGCTCCGCCTCGGGGGCCAGCGGCGAAGGCTCGAGCAGCAAGCTGTGCGCGTCCAGGAACCGGGCGTGGCCCTCGAACACCCGCACGCCGGCATTCTCCAGCAGACGGGTGTAGATGCTGTTCAACCGGTTGATCTCGCGATCCTTGCCGCCGATCAACCGGCTCCAATCATGGCCACGCCGTTCGATGTCCCAGCCGAAGCCGTGCGCTTCCTCGGCGTGCAGACCGTATTCGCTGGCCTGCACCATGATCTTCTTGGGCACGCATCCTAGGTTGACGCAGGTGCCTCCCCAGTGGCGCGCCTCGGCGACGCCGACGCGCGCACCGTAGCCGGCAGCGATCCGTGCGCACCGCACGCCGCCCGAGCCGCCGCCAATGATGAACAGGTCGAAATCATACGCCATGCCCGCCGCGCCCCTCCGCCCGTTGCTTCGGCAGGTGACGCCTCAGCGCTCTGCGAACGCCTTTTCCACCACGTAGCTTCCCGGGGTCGCGTTGTTGCCCTCGTCGAACCCCCTCGACACCAGCAGCCGCTCGGTGTCGGCCAGCATCTCGACGCTGCCGCAGATCATCACCCGGTCCAGCGCGGGATCGAGCGGCGGCAGTTCAAGATCGGCGAAGATCTTGCCGCTCTCGATCAGGCTGGTGATCCGGCCGCGTGTCGCGAACTCCTCGCGCGTGACGCTGGGATAATAGCGCAGCTTCGCCGCGATCTCCTCGCCCAGGAACTCGTGGGCGGGCAGCTCGTGCCGGATATGGTTCACATAGGCCAGTTCGCCCACCAGCCGGACCGTATGGGTCAGGATCACCTGGTCGAAGCGCTCATAAGCGACCGGATCCTTGATCAGGCTCATGAACGGCGCCAGCCCCGTGCCGGTCGCCAGAAGGTAAAGGTTACGACCGGGCCGCAGGTTCTCCAGCAGCAGCGTTCCAGTCGGCTTGCGCCCCACCAGCACGCTGTCGCCCACCTGCAGGTGCGCCAGGCGCGAGGTCAGCGGCCCTTCCGCCACCTTGATGCTGAGAAACTCGAGATGATCCTCGTAATGCGCGTTGGCCAGGCTGTAGGCCCGCAACAGCGGCTTGCCGTCGATCTCGAGCCCGATCATCGCGAACTGGCCGCTCTCGAAACGCAGGCTCGGATCACGCGTGCAGGTGAACGAGAACAGCCGGTCGGTCCAATGATGCACCGACAGCACCCGTTCCTGGCTCAGATGGCTGTAGCTTCTGGTCGGCGGTGCAACGGCAATGCCCTCCTGCTGGCCACGCTCCATGCCGTCAGGCAAGAACAGGCGCGGATCGGTGGTCAGGTCGGACATGCGCAAGTGGGTTTCCTTTGCTTTGGTGACCGGTTCCCGGTCGCGATCCTGGCGTGATTTATGCGCGCCCCTTCCCTCAATCCAGAGTAAACAGCTCATGGCAGACCCAGAACCGGCGGATAAGTGGCCACGATGACCGATCCGCCGCGCCCGCCTTGGTCTTCCCCGTCCGCTGCGCCCCAGTCGGCTGCACCCCAGTCCGCTGCTCCGGAGCTCTCTCCCCACGCCAGGGCGGTTGATCTGCTGCTCGGCGGCGCTTGTCCGGTGATGCAGCCGGGCCATGTCTGGCTTGCCGGCGCCGGACCGGGCGATCGCGGCCACCTCACCCTGCACGCGCTGTGCGGCCTGATCCAGGCGGACGTGATCGTTTACGACGCGCTGGTCGATCCGGGCGTGCTGGAACTGGCGTCCGCACACGCCGTGCACGAGTTCGCGGGCAAGCGCGGCGGCCGGCCATCGATCCATCAGGCCGACATCACCGCCCGACTCATCACCCTGGCGCGGGAGGGTCGGCGCGTGCTGCGGCTGAAAGGGGGCGATCCCTATGTCTTCGGCCGCGGCGCGGAGGAGGCGCTGGCCCTGGTTGAGGCCGGGATCCCGTTCCGGGTGATCCCCGGCCTCACCTCCGGCCTGGCCGGCCTTGCGGCGGCTCACATACCAGCGACCATGCGCGGCCTCAACCAAGCGATCGTGCTCGCCACCGGCCACAGCGCCGAAGGCGAGACCGATCCGATCGCCTCGCTCGACTGGGCGGCGCTCGCCCGGCTTGGGCAGCCGATCGTGCTGTACATGGCCGTCCGCACCCTGGACGAGATCGCGCGCCGCTTGATCGACGGCGGCATGGACGCGCACACCCCGGCGGCAGCGATCTCGCATGCCGCGAGCAGCGCGCAGCAGGTCCACACCGCGACACTCGGAACCCTGCCGGAACTGCTGCGGCAGACCAGGCTGCCGACACCCGCGCTGATCGTGATCGGCAACATTGTGACCGCGCGGGACCGGCTCGGCGGGCTGCTTCAAGGACTAGGGGAACCCTAGGGGAACCCTGACCCGCTGAGATGCCGACCCAACCGGCCACCCGCGACTGTCGCGCGGCGACTGACCCGGCGGCCCTTGAACGCGAAGCGACGTCCTGGTCCTGCCCAGTATGCGCAGATCCGCGCCCGGATCGGGCGTGGAGCCAAGCTGGTCAGGCCGAGATCACCAGCCCAGCCCGACACCCGGTGCGACAGCCCGGGCGATCCGGACGCTCATGACGCCGGGGCGTCCGGCCCCACGCTCTGCAGCACCGAAAAGCCTTCGAACTGCGGCGGCCCCAGATACAGCGATCGGGAAGAACCCTGCCCGGCATCGCGGTGCGCCTGGCGGAACGCCTCCGATCGGGTCCAGGCCTCGAAATCCTCCTGCGAGCGCCACACCGTGTGGGACGCATACAGCACATGGTCCTCGTGTTCCGGCCCGCGAAGCAGATGAAAGGCCTCGAAGCCCGGAACCTTGCGCAGATGCACGTCGCGCGACAGCCAGACCTGCTCGAACTCGGTCTCGGATCCGGAAGCAACCCGGAACCGATTCATGGCAATGAACATGGCCCACAGCCTCCTTCCTGAATGTCACTCCACGCTCCTGGCGCGCCCGAACAACCGGACCGCCTTCCGGCGGCCCGATTGGGCTAGACCATGCCCGTTCGCAAGGGCTCGCGGCTCATGTTCTAGCATGTTGTTTTGGCGAGCAGCTTGATCCCATCGCACGATCACGTTCGACGGGATGGTGCCCTAGGAAGCGCTGCTGACGTGATGGTGGTGGCGCATCGCGGCGTGTCGCGGCGTTCCTTCCAGCTTCTGCGCCGCAGTGAGATGTTCCTGGATGATGGGAACGGTCTGGGCCGCGAAGCTCTTCAGGTCGGGATCGCTGCCGGATGCCGCCTCGGTCTGGAAGGCGCTCAACATCGCTTGATGATCGGTGACTTGGCCCATGATGTAGTCGTGGTCGAACGTTCGGCCCTTCTCACCCTGCAGCTTCGCCAGCGCCTGCTGCTGCTCGCTATTCACATCCGGCGGCACGGTCGCGCCCTTGTTGGCGGCGATCTGCTTCAGCTGGTTGTTGGCGGTGGTATGATCGGCGATCATGTGCTCGGCGAACTGCTTCACCGCGCGGCTCTTGGAGGTTTGTTCGGCGAGCTGGGCCATCTGCACCTCGGCCATGCCGCCTTGCGCCGCAGTCTGTATGAAGCTCGCATCGGCCGCGGCGAGCGCTGGCG
>CAXUNX010000049.1:0-8017 GCA_964252545.1 uncultured Acetobacteraceae bacterium | reverse complement strand
TGGGCACGGACCCGGCGGCGCGGGAGGCGGCGTGCTGGAGGCACAGGCCGCCAGCGGCATCAGGGCCAGAACAAAACCCCAGCGTGCATATTGGTTCATCGAGTCAGATCCTTGACAGAGTTCTAGCGGCCATCGCGCAGCGGTGCTCAACGCAACGCGAAACCGGCTGCCGCGTTCGCTGCCGCCGGTGAGCATATTGCCTCGGTCCGCGTCCGTCACGACGCCAGCCGGTTGTCTCACCGATCATCGCGAAAGCTTTCGACCGCCGCGACCAGGGCGCGCCGGATTCCAGGCTCCAGCGCCGAGTGGCCGGCATCGGGGATGATGCTCAACCGGGCGGCCGGCCAGCGCTGCGCAAGCTCGTAGGCGCTGCGCGTCGGACAGATCATGTCGTAGCGTCCCTGCACGATCTCGGCCGGCACATGGGCGATGCGGCCCATTCGGGCAAGCAGCCCCTCGGCAGGCAGGAAAAGCTGATGGCTGAAATAATGCGCCTCGATCCGGGCGAGGCCCAGGGTCGCGCGATCACGTGAGAAACCCGCCACGGTTGCCGGCGTCGGCAGCAGCGTCGAGCAGGTGCCCTCGTAAAGCGACCACGCCCGTGAGGCCGCCAGATGGATGGCTGGATCCGGGTCGGTCAGGCGCGACAGATAGGAGCGGAGCACATCGTCCCGCTCGCCTGGCGCCAGATGGCCGGTGAAAGCAGCGTGGGCGTCCGGAAAGATCTGCCCGAGCCCGTGCAGGAACCAGTCGAGCTCCTGCGGCCGGCCGAGAAAGATTCCCCGCAGCACCATCGCGCTGACCTGCTCGGGATAGGCCTGCGCGTAGCACAAACCCAAGGTTGAGCCCCAAGAGCCTCCAAACAGGAGCCAGCGCTCGACGCGCAGGTGACGCCGCAGGCTCTCGATGTCTGAAAGCAGCATCGGCGTGGAATTGCCGGCGATGCTGCCATGCGGCCGCGAGCGCCCGGCGCCCCGCTGATCGAACACGATGATCCGCCAGTGCGCCGGATCAAAGAACCGCCGATGCACCGCGCCCGCGCCGGCGCCCGGGCCGCCATGGAGAAACAGCGCCGGCCGGCCCTCGGGGTGTCCGACCTGCTCCCAATAGATCGAGTGGCCGCCCTCGACCTGAAGATAGCCTGTCTCGTAGGGCTCGATTTCCGCAAACAGATCACCACGCGCCATGCTGCGAGTATACCGATCTGCATAGACACAGCTAGGATCGACCAGCCATGGCGCCTGCCACCCGCATCACATCGGACGCCGGCGCCGAGGCGGCTCGCGGCCTGGACGCAAACCGCGGCTGGTTCGCCTGTGGCGCGCTGATGGGCCTGGCCGCGGTGTGCTCCGCCACCGTCGCGGCACACCTGCCGGAGCATCTGTTGCAGCCGGGAGGGCGGGAGTCGCTGCGCACCGCAGCACAGATCCTCGGTTGGCACGCGGCAGCCCTGCTGGCTGCAGCGCTCTGGCTGCCGCAGGGAGGCTTGCGGCGGCTGGTGCATCTGGCGGCTTGCTGCTTCGTGATCGGCAGCCTGTGCTTCTGCACCGGAGTGGATGTTCCAGCGTTGGGAGGCCCGCATCTCGGACGATTGGCGCCGACCGGAGGCAGCCTGCTGTTGATCGGATGGGCGCTGCTGGCGGCATCAACCCTGCGCAGGCGTCGCTGACCGACACCGGCCGCAAAGCCGGTTTTGGCGGGTGGGCCAGCGACGCGAAGCAACGCCGCCCGATCCGCCGCGCGCAGCCGAAAGCCACCCGAAAACCGGACGCCGGGTGATGAGATGCATGGCCAGACCACCGGAGCATGGAACCGGATCGGCGGCGCGGGCCTAGCCGGCCGTCATCAGCGGCGCACCGCGCAACTCCGGTCTGGCGTGGTGTCCGCGGTTCCGCAATGCGAGGAGAATCGATTTGCGTCACCCAGTCAGCACCGGCCAGCCTGTCCATCTCGGGCCGGGCACCGAACAGCCGCAAACGCATACGCCGCCATGATTTCGGTGGTGGCAGGAACGGCGGTTTCTCTTTGGCTTTTCGGCAAAGCCGGTGTGTCGGCAAGCCGGCCCACGATCGGGCGGTGCGGCGGCCTGCTCTGCTTTGTTTCCGTGGTGCGGCCTGGACTGAGTTTTCGCGAACCCGGCGGCCCGATGGCAGGCTTGCGGCGGCAAGCCCCGCGATAGGTCTTCTGGCTCCGTCCGGTGCAACTCTGCATCCGATCGTCGGTCTCGTTCTGCTGCTCAGCCGTCAAACGCGCGCAGCGCCGCAACCCCGGTCTTGAAGAGACCGGTGATGGTTCCGGTGTGCGTCGGTCTAGCGGGCGTGCTTGTGCCGCAGGCAACACCCACCGCTTCGTTTTCGGCGATCACCCGTTGGTCCATGCCCATGAGGCGACGCGTGCTGCGGCAGGCAGGCTGATCCGCCGCGTCAGGATGATGCGGCCTGCAACAAGGCGGCGGTCGCCGGCGCCTCGCTGCCAGGATGACGGGCTGGCGCATGGCGGCAGGCCGGAGGACCCTGGTCCGGGACCGGTCGCGGTTGTGCGATGGAGCGTCGTGCATCCAGCATCCGTTCAACCGCCTCACGGATCCGCACGGTAGCCTCGCTCCTGTCGTCCTGCACGATCATTCCGGTTTCCACCTCGAACACCAGAAGTCTTCCGTCCGGCATGACGCCGCAATCAAGCCCGAAATAGTCGAGCTCCGCGCGGCGTCCCAGCTCGCCAAGCGCCTCGATCGCGCCCGCTTGCATGTTCGACCCGATCGCGGCCAGGAAACGCCGCTCTTCCTCCAGCTTGCGACGGCAATGCTGCATGCGTGCGTTGTAGTACCAGACCCGCCAGTCGTCATGGATGGCGAGATGCAGCGGGTATGGGACTCCGTCAACGAAGATCACCCGATACTTGCGCCAAAACCCATCGGCACTCCGGTAGTCGATAAACGGCGCCACGGTGAAGCGCTCAAGGTCTGGATGACGAAGGAAGTAGGTCTGCAGTCCGGCCGGACCATCGACCCGCTCCAGGTTCTTGCCCGCATGCGAGCCGCGCGGCCGGATGATGATCGGGAAGTCGATCGGGCAAGCCTCGCCACGGCGAAGGGGATGATGCGTCGGCACCAGAGCGCCCGTGAGATCGCCGAACAAGGCAGCAGTGCCGGTGCGGGACAGCCGGCTGATCCGCTCGCCTGAATTGATCGTCGGCCGCCCGATCGCAGCCGCCAGCGCATCCGCCGCCCGAAGCGCCACCCGGTGCCGCGCATCCTCGCCGATCGCGATGAACACGCAATCGACCGGCGGCAGGTCGGGCGGGATCGAAGCCGCCGGATCGCGCAGCAGCAGTTCCGGATCGGCAATCCACAGCGTGTGCAGCAAGGTGGTCTGGTCGAACAATCGGTCGAGCGGCAGGTTGGCCTGGTAGTCGCCGGGCACGGCAAGCATCAGCACCGAACGCTCCGGTAGCCTCGCGGCGATATGTGGCCGGGTGAACAGGGGATTTTCCGCAATCGCCTGCTTGAGGTGCGAAAGCGCAGCGTCCGGGTCTTGCAGCACCTGGCAGACATCCCACAGCAGCCGTCGCGCCTGCCGGTGCAACAGCGGGTCTGCGGCAGCCTGCTCGAGCCGGCAGCGCGTCTCGCCCCAGCGCCGAAGATCCAGCTCCGCAACCTCGTCCAGCATCGCAAGCTCCGTGCATGCCTCCCACTGAAGCATCGCCGCAAAACATGTATGGCCGGTAAATGCAGGCCGACCGCAACCGCACTTTCCTCTCGGCCCTGGCTGATGTCAGATGCCGCGATGACTCTTCGTTTCTCCCAGCTCCGCCCGATCCGTCCGACCCGGCAGTCGCTCGAGGAGCGTTACGCCGCCATCCATGCGGGTCTCGATGCTGGCGGAGCTGGCCCACGCCAGGCCGCCCTGCGGGAGTGGGAAGCCGAGCGGCGCCAGTTCGAAAGCTGGAGCGCGCTGGTGCATCTGCAATTCTCCCAGGACACCACAAACCGGTCGGCCTGCGCCGAACGCGACTATGCCGACCAGCTGAGCCCGGATGCCACGCGGCACGACGTCACGGTCAAGCGCCGCCTGCTGGACGAGCCCGACCGCGCGGCCCTGGTTGCGGAACAGGGCGCGCACCGTGTGCGGCTCTGGGAGACGGACATCGCGACCTTCGATCCGGCGATCGCCGCGTCGCTGGAGGAGGAAGCACGGCTCTGCGCGGAATATACCGCGCTGCTGGCATCCGCCAGCCTCGAGGTGGGCGGAACACAGGTCAACCTGTCCGGCCTGGCGCCCTTCGGGGAATCCCGTGATCGCCAGACCCGGCATCGTGCCGAGCAGGCGCGCTGGGGGTTCTTCGAGGCGAACGGCAACACCCTGGACGCGCTCTATGACCGGCTGGTGACGATGCGCGCGCACATGGCGTCCGCACTGGGCCTGCCCGACTACACGCGGCTTGCCTACCGCCGCATGCGGCGGGTTGATTACGGCCCTGCGCAGGTTGCGACGTTTCGCGAGCAGGTGTTGCTGCATGTGGTTCCGCTGGTCGCGACCCTTCTCGAGAAGCGCCGCTGCGAGCAAGGCTGGGAGCGCCTGCAATCCTGGGACGAGAGCCTGATCGATCCTGAAGGCAATCCGCGCCCCGCTGGCGGGCACGACCTGCTGATCGAGCGCGCCGCCACGATGTTCGATCGCATGGAGCCCGAGTTGGGCAGCTTCTTCCGGACCATGAGGGAGGGCCGCTTTCTCGACCTGGATAATCGGCAGGGCAAGGCAGGGGGCGGTTTCTGCACCGCCTTCCCGACTGCGGGCATGCCGTTCATCTTTGCCAACTTCAACGGCACCCACCACGACATCACCGTGTTCACCCACGAGATGGGGCATGCTTTCCAGAACTGGCAAAGCCGCACCCTGCCGGGCATCGACCTGCTCTGGCCGACGATGGATGCCGCGGAGATCAACTCCATGGCGCTCGAGTTCCTGACCTGGCCGCACATGGAGCTCATGGTCGAGCCGGGAGCCGCCGACCGCTACCGCCGCATGCACCTGATCACCTCGCTGGCCTTTCTCCCTTATGCCGCCTGCGTTGATCACTTCCAGCACGAGATCTACGCGGATCCTCGGCTGGACCCCGCGGCACGGCATGCGCTCTGGAGGCAGCTGGAGCGCCGCTATCTGCCTTGGCGGGATTACGGAGATCTTGGCTATGCTGCCAAAGGCGGACGCTGGCAGGCGCAGCCGCATATCTACCGCAGCCCCTTCTATTATATCGACTATGCGCTGGCTCTGTGCTGCGCCATGCAGTTCTGGCTGGCGGCGCGGCACGATCCAAACGACGCCCTGCTGCGCTACAAGGCGCTTTGCGGACGAGGCGGCTCGGCGCCGTTCACAGAGCTGGTTGCGTCAGCTGGCCTCGTGTCGCCGTTCGAGCCAGGCGTGCTCCAACATGTTGTGCAAGAAGCGCGGCTGGTCTTGGCTTTGGCGTGAGCTTGCGCTGGCTCTGCCAGAAGCTGCCGAAGATGTCGTCATAGATTTCGGGTGTGAATTTGTTGAAGCCATTTCCGGAGGATGGTGTCATCTCACCGAAATAGACCCGACCGGCCGCCTCGTACAGATCGACCCGCACGAAATCGATGTCGCCTGCCAACGTTTCGGCAACCCGTATCATCTCCTCCAGCCGCGTCGGTCGCCCGACGATGCCGCAGTAACGTTGCACGGTGAGCTGCACGGGAACAAGGTTCCAGTTGCGGTCGTAGATCGCCCGCCGATGCTCGCCAAAACGCGCGAGATCGATCTGGATAAACCTGACGGTGCCTCCAAACACATAGAACTTGAAGTCGTCCGGCACTTCGCCCTGCCCGTTATCGAGGAATTCCTCGATGATGATCCTTGGAGTGACCTTGCGGTAGAGTGGCTCCTGATTGAGGTCGTAGTAGTTGGTACGAAGCCAGTCGCGGCACGTCGCCACCAGCGCATCCCGATCCACGGTCGCGCCATCCTTGACCACCCACACCCAGCCGCTTCCATGCGTGGCCTTGACCACATAGCGTCTCGGCAACAGGTCGAACGGGATGTTTCCTGGATCGGCCGTCAGCCAGTAGAGCCTTGGCAGCAGAGAATGACCCAGGCGATCTCCCACAAAGCTCCTGGCGAGCGCCTTGTCCGCCCAGACCGAGAAGATCCTGCGCCGATCGAAGATCTTGCGTGCCTGGATCTTCTCGTTGAAGGTTCGAGGTACCAGAACGTTGGGATAGCGTCCGAACGTATAACGATACTTCTTGATGGCGCGGCAGGCCACGTTGACCGCCACCGGCGCATGCGACAGCGCGTTGCTGGCCTGAAGCTTCGCCAACCGCTTGGCTGCGCCAAGCACGTTTCTGGCCGCAAGCGTGAGCGAGTCAGGGTCCGAAATCGGCAGAGAAAGCTGAGCCATGACGTTGTTCCCGGCAACCGAGATGGGCGGACCGCCATCAAACAGAAGGCGACCGCGGATGCTTGAGGAACATACGGGCTGGAACTAAACCGCGAGTTAACAAACAACCGATCATCCGGTCTGTTAAACGAGACCGGTTGCTTAAGCTGAGCGCTGGCCTTTAAAGGCGCGACACCAAGACGGGAACGATCGCCAGGTTTCATCGGCGCGTCGCACCCGGTGCCTGGCGCACGCGTCGGCAAGGTGTCCGGCTGGATCTCGGGAGTTGGCAGCGGACGCGGCGACCCAGGCCGATCCCGTCTCGGATAGGAGCAGCCGACTGCCTCGGCCGCAGCGTCGTCACAGATCGAGGCTGCGCGCCTCGTCGGGCAGCATGATCGGGATTCCGTCACGCACCGGATAGGCCAGCCCCGCCTTGTGACTGATCAGCTCGTTCGCCTTGCGATCATACACCAGCTCTCCCTTGGTCACCGGACACACCAGGATCTCCAGCAGCCGCGGGTCGACCGGCGCGCCCGCCGGCGCAGCCACATCGGAGGTCGCAGGATCACGCGGCGGCGGTTCGGGGTGGGACATCTGCGCTCCTTCAGATGGCATGCGGCTTACGCCCGTCATCGGTCTCATGTCCGGCCATCTGCAGCAACGCAAGCAGCGTCTGCGCCCGGTCGGTCAGGGTTCGAGCCTCGAGCAGCGCCTGCTTCTCGGCCACGGCGAACGGACAGATCATGCTCAACGTGATCACCAGCGTTTCGTCCTCCATCTGCTCGATCGCCTCCCATCGAGCCTCGAAGCCCCTCATCATGAAGAACCGCCGAAGCGCCACAAGCAGGGCGGCGCGATCGAAGTCGATCGAGGCAGGCTCCAGCAGGTCGTCGGCAAACGGCCCGAAATCTGGTGCAACCCGCCGGTAGCCATGCAGCGGCTCAAGCTCGCGGCGCACCCGGAACCGGGCGATCCCCGCGAGGGTGATGGCATAGGTGCCATCCTCGCGTTCCATGAAAGAGGCCAGCCGCCCCACGCAGCCGATCTGATACAGCGCGGGAGGCGCTGAATGGGCGATGATCGAGGGCGAGCGAAGCACGAACCCGGGGCGATCCTGGCGCTCAGCATCGTCGTCATCGCCCAGATCGTCTTCCTCCTGCTCGGTTTCTGCCTCGACGCCCAGCGGCTGCAGCATGCCGATCAGCCTTCGTGACCGCAGCGCGTCGTCAACCATCGCGACATAGCGTGGCTCGAATATGTTGAGCGGCAGCCGCCCGTGCGGCAGCAGCAAGGCTCCGGCCAGCGGAAACACCGCAAGATCGCCTTCGAGATCGGCGACGGACAGGTCGCGGATCCGCGGAACAACACGCTCGGTCACGGCCATCAGCTGAACAGCAGGGCGGACATGCGCCGCCTGGAGGCCAACGTCACCGGGTCGTCCAGGCCCCATGCCTCGAAGAACTTGATGAGCTGCAACCGGGCGGCGCCCGAATTCCAGTCCCGGTCCCGCCGCAGGATCTCGAGCAGCGCGTCGGCAGCGTCGAGGCGCTCGCCGCCCGCGTTCAGACCCGTCGCGAGTTCATATCGCGCGGCATGATCGTCCGGATCCGCCTCCAGC
>CAXUNX010000048.1:0-18306 GCA_964252545.1 uncultured Acetobacteraceae bacterium | reverse complement strand
TCACCTGTCCCGATGACGGGAGTGATGTCATGGCCGATCAGTTCTGGCTGACCGAAACCCAGATGGCGCGGCTGCGGCCGCTCCTGCCCAACAAGCTGCGCGGCATGCCGCGAGTGGATGACCGGCGGGTGATCTCCGGCATCGTGCACGTGCTTGATCAGCGGCGGTCGCTGGTCGATGCACCGGCCGCCTACGGACCGCGCAAGGCGCTCTACAATCGCTGGGTCCGCTGGGCGCGCCAGGGTGTGTGGCGACGCACCTTCGAGGAACTGGCCGCAGCCGGTGGTCCGTCCGCCGAGCGAGCTGATGCTCGACAGCACCCACGCCAAAGCCCACCGCTGCGCCGCTGGCGGACCCGGGGGGCTCTCGCGCACGCCATAGGCCGCTCGCGCGGCGGTCGCACCACCAAGCTGCACGCCCTGGTCGATGGCCTGGACCGGCCCGTCGCCCTCGCCATCACGCCACAGGCCAGCACGGCGACGCACCAGCGGCGATCGGGCTGCTGAGCCGCAGGCCACCATCACAGACACTCGCGGCCGATGCAGCCTATGACAGCAATGCGCTGCGCGCGTTCCTGATCGAGCGCGGCACCACGCCGGTGATCCCGAACAATCCGACGCGGAAACGACCGCATTCCTTCGATCGAAGCGCCTACAAGCGACGCAACCTCATCGAACGCGCCTTCGCCAGGCTCAAGGACTTTCGATGCGTCGCCACCAGATACGACAAGCTCGCCGTCACCTACGAGGCAGCAGCCTGCCTCGCAGCTATCGTCACCTGGTGGTTGTGAGTCCGGAGTCTAGAGCAGCCTCCATCGACCGGAAACATCCAAGCCGTCGACGGGGCCGATGGCCGCAGGCGGATCACCGCATGGGCCTTGCGCGAAACGCGTGCGGGCCTGGGGCCGCCCGGCTCCAGCGTGGTGCTGGGCAGAGCCCCGCCCGGCGGCCTCAGGCGTAGAGTGCCGCCAGGATCCCGGTCAGCCCGCTGGCTGAGTTGCCGCCGCTCGGATACAGCGCCGAATAAAGGCCCGCACCTCCGTCGCTGGCTTCGGTGTCGCTCGCTTGGGTGTTCCCCGCCAGCAGTGCCAGCGCCGGATCGGTGCCGCCGCCGCTGGCCGCCTGCTCGCCGGTCAACGCCAGGTATTGCTCGGCGTATTTCTGCACCGTTGCCGGGTTGCTGAAGCTCGACAGAGTGATCTTGCTGGTCAGCAGGTGCTGCTGCTGGTCGAACGGCAGGGAGCCAAAGGTGGCGGAGACGCCGAGATCGGTGGTGATCACCTTGAGCAAGGCAGGATCGCTCATCAGTTGGTTGATGCTGGTGATCGTCGGCATGGTCCGGGTGAAATAGAGCGCGTCGTCGAGCCCTCCGACCTGCTCGCCTTCCGCTGCCTCGTACTGGCCGGTCTCGTACTGCGACAGGATGGTCTTGACGTTGCCGGCGTCGGACAGCGCCGGCGTCGTCTTGTCGCTGACCTGCGGCAGCACGCCGAGGATGTCGCCCGAGGCGACCTTTGTTTGCAGAGCCGCCATCAGCTTGACGTTGCCGGATGCGTCGACCGACTTCACGATGCCCACCACTCCCGTGCCGTCGGTGATGATCTGACCTGCCTTGAGGCCGGTCGCAGCCAGGCCGAGGGCCAGCGTGGTGCTGCCCGCCGGTGCGGCGCCGGCCGCGGTGATCTCCGTGCCGACATGGGCCACGCCTGCGCCGATGGCGACGCTGATCGTGCTGTTGGCGGCCACGATCGAGGCGGAGGCCGCCGTGAGCGTGACGTTGCCGACCGCATCCACCGACTTGACGGTGCCGATGCTGTTGCTGCCGCTCAGCAGCACCTGGCCCGCACTCAGGCCGAGCCCGGCGCTTCCGAGCCTGAGCACGGTGTCGCCGGTGCCGATGGCCTCGGGGGTCACGGCCGCAAAGCTGGAATAGGATGCGGGCGAGAGCGAGAGGGTTCCGTTGTTGATCGGGTTGATGATGCTCAGGCTGCTGCCTGGACCCGAAACCACGTTGAAGCCGGTGGCGGCCAGCGCGCTCGACAGCAGCGGCAGCGCCGAGTTCGCGCTCAGAAGGGTGGGCGTGCTGGTCGCGGCGGGCACCTTCACCGCAACCACGCTCGCCACCCGCGTCGCGGCACCCGTATCGTCGGTCGCGAGCGTCAGGCTGTAGGTGGTGTTGCCTTCGCTGTCCACGCTGGTGCTGATCTGCGGCGCGCCGTCGGAGGGGACGATGCTGCCGCCGGCCACGCTGTAGCTGGCGGTCACCGGATCGGTGCTGGTGCCGGTGGCCTGCAGCGCCGTGGTCAGAGCCGCAGCGATCGATGCTTCGCCGGTTCCGTCATCCAGCACGTACGACCAGCTCTTGGCCGGCGACGCGCTGGAAAGGCTGGTGTCGGGGGATGTCCAGGCCAGGTTGCTGACCGAGACCTCGGAGGCCGAGCTGCCGCCGGCTGTGAAGCTGCTGGCGGCCGGGTCGCCGAAATTCATCGAGATCGTCGTCCGGCCGGTCATCGCCTTGACGAAGTCGAGGTCGTCCGGACTGCCCAGCTTCCTGACCAGCGAGTTGCTGGCGGTGGGGTCCTCCGTCAGGAGCTGCTTGAGCAATCCGGTCTCGGTGCTTTGCCCGCTCATGTTGTAGGCGCCCAGCACGACCTGGAGCGACGACTGGTTGGCAGCAAGCAGCAGGTCGGCCGGGCTGGAGATGTGGACGCTGTCGGACTGGAACGCGGCTGCGGTGCGCTGCACCGCCGGGGTCGACTTCACGAACTGCGCCACCTTCGCCGCCTCGTCCTTGACGATCGACAGATAGGTCGGAATAGCCGCCGGTCCGGAAAGGGAAGCAGACAACACCACCGCCATGGGAGAGGTCCCACAACCTTAGCGTGTGTGCTCCCGGATGTAAAGCCGTTTCGGGATCAGGGCGATCGGCTGTTCTCGGTGCGCCTGATGAAGTCCGCCACGTTGTCGTGCAGCTGCTTGAGCGAAGGCGTGTGCGCATACACCATGTGGCCGGAGCGGTATTGCCGGTATTCGATGTTGTTCTGCAGGTTGGCCGGGATCTGCAGATGGTGCATCTCGTAGATGCCTTCGTAGTACGGCGTCGCCAGGTCGTAATAACCGGCATTCAGCAGGATCTTCAACTTCGGATTGTATTTCATGGCGGCGGCGAGATCGACCATGACGTTGGCCGATCCGGTGACCGGCGCGTCGGCGCCTGGCGGCTGGTGCTTCATGTCCCAGTCCTTGTCGACGTCGATCTCGGGCTTGTAGGTCTTGGTCTCGCCGTAATGCAGCGCCTTGCGGACATAGTCGTTGAACATCGAGACATAGGCGGAGCCGATGGCGGCACTCTGCGGGTCGTAGTCGGCCTCCTTGCTGAGCGGATCCATGCTGGGGCCGGAGAAGCGGGTATCGAGCCTCCCGGTGGTGAGGTCGCCGTCGCCCAGCAGCGTCTTCTCGAACTGGCCGCCATCGACCCGCAGGTCGGACTTCTTGATGTAGTCCGTAGGCAGCCCGGTATAGGCGTGCAGCTTCAGCGCCACGGCGTCGCGCGCTGCCGGATCGAGCGCGCTTCCCTGGCCGAGCGCATCGGCATAGTCGGTGGTCGCCCAATGCTCGACCTCCTTGAGCAGCGCCGCAAGGTCGGTCTGGGTGCCGCCCGGGAGCTTGTGGTGATACCAGGCGGTCGCGGCATAGGTGGGAAGGGCCAGGATATAGGGCAGGTCGATGCCCGGGTTGAGCTGCGGACCATCCACGCTGGCGTCGAAGTTGAGGATCTGGGACAGCAGGATCACCCCGTTCAGGTCGATGTCCTCTTCGGTCTGCAGATCGTTGGCCAGAACCGCCGAGCGGGTCGTGCCGTAGCTTTCGCCGAACAGGTATTTGGGCGAGTTCCAGCGTCCGTACTTGCTCAGGAACGCAGCGATGAAGTCCGAGAACGCGTGCGCGTCGGGGTCGATGCCGTAGAAGGCCTTCTCCTTGTCGCGGCCGCTGATGCGCGAGAAGCCGGTTCCCGGGGCGTCGATGAACACGAGGTCGGTGCTGTCGAGCAGGCTTTCGTCATTGTTCACGAGGGGATAAGGTGCAGCGTCCGAATGCGTGTCATCGGCGGTCACGACGCGTTTCGGCCCGAAAGCGCCCATATGCAGCCACACGCTCGACGATCCCGGTCCGCCATTGAACAGGAAGGTGATCGGGCGGTGATCGGCTGGCACAGCCTTCTTGAAGTAGGCGACATAGAACATCGAGGCCATCGCCTTGTCGGCATCGTCCTTCTTGTCGTCGGAGCCGTTCTGCGGATCGTCGCGCTCCTGCGCCGGTTCCGCGGAGTCGTCCCAGCCCTTGGGATGCACGATCAGGGTGCCGGCTGCGGCCTGGTAGTCGATCTGGTTGCCGCCAACCGTCACGCTGCCGTCGCTGAGGCTTTCGGTCGGATGCAGCTCGGGCGGCTTTTCCGCCTGGTGGTTCTTCGGTTTCGGGGAGCTGGCATCCTCGGCCCGTGCCGCCTCGTTGCAGAAACAGCCGCCCGCCAGGAACGACGCGGCAAGCAGGCAGGGCATGATTCGCAAGGCCGGGCTCCGGATACGCTACCGGCGCCCCATAGCACGACCGGGCGCTTGTTCACACCGTCCCGGCGGATCGCAGATCCGCATGCGCGTTCTTCCTTCAACTCTGGAGATCCCGGCAATGACAACGCAAAACAAGCTCGGCCTGCACGGTTTCGTCTGGGAAGCCGGCTGGAACCCCGAGCAGTGCGCGCGAGCGATCGCCAACACCGCAGCGCTCGGGTTCGATCTGATCGAGGCCTGCGCGCTCGATCCCGAGGAGATCAACGTGGATGTCACGCGGCGGGAGCTTGAGAAGAACGGCATCGGACTGACCTTCTCGCTCGGCCTGGATGCCGATACCGATATCTCCAGCGGCGACGACGACAAGACCCGGCGCGGCGAGCAGAGACTTGGTCAGGTGATCTCCATCGCGCGCGACCTCGGCGCCACGCATATCTGCGGCATCCTTTATTCGGCGTTCCAGAAATACAGCGTGCCCGCAATCCCGTCGGGCGTCGCCCGTTCGGTCGAGGTGATCCGGCGGGTCGGCGAAAAGGCAGCCGCCAGCAACATCGTTCTCGGCATGGAGGTGGTGAACCGCTACGAAACCAACGTGATCAACACGGCGGCGCAGGGTGTTGAGTTCTGCAAGCGCGTGGATCTGCCGAACGTCAAGGTGCATCTCGATTGCTACCACATGAACATCGAGGAAGCGGATGTCGCAGCGGCGATCATCGAAACAGGTCCGTATCTGGGCTACTTCCATACCGGCGATTCCAATCGCGGTTATCTCGGTTCCGGCTCGATCGATTTCGCGCGCGTGTTCCGGGCATTGGTGCGCTCCGGCTATGCCGGCCCGATCACCTTCGAATCGTTTTCCTCCAAGGTGGTGGGCCAGCCGCTCGAGGGCATCCTGGGCATCTGGCGTGATCTCTGGAGCGACGGTCACGATCTGAGCGCCCACGCCAAGCAGTTCACCGAGGCGCACCTCAAGGCGGCGCGCGAAGCCATCGCGCACGAGAAAAGCCCGCTGGCCTGACCCGCCGGCCTGGACCAAACCCAAGCCGGGGCGGCGATACCGTCCCGGTTTCCCGCCGCCTCAGCTGCCGCTCATCCAGCCCTGTTCGTTCTGCACCGCGCGGCCATCGCGCTCCAGCTTGATCAGGTGCGACAGCAGGTTGGCGCGCGCGGGCCCCACCAGCCGCGGCTTGAGGCCCACATAGGCGCTCGCCAGCAGCGCCTCCAGCGATTGCGGCTGGGGGCGCAGCAACGCTGCGATCGAGCGCTCGCGCGCCATCCGGTGCTCAAGCAGCCCCTCCACGGTCTCGAAGGGGCGGGTGATCGCCGGTCCGTGCGCCGACAGCATGAGCCGGCTGCGCAGGTCGCGCACGCGCTGCATGCTGGCGATGAACAGGCATAGATCGCCGGCAGGCGGCGGCGGCACCACCGAGGTCGACCAGCCCATCACGTGATCGCCGCTGAACAGGATGCCGTCATCGTGCATGAAGCAGAGATGGTCCATGGCATGGCCGGGGGTGTGGAGCGCGGTCAGCCCGCCGATGCGCTCGCCGTCGCCGAGCTTGATGTCGGCCTCGAACCCGCGGTCGGCGCTGTGCCGGAACCCGGCGGTCGGAACCTTCAAACGGCGCGCCAAGGTCACCGCGCCATCCAGATGGTCGTGGTGGGTGTGGCTGACGATGATGTGGGTCAGCCGACCACCCGCCTCGTCCATGATGGCCTCGAGATGCGCCTCGTCGTTCGAGCCCGGATCGATCAGCATGGTGCCGCCCTGCCAGTCGACAAGCCAGCTGTTGGTGCCGTTGAAGGTCATCGCCGACGGGTTCGGCGCCACGATGCGGCGGATGCCGGGCTCCACCGGGAGCGGCGTCGCGTAGGGCGGCGGCTCCTCCGTCACCCGCCACCGGCGCCGCCCGCCGCCCGCTGTCTCGTTCATGCCTTCAGCCGAAGGAGCCGACGTCGTGCATCACGGCGATGCTGATCTCGCGAACCAGCTCGAACAACCGCCGCATCGGCTGGAAGATCTCGGCGTCCTCTCGGGAATAGGCGGTATCGGTGCGCGGCCTGCTCGGTTCGCGGAAATCGAGCGTCACCGCGTGGTCGGGCGCCGGCGGGAAGATTTCGACCAGGTGCTTCAGCGCGGCCGGGATCTCCAGCCGCAGGATCTGGTCGTCCACGTCGAGGCGGGTGAAGCCGTGACGCGGCGAGAAATACGGGATACGCGTCGAGAGCAGCCAGATCCGCTCGATCAAGGCAAGCCGGGTGGCATGCAGCAGCATCTCCTTGAACCGCATGCGCGGCGCATCCGGCCAGGCGACCCGCAACGCCAAGTGATCGGCCTGGATCCGACGGAACATCGACTGGGTCGAGGCCCACAGATCCAGCCGCTCCAGCCCGCGTGCCAGCGCCACCAGCGCGTCGCGCCGGTGCGGCTCGCTCTCGTGCGCGGCACGATCCAGCCAGACCCCGGGATCAAGCGTCAGCACGATCGCCCGCAGCACGTCGCTGTCGGAATGCGCCAGCGCGTGGCTCGCGAAATCCAGCGCGCGACGGAAACGCGGGCTTTTCAGCAGGAACTCCTCGAAGGTTTCCGGATGGCGCGCCGCGGCGAGGCCCAGCCCCTGCAGCGTGTTCGCGCACCAGCCGAGCTGGTGCAGGATGGCGTTGTTGAGGATGGCGCGCAGTTCGCGCGGATGCTTGATGCGACCGCCGCTGCCGCCGGAGTCGCTTTGCCGCGCCGGCGGCCGCGAGCCGGTGCGGTCGATCAGCGACGGCCCGAACGCGCCGAGCAGGGCGGCATAGCCCGGATCCTCCACCAGGTCGGTCATGCCGGACACGATGGTGGCGAAGAAATCGGCGGAGAAATCCGGCTCGTCGTAGATCGGGTCCTGGTCGAGCCGGATGCTGGCGAAGGCGTGCTCGGCGATGGTGCCGACCGTGGCGTCCGCAAGCGGCTGGGTGCCGAACAGCAGGTAGCCGTCGCCTCCCTGCACCGCGCACTCCTCCCGGTAGCTGATGCCGGCTTGGGCGAAGCTGGCCCGTGAGTGGGCGGGCGAAAGATAGTCGAGCCGGTCCGCCAGGTGGAACGGATGCGCGCCACGGCCGATGCTCTCGCCGTGCGTATCGAACAGGATCAGCTCGACGTCGGTCAGGCCATGCTTGCGCAGCAGATCGGCCGATTTCAGCCTCAGCCGCTCGATCAGGTACGTGGCGGCGAGCTGCCCGATATAGCGGCCGGAATCTGAATAGCCGAACTGCAGCGCCATGTGGCCGGTGCTTCGCAGATAGTCGCGCCAGTGCCGGGAGCGCAGCGCCTCCTCGACCACCATCGAGCCGTGCTCGAGCGCGTCACGGGTCTCGAACAGCGGGCTGATCTCGACGTTCCGCTCGATCCCGAAACAGCGTGCCAGCCACAGCGCCACCAGCAGCGTGTATCCGCTCTCGGTCTCGGCGATCAAGAAACGCACCTTGCTGGAGCTGTCGACATGCTTCACGATCTGCGCGACCGTCATCATCAGCTTGGCCGCCGAGGCCTGTTCGGACAGCAAGGCGCCGAAATCCACCGGCACCGGCTGCACCTGGTCGAGCGCTTCGTTGATGGCGATCAGCAGGGCGCGGCGCTGGGCCGGATTGTCCGGATTGTCGGCGATGCCGAGGCGCTGGCGGGCGACGTTGTGCAGTTGCGTCGAGTTCAGCCGCACATGGGTGTGCGCCGCCGCCATGCCGTGCGACACAAAGCCCGCCCGCGCCACCGCGAGCGCCAGCCGGTCCGCCTCGCTCGCCCGTATGATCGCGGCGCGGAACTCCGCCTCGAGCAGGGCCGGGGTGGTGATGGCCTCTTCCCGCCGGTCGATCAGCGCGACCGCGAAGCGCGCAACCGCCTCCGGGTCGGCGGCGCGCGGGCAGCTCCCGATCTGGGCGCGCACCGCCTCGATGGCGGCGGCCAGGCGGCTCCGCAGCTCGTCGGGCGGCTGTTGCAGGTCGGAAAGCTGGCCGTGGACACGCTCGAGTTGCAGCAGCTTCATGCGCAGCCGCAGGCGCAGCGTGTCCCACCAGCCGATATCGGTGCGGCCATCGGTGTCGTAGCCGACCCAGCTCGCCAGGATCAGCGGGCAGGGGATCAGGCTGCTCCAGGCCTGCTGCCAGGTCTGTGCCGCCTCCTGCAGCAGCGCCGCATTCAGGCTGTCGATCGCGTTGCGGCCGCGCAGGATCGCCTGCACCGCATGCTGGAACTCGTCCTCCAGGGTCGGCACGGGGGGACGCTGGGAGCCGCCGGGCTCCGGCAGGCAGGGCGCGCCGCTGGCGCTGGCGGCAAGCGCCGTGTAGGCGTCGGGTGCCAGCGAGAAGGTCGGGTGGGCGGTGAACACCGCCGCGTAGCGGACCCGTTGCACCGCGGCCCGGAACTGCGCGAGCGGCACCGGGCTGTCCTCGGGGTCGGGCCGGACCAGCTTGGCCGCGATGCGCGCCAGGCGGGCGCCGGTGTCTTCCTCCGCCACCCCGACATAGGCGTGCAGGCGCTCCGCCCGCGCCAGGAACGCCTCGTCGCGCAACTTCCGGACCAGGTGCTCGATATCGTCAAGGTTGAGCACGCTCTCGTCCAGCCGGCGCGACACCAGCAGCGCCATCGCCAGCACCGGATTGGCGAACGGGTCGTCCTGCTGGCGCTCCAGCACGCCCCGCGCGAGCTCGACCAGGGTTTCCAGCCTGTTGTCCGCCTGGTCATCCCCCTGGGCATCACGAGGCAGCGGGGCGGACTTCAGGGGGAGATCGTCCATGGCGGCATTCCGTGGCTAGGGCAATCGCGTGGCTGGATGGCGTTGCGGGAGCGTTCCACGTCTGCAGCAGCATCGCAACCGGCAGCAGCCCGCCGATGACGCAGCGCAGCACCCGCGCTGCCTCGTTGAACCCACCTGCGGATGCTAAGCCTGCGCGCCATGACCAGCACAACCCACGATCCTGACCGGGGGGCCAGGCAGGCGCTGCGCCGGTACCGTCGCCTCGCCACCGGTTTGCTGGTCGGCATGGGCGCGCTCACCCTGGCCGGCTACGGGCTCGGACGCGGATTATGGCCAGGATTGCTGCAGGCCACCGCCAAGGCCGGACTGATCGGCGGCCTTGCCGACTGGTTCGCGGTCACCGCGCTGTTCCGCCACCCGCTCGGCATCCCCATCCCGCACACCGCGATCCTGCCCGCCCAGAAGCAGCGGCTCGGCCGGGCGCTGGGCAATTTCGTCGCCAACCACGTCTTCACCGAAGCCGATATCGGGCGCGCGATCGGCGGCCTGGACGTGCCCGCCCTGCTGGGCGGCGCCCTGTCCGATCCCCAGACCGGCATCCTGGTCGGGCGCGGGGTCGCCTCGGCGCTGCCGCACCTGCTCGACAGGCTGGAGGACGGGCGTGCCGGCGCGCTGCTGGCACGCGCACTTCCCCGTCTGCTCAGCGGCGAGATGGTGGCGCCGGTGATCGCGCGCGCATTGCGGGTGCTGGTGGACAACCAGCGGCACCAGGAGGTGCTGAGCTTCCTGCTCGGTGAGCTGAAGCGGGCGCTGCACGGCAAGGAGACGGCGCTTCGGCTGCTGATCGAGGAGCGGGTGCGCGAGCAGGGCGGACGGCTGGTCGGCTGGGCGCTCGGGGGATCGATCGCAACGCGCGTGCTTTCGGCGATGAACCACGAGCTTGATCGTACCGACCCGGCCGGGTCCGAGCTGCGCGATGCCTTCACCGCCTGGGTGCGCCACGAGATCGACCGCATCGAAACCGATCCCGAGCGCGGGCGCGAGGTCGGCGAGGCGATCCGCGGCCTGGTCGGCCATGAAAGCGTCAAGGGCTGGACCGCCGAGATCTGGCAACGCTCCCGGATCATGATCGAGGGCGATCTCGGCCGCGCCGATGGCTGGCTCGCCGCCCTGATCAGCGATGCGCTGCCGCGGCTGGGCCACGTGATGGCGCATGATCCGGCGATGCGCGCCCGGGTCGAGGCGGCGACCCGCGGCCTGGTGCTGCGCGTGCTTCCCGCGGTGCGCGACCGGCTAGCCGGGTTCATCGGCACGGTGGTGGGCGGCTGGGACAGCCGCATGATCATCGACCGGCTGGAGCTGCGGGTCGGCCGCGACCTGCAATATGTCCGCATCAACGGCACCCTGGTGGGGGCGCTGGTCGGCGGCCTGTTCTATCTTGTGTTGCGCGCCCTGTTCGGAAACGTCGAATACTGACGGGGCGGCCCGATGCGCCCTTGACGCGGCGCCCGCAGACGATCATCTCCAGACAATCAGGACCACGATGGTCCTCAATTTAGGGCTGGCAAACCGATGCTGCGGCTCTCCAAGCTCACCGACTACGCGGTTGTTGTGCTGGTGCACCTCGAAGCCAGCGCCGGCGTCACCACATCACCTGTCTTGGCGCAGGAGACCGGAGTTCCGGAGCCGACCGTGGCCAAGGTGCTCAAGGCGCTGTCCGGTGCCGGCCTGGTGGTCTCGCAGCGGGGCGCCCGCGGTGGCTATCGGTTGGCCGGCAGGCTGGAGGACATCCCGGTTGCCCGGGTGATCACCGCCATCGACGGCCCGATCTCGCTTGCCGCCTGCGTCGACGGGGCGGTGGGCGGCTGCGAAGCCCAGGGCCTGTGCCCGGTGCGCGGCCGCTGGGACCGCGTCAACACTGCCATCCGGACGGCGCTGACCCGCATCACGCTGGCTGACATGCGCGGCGAGCCGCCGCCAGCGCCGTTCATTCCCGATCCCCTTCCGGCGCCCATCCATGCGCCGGCTGTTGCCGAGTGAGGTTCCATGCCTGCAATCGCCGAGACCCTTGACGCCGTCCAGTCGCTCACCGCCTCCACCTACAAATGGGGGTTCGAGACCGACATCGAGATGGACATTGCGCCCAAGGGCCTGAACGTCGACACCGTGCGGCTGATCTCGCAGCGCAAGAACGAGCCGGAATGGCTGCTCGCCTGGCGGCTCAAGGCGTTCGAGGCCTGGAGCCAGATGCCCGAGCCGCGCTGGGCCAAGGTCGCGCATCCGCCGATCGACTACCAGGACGCGCATTATTATGCAGCACCGCGCCGCAAGCCGGGGCCGCGGTCGCTCGACGAGGTCGATCCAGCCCTGCTCGACATGTACGAGAAGCTCGGCATCCCGTTGAAGGAGCGCGCGATCCTGGCCGGCGTCGAGGCGCCGGTGTCGGATGACGCCGACGCCGAGGAGCAGTCACAGCGTCCGCCGGTGGCGGTTGACGCGGTGTTCGACAGCGTCTCGGTGGCAACCACCTTCCGCGAGACGCTGATGCAGGCCGGCGTGATCTTCTGCCCGATCAGCGAGGCGGTGCGCGAGCATCCCGAGCTGGTGCAGCAATATCTCGGCAGCGTGGTTCCCGCCGCCGACAATTTCTACGCGGCCTTGAACGCGGCGGTGTTCACCGACGGATCCTTCGTCTTCATCCCCAAGGGCGTGAAGTGCCCGATGGAGCTGTCGACCTATTTCCGCATCAATGCCAAGAACACCGGCCAGTTCGAGCGCACGCTGATCATCGCCGAGGCCGGCGCCTCGCTCTCCTATCTGGAAGGCTGCACCGCGCCGATGCGCGACGAGAACCAGCTGCATGCGGCGGTGGTCGAGCTGGTGGCGATGGACGACGCCTCGATCAAGTACAGCACGGTGCAGAACTGGTATCCGGGCGACAGCGAGGGCCGTGGCGGCATCTACAACTTCGTCACCAAGCGTGGCGCGTGCCGCGGTGCGCGTTCGCGCATCTCCTGGACCCAGGTCGAGACCGGATCGGCGATCACCTGGAAATATCCCTCCTGCATCCTGCAGGGCGAGGAAAGCGTCGGCGAGTTCTATTCGGTGGCGGTCACCAACAACCGCCAGCAGGCCGACACCGGCACCAAGATGATCCATATCGGCCGCGGCAGCCGTTCCACCATCGTTGCCAAGACCATCAGCGCCGGCCGCTCCGACAGCACCTATCGCGGCCTGGTGCGGGTGATGCCGCGCGCGTCCAACGCCCGCAACCACACGCAGTGCGACAGCCTGCTGATCGGCGACCGCTGCGGCGCGCACACGGTGCCCTACATCGAGAACCGCAACATGACGGCGAAGATCGAGCATGAAGCCACCACCTCCAAGATCTCGGAGGACCAGCTGTTTTACTGCCGCAGCCGCGGGCTGTCGGAAGAGGACGCTGTGGGCCTCATCGTGAACGGCTTCTGCAAGGACGTGCTCAAGGAGCTGCCGATGGAGTTCGCGGTGGAGGCGCAGAAGCTGCTCGCGGTCAGCCTGGAGGGCAGCGTCGGATGAGCGTGCTGCAGCTTTCCGGGCTGTGCGCCAGCATCGAGAACAAGCCGATCCTCAACGGCGTCGATCTCGGCATCGGCCCGGGCGAGGTGCATGCCATCATGGGGCCGAACGGTTCAGGCAAGTCGACCTTGTCCTATGTGCTGGCCGGCCGCGAGGACTACGTGGTCACCGCAGGCAGTGCTCGCTACCAGGACCAGGATCTGCTGGCGATGCAGCCGGAGGAGCGGGCGGCCGCGGGCCTGTTCCTGGCGTTCCAGGCGCCCGTCGAGCTGCCGGGCGTGAACAACGCGAACTTCCTGCGCACCGCGGTCAACGCGGTGCGCCGCGCCCGCGGCGAGGCCGAGCTCGATGCGGTGAGCTTCCTTAAGCAGGCGCGCGCCGAAAGCAGGCGGCTGTCGATGCCCGATGACATGCTCAAGCGCAACGTCAATGTCGGCTTCTCTGGCGGCGAGAAGAAGCGCAACGAAGTGCTGCAGATGGCGTTGCTGCAGCCCCGGTTCGCGATCCTCGACGAAACCGACAGCGGCCTCGACATCGACGCGTTGCGGATCGTGGCGAACGGCGTCAACGCCCTGCGCACGCCTGATTTCTCGGCCCTGGTGATCACCCACCATCAGCGCCTGCTCGACGTTCTCGAGCCCGACCACGTGCACGTGCTGGCGGCAGGCCGGATCATCCGCAGCGGCGGTCCGGAGCTGGCCCGCCGGCTCGAGGCGGAAGGCTACGGCACCGTGATCGCGGAGGCGGCGTGAACGCGATCGACCGCACCGCTGCCGCCGCCCAGAACGCGCAGGCGTTTCTGGCGCTGTTCGAGGCCCGCAAGCAGACCCTCCCTGGGGCGGTCGACCAGCGCGACCAGGCGGCGCTGCTGCTTGGGGCCACCGGCCTGCCCAGGCGCAGCCTGGAGAGTTGGAAATACACCGACTTGCGCCCGCTCACCGCGCTATCGCTGAGCGAGCCGCCGCCGCCGGCTGATCCCGCCCGCGCCGCGGCTCTGCTGCAGCGTCTCGACCTGCTGGGTGCGGGCTTCGCCGAGGCCGACCGGCTGGTGTTCGTCAATGGCTGCTTCGAGGCGTCGCTGTCCCGGCTGCCCCGGGCGGTTATCGACGTCGAGCTCGGCGTCAGCTTCGGGGCGCTCGCCCATCCCGAGCGTGAAGCGATGGTGGCGCTCAACACCATGCTGACCGGCGACGGCGCGCGGCTCCGCGTCGGGCGCGGCTCCGATGCCGGCCGGCTGCTGCTGATCCTGCTGGGCGACAATCCCGATCCCAAGCGGGCGGTGACCGCGCATCCGCGCATCTCCGTGCTGCTGGAGGAGAACGCCAGGCTGTCGCTGCTCGAGATCGCGCTCGGCGACGGGCTCTACGTGAACAACCCGGTGATGGAGGTCGAGGTGCGTGCCGGCGCGCGCCTGGCCCACACGCTGCTGCAGGACGAGAGCGCGCAGGCGATGCATTTCTCCACCGTGTATGTCGCCGTCGACACCGGCGCCGCCTATGACAGCTTCAGCCTCGCGCTGGGCGCCGGGCTCGCGCGCCACGAGGTGCATGCGCGCCTGGCCGGGCATGGCGGCGAGGTGCAGGTCAACGGCGCGCAGCTGCTCGGCTCGCAGCAATGCGCCGATCTCACCAGCGTCATCACCCACGACGCGCCGGGCTGCAATTCCCGCCAGACCGTCAAGAACGTGCTTTCCGGCAAGGCGCGCGGCGTGTTCCAGGGCAAGATCTTGGTCGCCCGCGCGGCCCAGAAGACTGATGGCTACCAGATGAACCAGGCGCTGCTGTTGTCGGACCAGGCCGAGATCAACAGCAAGCCCGAGCTCGAGATCTATGCCGACGACGTCAAGTGCAGCCACGGCGCCACCGCCGGCGCGCTTGACGAGGATCAACTGTTCTACCTGCGCAGCCGCGGCGTGCCGGCCGATGCGGGGCGCGCGTTGCTGGTGCGCGCCTTTCTTGCCGATGCGCTCGAGCTGATCGATGACGAGCCGGTGCGGGCGATGCTGGAACAGGCGCTCGACCGGTCCTGGATGGGAGCTGCCGCATGAACCAGATGATTCCCGTCCCGGCGCTGCCGGAGCTTTCCCGGCTGCGCGCCGATTTCCCGATCCTGTCGCAGCGCGTGCACGGCAAGCCGCTGGTGTTCCTGGACAGCGCGGCCTCGGCGCAGAAGCCGGAGGCGGTGATCGAGGCGATGGCCACCGCGATGCGCACCCAGTATGCCAACGTGCATCGCGGGCTGCACTGGATGAGCGAGCGCACCACCGACGCCTATGAGGGCGTGCGCGACAAGGTGGCGCGGCTGATCAACGCGTCCGGTCTCAGCGAGATCGTGTTCACCCAGAACAGCACGGCTGCGATCAACCTGCTGGCGCATTCCCTGGGCGAAACGCTCAGGCCCGGGCAGGCGGTGCTGATCTCCGAGATGGAGCATCACGCCAACATCGTGCCCTGGCAGATGCTGCGCGACCGGCGTGGCATCGAGCTGCGGGTCGCCAGGATCACCAACAACGGCGAGCTCGATCTCGGCTCGCTGGAGGCCCTGCTCGCGGACGGCCGTGTCGGACTGGTGGCGGTCACCCACATGTCCAACGTGCTCGGCAGCATCACCCCGGCGGCGCGCATCGCCGAGCTCGCCCACGCCCATGGCGCCAGGCTGATGCTGGACGGTTCGCAGGCGGTGGTGCACCGCCGCGTCGACGTCCAGGCGATCGGCGCCGACTTCTATGTCTTCACCGGCCACAAGCTGTATGGCCCCACCGGCATCGGCGTGCTCTGGGGAAGGCAGGCCCTGCTGGAGGCGCTGCCGCCGTTCCTGGGCGGCGGCGATATGATCAGCAGCGTGAGCTTCGAGCGCTCCACCTGGGCGGAGCTGCCGCACCGGTTCGAGGCCGGCACGCCGCCGATCATCGAGGCGATCGGGCTGGGTGCGGCGATCGACTATGTGGAGGCGGTCGGCTTCGAGGCGATCGAGGCGCACGAGCAGGCGCTGACCGGATACGCCCTGGAGCGGCTGCGGGCGATCGAGGGGTTGCGCATCCTGGGTCCGGACCAGGTGCCGCCCGAGACCCGCGGCGGGGTGATCTCCTTCACCTTGGCGAACGCGCACGCGCACGATGTCGCGACCCTGCTCGACCGCAACGGCATCGCGGTGCGCGCCGGCAACCACTGCGCCGAACCGCTGATGCGCAGGCTGGGCGTGGGAAGCACCGCCCGCGCGAGCTTCGGGCTCTATACCACCGCGGGCGAGATCGACGTGCTGGCCGATAGCCTGGAGCGCGTCCGGGGCTTCTTCGCCTGAGCATGGACGGGTCGCAGCAGGAAGCGCTCTACCAGCAGCTGATCATGCAGCGGGCGCGCGAGCCGCTTCATGCCGGTGTGGTGCAGCCCGCCGACGCCGCCGCCGAAGGCAGCAACCCGTTCTGCGGCGACAGCGTGCGCGTGACCGTGGCACTCTCGCCCGGGGGCGGCCCGACCCGGGTGCTGCACCAGACGCGTGGCTGCGCGATCTGCACGGCCTCGGCCGACCTGATGGCCGAAACCGTCGAGGGGCTCGATGCGGCCGCCATTCGCTCGCTGTTCGAGCGGTTTGATGCCATGCTGCACGGCAGCCCGTCCGAGTCCGCGGCTTCGGGGCTCGGTTTGCTGGACGCCTTTGAGAACCTACATGAATACCGGTCGCGGATCCGGTGCGCGACCCTGCCGTGGGCGGCCTTGCTCGACGCCCTCGAGAGCGAGAGGACCAGGTGATGCAGATATCAGCGGAGCGGCTGCGGGACGATGCTCCTCCGGCGGCGGCAGAAGAAGGGCACGAGTTGCTCGGCGCCGAGCAGGGTTCCGGCTACGCCGCCGGTAGCTGGACCCCGGACGGGGAGGTGCTGGCGGCTCCCAGCGAGGATGCGGTGATCGCCGCGATCGCCACCGTCTATGACCCCGAGATCCCGGTCAACATCTACGAGCTGGGCCTGATCTATGCCGTGGACCTGCATGACGACGGCCGCGTCAAGGTCGAGATGACGCTGACCGCGCCCGGCTGCCCGAGTGCCCAGGAGCTGCCGGTGCAGGTGCGCGACGCGGTGCAGACGGTGGCCGGGGTCACCGCCTGCGAGGTCGAGACGGTGTGGGATCCACCCTGGGACGCGAGCCGGATGAGCGAAGACGCGCGGCTCGCGCTGAACATGTTCTGAGCGGAGATTGACCATGGATGTCCAGGCCGACCCCTCCACGAAGGCCCAGGCCCAGCCGAGGGCGAGGCGCGCGCTGCCGCCGCTGATGGCGCTGTCGGAGGCGGCCGCCGATCGGCTGCGCTCCCTTTATGCCGGCGGCCGCGCCGGCCAGCTGCTGCGGATCAGCGTCAGCACCAAGGGCTGTTCCGGCCTGTCCTATGATATGGGCTGGGTCGACGCGCCCGGCCCGAACGACGAGCAGGTGCATGATCGCGACCTGACCCTGCTGGTGGACCGCAAGGCATCGCTGTTCCTGATCGGAACCACCATGGACTACCAGGTACGCGACCTTGAAGCCGGGTTCACCTTCACCAATCCCAACGAGAAGGGCCGCTGCGGCTGCGGCGAGAGCTTCCACGTTTGACCGGCGGCCCGGGTGGGCGGATCGCTGATGTGAAGGCTTGCGGGTGAGCGGGGATCCGCACCCGGGAGCGTTCGACCCGGATGTCGACCGGTTGCTGGTGGCGATCTCGATGCGCCAGGCGCCTCCCCTGGAGCAGCTCGAGCTCGGCGCCGCGCGGCAGGCCTACCGCGAGGGCTGCGCCGCGTTCGCGCTCGAGCCGGCGCCGATGGCGCGCATCGAGGACCGCGCCACCCCGGAGGGCAGCAGCGTCCGGATCTATCGTCCGGTGGAGGGCGACGCGGCGCTGCCCTGGCTGTTCTACCTGCATGGCGGCGGCTGGATGCTGGGCGACCTCGACACCCACGATCCGGTGTGCCGGGAACTCGCGCGCCGCTCCGGCTGCTGCGTGGTGGCGCTGCATTACCCACGCGCACCCGAGCACCGGTTTCCGGCGGCACTCGAAAGCGCCGTGGCCGTCCTGGCCGGGTGCCGCGAACAAGCGTCCATGCTCGCGCTGCAGCCGGAGCGGATGGCAATCGGCGGCGACAGCGCCGGCGCCTCGCTGGCCGCTTCCGCCTGCGTGCTGCTGCGCGACGCCGGCCTGCCCGCACCAAGGCTGCAGCTGCTGTTCTACCCGGCGGTGGATCTGCGCGCCGGCAGCGGCTCCTATGCCCGGGTCACCGGCCTGGTGCCGCTCACCGCCGCCCGCATGCGCTGGTTCATCCGGAAATATCTGGCCGATGCCTCGGTGGCGCTGGACCCGCGCGCCTCGCCGCTGCTGACGCCCTCGCTCGCCCGCCTGCCGCCTGCTCTGCTGGTCAGTTGCGGGCATGATCCGCTATGCGACGAAGGCATCGAGTATGCGCGCCGCCTTGAGGCG
>CAXUNX010000047.1:8281-18582 GCA_964252545.1 uncultured Acetobacteraceae bacterium | reverse complement strand
GATCTCGGCGTGATGATCTCGGCCTCGCACAACCCGTTCGAGGATAACGGCATCAAGCTGTTCGGGCCGGACGGCTTCAAGCTGTCGGACGAGGCGGAGGCGGAGATCGAGGCGCTGATGGCCTCCGATCTCGCGTCCAGGCTGCCGGCGCCCTCCGCGGTGGGTCGCGCCTCGCGGCTGACCGACGCCGCGGGCCGCTACGTGGAAAGCGTCAAGTCCTCGTTCCCGCGCGGGCGCCGGCTGGATGGGTTGCGCATCGTCATCGATTGCGCGCATGGCGCCGCCTACCGGGTGGCACCGACCGCGCTGTGGGAGCTCGGCGCCGAGGTGATCCGGCTCGGCTGCTCGCCGGACGGGCTCAACATCAACCGCGATTGCGGCTCCACCAGTCCAGAGACCCTGTGCCGGGCGGTGCTGGAGCATCGCGCCGACCTCGGCTTGGCGCTGGACGGCGACGCCGACCGGCTGGTGATCGCCGACGAAGCCGGCCGGATCGTCGATGGCGACCAGATCCTGGCCCTGGTGGCGCAGTCCTGGCAGCGGAACGGCAGGCTCGCGGGCGGCGGCGTGGTGGCCACGGTGATGTCCAACATGGGCCTGGAGCGCATGCTGTCGGGGATCGGGGTGCGGCTGGAGCGCACCGCCGTGGGCGACCGCTACGTGGTCGAGCGGATGCGCGAGCTGGAGATGAACCTCGGCGGCGAGCAGTCCGGCCACATGGTGCTGTCGGATTTCGCCACCACCGGCGACGGGTTGCTGGCGGCGCTGCAGGTGCTCTCGGTGCTGGTCGAGCAGCAGCAACCGGCAAGCGAGCTGTGCCGCCTGTTCGAGCCCTATCCGCAGAAGCTCCGCAACGAGCGCTTCCGCGGGACCTCGCCGCTGGGCGATGCGCGGGTGATCGAGGCGCGCCGCTGGGCCGAGGACCTGCTGGGCGGCCGCGGGCGGCTGCTGCTGCGGGAAAGCGGCACCGAGCCGCTGGTGCGGGTCATGGCGGAGGCCGAGGACGCCGCCCTGGTGGAGCAGGTGGTCGACACCCTGTGCGACGCCATCCGCCGGGTGAGCCTCGCCGCGTGAAGGGCCGCGTCCTGGTGATTGCCGGCAGCGATTCCGGCGCCGGCGCCGGCATCCAGGCCGACATCAAGACCATCACCGCGCTCGGCGGCTTTGCCGCAACCGCGATCACCGCGCTGACCGCGCAGAACACCCTGGGGGTGCACGGCGTGATGCCGGTGCCGCCCGGGTTCCTGCGCCTGCAGATCGACTGCGTGCTGGACGACATCGGCGCGGATGCGTTCAAGACCGGCATGCTGGACCGCGCCGAGATCATCGAGCTGGTGGCCGAGCGGATCGGCGCCTGGCCCAGCCTGCCGTTCGTGCTGGATCCGGTGATGGTCGCCAAGGGGGGTGCTCGGCTGCTGCAGGCTGATGCGGTCGAGAGCCTGATTCGGCGCCTCGTGCCGCTGGCGACGCTGCTGACGCCCAACCTGCCGGAGGCGGAGGTGCTGGCCGGCCGGCCAGTCCGCACGCTCGACGACATGCAGGCGGCGGCGGCGCTGTTGCTGAGGCTGGGGGCGCCCGCGGTGCTGCTGAAGGGCGGCCACCGGGAGGGCGGCGAGGTGGTGGACCTGCTGGCGACCGAAGCCGGCATCGAGGCCTTCACCGCGCCGCGGATCGACAGCCGGCATACCCATGGCACCGGCTGCACCCTGGCGAGCGGGATCGCCGCGGGGCTCGCGCAAGGCATCGGCCTGCGCGACGCGGTGCTGCGGGCGCGCGCCTTTCTGCGTCTCGCGATGCTGGGTGCGCCCGGCTACGGAACCGGCCATGGTCCGCTCGATCACGGGGTGACCATGGACCCGGGACGCATCGCGCCGTGAAGGCGCGGGGCTTTCTCCCGCCGTGAAGGCGCGGAGCTTTTTCCCGCCGTGACGGCGCGTGTGGCACGGCGGCCGGCGGGATTGCGGGGGTTGGCGCTGGTACTGCTTCTGGCCGGCTGCAGCGCGGCCGGCCAGCAAGGCTGCAGGGTCGACACGGTGGCTGATCTGCCCCTGCTTGCGGGCAGGCGCATCCCGGCGGTCGAGGCCACGCTCGAGCACCAGAAGGTGGTGCTGTATGTCGACACCGGGGCTGCGACGTCGATCATCAGCAGGAGTGCGGCCGAACACTTCGGGCTGATCGGCGGCCCAGAAAGCGGGCTCGTCGCCCTGACCGGCGTGGGCGGCAGCGTGTTTGCGCACCTGGCGACGATCCGCCGCCTGGGACTGGGCCACGGCATCGCCCGCGACATCGAGCTGCCGGTGGCGGGCGAACTCGGCCCGCCGGTGCAAGGCATGCCCGTGCTGGGGCTGTTCGGCGCCGACTTCTTGGCGAACTACGATGTTGATCTCGACATGCCGGCCCATCGTTTCGCCATGTATTCGCTGCATGGGTGCGACGCGGTGCGGCCGTTCGATCCGCCCTATTTCGAGCTGCCGTTCCGCCTCGAGCAGACCAAGGTCGAGCTCGACCTCAAGCTCGACGACACGCCGCTCACGGCGGTGCTCGACTCGGGTGCGGTGATCACCACGGTCACCGAGGAGGACGCGCGCCGCGCCGGCATCACCGACCGGAAGCTGTCGCTCGATCTCGCCGGGCACGCGGTGGGCATCGACGAGAACCGGCTCGGAGCCCGTTTGCACCGTTTCGGCAGCCTGGAGATCGGCGACGAGCGGATGAACAACTTCCCGTTCTCCGTGGCCGACCTCGCGACCCCGGACACGCTGCTGGGCGACGACTTCCTGCACTTCAACCGGGTCTGGATCTCCTATGGGCGCCGGCGGCTCTATATACAGCCTTCGTTCAGCGATCCGCGGGTCCACCCGGTGCCCCCGCCGGCAGCCACAGCCACGCCGAGGCCGCCCGCTACCTGACGGTCGGCAGAGTGATGGTGCTGCTGTCCTCCACATGGATCTCGGCGCTGCGGTAGTCGGAGGGTGCCGCAAGGAAGATGTTGGAAACAAAGCTCTGCGGGTTGCGGTCGTAGAGCGGGAACCAGCTCGACTGGATCTGCACCATGATCCGATGCCCAGGCAGGAAGACGTGGTTCACGGTCGGCAGCACCAGCTGCCAGGGCAGCACCTGGCCCGGGGCGAGCGGCTTGGGATCGGAGAAGCTGCCGCGGTAGCGGCCGCGCTGGATGTCGCCGCTGATCATCAGCTGGTAGCCGCCAAGCCCCGGCGTGCGGCCGTCCAGATCGGGATAAACGTCGATCAGCTTGACCACCAGGTCGCCGTCGGTGCCGGTGGTGGAGAGATCGATGTGCGCCACCGGGCGGCCGCTGATCCGCAGCGGCGCGGCGAGCGGCGCCGAGCTGTATTCCAGCACGTCGGGACGTCCGGAGACCGCGCGCTGGTCGGAGGTGAGCCAGCTCGACCAGCGCGCCTCGCCGGCCGGGCCGTTGAGATGCACCGGCCTGGGTAGGAACGGCACCGGGTTGGCTGGATCGGAAACAAACGACCGGTAGCCGGGGGCGACAGCGGCGGGCGCTGCAAAGCCGAGCTGCCCCTGCGGGCCCAGATGCAGGGTGGCGGCCTGGGTCGGACCCGGCCAGGAGGCGCGCCGTTCCCAGCGGTCGCTGCCGGTCACGAAATCGGTCACCGGTGCGATCGGGGTGGCGTGCTCGTCGCCCTTGAGGGTGCGCTCGAGGAAGGGTGCGAGGATCCTGTCGCGGAACGCTTCCGCGGTGTCCGAGCCGAAGCGTATCGGCCCGATCGCGCTGCCGTCCAGGCGCTCCTGGTGATGGAACCAGGGTCCGATCACCAGATGCAGCATCCCGGCCTTGTCGCTCGGCTGCAGCGCCTCGTACACCGCGATGTTGCCGTAGATGTCCTCCTGGTCCCACAGGCTGTGCACCAGCATGGTCGGAACGCTGAGGGCGCCGCCCGGCCTGGACGCCTCGGCGTGCGCCAGAAGCTTGTCGACGGCCTGATCCTGCCAGAACGCGTCATAGGCGGGATGGGCCACCAGCTTGTTGAAGAAGCCGAGCTGGTCGAGGCCCCGCGAGCGACCGAGCGCGCCCGCGGAGCCCGCCTGCATCAGTTCGGTGTATTCGTCATAGGCGCTGGACCACCAGGTGAGATCGCTGCCGCGGGTTGCCTCCTGCTCGTAGATGTAGGCGAGCGAGCCGACCCGGAAGGCGCCCTGGTGGAACCAGTCGTCGCCCATCCAGCCATCCACCATGGCGTTGATCGGCACCGCCGCCTTCAGGGCCGGATGCGGATGGAACAGCGCCATCAGCGTGGTGTAGCCGTCATAGGAGATGCCGAGGATGCCGACGCGGCCGTTGCTTTCGGGAGTGTGCTTGACCAGCCAGTCGATGGTGTCCCAGGCGTCGGTGGACTCGTCGACGTGTGTGGGGTTGAGCGGCCCCACCAGCGGCCGGTTCATCACGAAGTCGCCCTCCGAGCCGTGCTTGCCGCGTATGTCCTGCAGCACCCGGATGAAGCCCCCGTGGGTGACCAGCGCGTCCACGACGTCGCCGTCGCCGAGCAGGCCCGCGAGGGTGGCGCTCGGATGCTCCTGGACCCGGGACACCGCCCCGTACGGCGTGCGGGTGAGCAGGATCGGGGCGCTGCGGGCGCCGCGCGGGATCAGGATCACGGTGCGCAGCTTCACGCCGTCGCGCATCGGGATCATGACGCTGCGCTCGGTGTAGTCGAAGCTCGCCTCGTGCGGGGTGAACTGCGCCGGGATCTCGCTCGGCAGGCTTGGCGGTGTGGCGGTGGCAGGGTTCTGGGCCGCAGACGGCCTGGCTGCTGCAGGCGCCGCGGGTGCGGCCGAGGCCGCTCCCGGCGAGCTTGCTGCCTGCGGAGCCGTTTCTTGCGGCGCCGTTTCTTGCGGAGCCGTGCCCTGGGGAGCGGCCGGTTGGGGAGCCGCTGCTTGCGGAGCCGCCGCCGGCGATGCTGGATTGCGGTTGGCGGGAGGAGGTGCCGCGGCGCAGGCCAGAAAGGCCAGGAGGGTGAGCACCGCAGCCTTGTTCATGCCTGCATCCCTTGATCCGTTCACGGCGAGGATATTTCCCACCACGCCCGGTCATGCTTTAGACCAGCCCCATGCAAATCGGAAAATCCCAATCGCCGCGCGCGTCGCGCGGCAAGGGCTGGGTGGTGCCGGCGGCACTGCTGATGGTGGTGGGCATCATGCTGACCATCGTCTCGTTCTCGGTGCCGCTTTACCGGATGTTCTGTTCGGCGACCGGCTCCGGCGGCACCACGCAGCGCGCCAGCCGCTCGACGGGCTTGTCCGACCGCACCGTGCTGGTCGATTTCTCGACCGCCACCGCGCCCGGCCTGCCGTGGCGTTTCAGGCCGGTGCAGCCGCGGGTGCTGGTGCGGCTGGGCGAGGAGAACCTGGTGTTCTTTGAGGCCGAGAATCGTTCCGACCAGCCGATCGTGGGCCATGCGACGTTCAACGTGACGCCGGACAAGATCGGCGTCTACTTCAAGAAGATCCAGTGCTTCTGCTTCACCGAGGAGCGGCTCGGCGCGCACCAGAAGGTCGAGATGCCAGTCACCTTCTTCGTGGACCGGGCGCTGGCGTCGGACGCCTCCACCAGCGACGTGCACAACATCACCCTGTCCTACACCTTTTTCCGCTCCCGCCGCCCGAAGGGTGCTTCCGACCTGTCCCGCTTCGCGGCCGCGCCCGCCGATCCGGCGCTCGGCCGCACGCTGTTCGCGTCCCGCTGCGCCGGCTGCCACGGGCTGAACCACGCCATCGAAGGGCCTGCCCTGGCGGGAGTGTTCGGCCGCCGCGCGGGCTCGGTTGCGGGCTATCCGTATACGCCGGCGCTGGCCGCATCGCACGTGGTCTGGAACCAGGCCACGCTGGGCGAGTGGCTTAGCGGCCCGCGGCGCTACATCCCCAACACGGCGATGCCGAACGTGCTGCCCGATCCGGCCGAGCGCGGCGCGGTGATCGCCTTTCTGCGCACGCTTTCACCGCCAAGCGGCAGCTAGGCTGCCCCGCATCCGGCGGGCGGGCTTCCCGGCCGCCGCCGCCGATGCTAGCGGCTGCACCACGCGTAGTCCCAGGAGGCTTCCGATGAGAAAACCCGTATGCCGCTTCGGCGTGGTTGTTGTTGTCTCGGCGGCGCTGTTCGGGCCTCCGGCCAGGGTGCTGGCAGCAGAGGGCGGAGACGCCAGCCTGCGGGCGGCGGTGGCATCGCCGCAGCGAAGCCCGGATTTCGTGCGGCGGGACGCGGCGCGCCACCCGATCGGGGAACTCGAGTTCTTCGGGTTGCGCCCCGATCAGAGCGTGGTTGAGATCTGGCCTACCGGCGGCTACTGGACCGAGATCCTCGCACCGTTCCTGCGCGCGCGGGGTTCCTATATCGTTGCGGTGCCGCCTTCCAAGCCGGGCACCGCCGCCGACGACACGCCGATCGCGCGCAAGCTCAAGGCGGATCCGGCGATCTACGGCAAGGTCGTGGTCACGGTGGCGGGGCCCGGCCATTTCGACGTGGCACCCGCCGGTTCCGCCGACCTGGTGCTGACCTTCCGCAACCTGCACAACTGGATGAAGGGCGGCTACGCGCCACAGATGCTGGCCGGGTTCTTCCGGGCGCTCAAGCCCGGCGGCGTGCTGGGCATCGAGGAGCATCGCAGCCACGCCGGCGGTCCGCAGGACCCCAAGGCGCAGAACGGCTATGTCAGCCAGGATTACGCGACCGCGCTGATCGAGCATGCCGGCTTCAAGCTGGTCGGCACCTCGGAGATCAACGCCAATCCCAAGGACACCGGCAACTGGCCGGCGGGGGTGTGGACGCTGCCTCCCACGCTGGCGCTGGGTGCGAAGAACCGCGCGCGCTATCTCGCGGTGGGCGAGGCCGACAATTTCGTCATGAAGTTCCGCAAGCCCTGAACCGCCTGTGCCGCGGCGAGCGGTTCAGGATGGCGTGCGCCGCAGCACGCTGACGACGATCAGGCCGAACAGCGACGAGCCGAAGGTGAACACCACCAGCACGATGCGCAGCCGCAGCGCGATGTCGGCACCCTGCTCGCCGAAATGGCGGCGCAGCACCCGCCGCGCGGCCTCGATCCGGGTCGGAAGGTCGCCTTGCGCGGCAAACGCGCCGGCGCCGTCGTCGCCCAGCGTGTCGCGCAACGCCTCGAGCCGGGCCGCGGCGTCAGGCGCCCCGCGTGCTGCGTCGAGCTTGTTCTCGGCGAACAGCTCGCGCTGATAGGGCAGCTGGGCGGCATAGGTCGAGAACAGCCCGCACAGCCCGAGCACGATGAACGCCATGACCAGAAACCCGCCCCAGGCACGGCTGCCGTGTTTGTCCATGGCCGAGTGTTAGAGCATCAAGGCGGACGAGGGAAATGCGGCCGGACGCCATCACGCTGCGTCCGCAATCTGGCGCTTGACGCTCACGCCGCGGACGGACAGAGGAACTTGGAACATGCCGGATGCAGGAGATTCGAAGGTGGTCGAGGCTGCGTCGACATGTTGGCTTGCGGCGCTGGGCGACTACCTGCAGCGCGGCATCGGCAGCGTCGAGGGATGGCTGTGGCCGACCACCGCCTCGATGATCGCGCAGATCCTGGTCGACCAGGCGAACGCCAGTGTGCGCGGCGACCTGTGCGAGATCGGGGTGCATCACGGCCGGCTGTTCCTGATCCTGGCCAACGCCGCGGTGGCCGAGGAGCGGGCGGTGGCGGTGGACGTGTTCGATGATCAGGACAAGAACCTCGACCATTCGGGGTCCGGCAGCCGCGACATGCTTGAGCGGCATATCGCAAGCTACGCGCGGGCGGATCGTTGCGAGATCATCCAGGCATCGAGCCTGGAGCTGGGCGCCACCCGGTTCGTGTCGCGGCGCTTCCGCTTCATGTCGATCGATGGCGGCCACACCGCGCCGATCGTCATCAACGACCTGCGGCTGGCCGAGCAGACGATGCTTGCCGGAGGCGTCGTGGCCCTCGACGACATCCTCAATCCGGCCTGGCCGGGCGTGGTCACCGGGCTTGCCGGCTACCTGGCGCAAGCGGGCACGCTGCGGCCGTTCGCGCTGGTGCCGAACAAGCTGCTGCTGGCGACCGACCCCACGGCCGCTGTGGCCGCCCGGTCGCTGCTGAGGCAATGCTTCCCGCTGGCCTTGTCCAAGCCCGGCGTCGAGTTCCTGGGCGGGATCGTCGACAGCTATGTCGACCATGCCTACTACAACCGCGAAACCAACGCCGGGCTGCTCAGCGAGCTCGAGGACCTGCGTCGCGAGCGGGCGGCCTGGTCCACCGCGCAGAACCAGACCGAAGCCGCCCTGCGCGCCGAGATCGAGCTGTTGCGGTCTGAGCACCGGTCATGCGCCGCCGAGCTTGCCGCGGCACGTCTCGAAACCTCGCGCCTGCGTGCCAGCACCTCATGGCAGGCCACGGCGCCGCTGCGGGCACTGCTGACGGTGGCCAGGCGGGGGAGCGCGCACTCCTAGCCGAGCGCGGCGGACGGGCGATCGGTCCACTGGGTGCGGGCACCGGAAAACTTGACCGACTGGACACTCATCTATAGGGACGGTGGTGGGAAGGGTCAGGGCGCGATGGCGCGGCAGAAGAGCGACAACAAGCGAAACGCGATCCTGGCGGCTGCCACCCGCATCGTCGCGGTGCAGGGCTTGAGCGCGCCGACCGCGCTGATCGCCAAGCAAGCCGGCATCTCCAACGGCGCGCTGTTCACCTACTTCGAAACCAAGGCGGCCCTGTTCAACCAGCTCTATGTCGGCCTCAAGACCGAGATGGGGCAGGCCTTGCTCGAAGGTTGCCCGGTGGACGCCGATGTCAGGCGGCAGATGGAGCACATGTGGTCCGAATGGCTGGGTTGGGCCACGGCCGATCCATCCAAGCGCCGGACCCTCGCGCAGCTCTCCGCTTCCGACGAGATCACGCCCGAAAGCCGGGAGCTTGGACACCAGGCGTTGAAGCATGTTGGCGATCTGCTCGAGCGCGCCCGCAAGGACGGCGCGATGCGAGAAGCGCCGCCGCGCCTGGTTGTTGGTCTTCTTAACGCGGTTGCCGACACCACCGTCGACTTCATGATTTCCGATCCCGTCAGCGCCGACGCGCACCGCAAGACCGGCTTCGATGCGATGTGGCGAATGATCGCCTGACCCGGTGCTCCCAACAGAGACCTGCCCCAGCCAACGGAGGGATCCATGCCAGCTACGCCATCGCCGGACACATCGGCTTTCGTTGTGACGGGACCGACCTCCGGGATCGGACTGAACGCGGCGCTCGAACTCGCGAGACACGGTACCCTGGTCCTGGTTGGTCGCAACCGGGCACGGCTGGAACAGGTGCGGAGCCGGATCGAACAGGCAGGCGGCCGCACCCTTTCGGTGGTTTGCGACCTTTCCGATCCCGCCAGCGTGCACCAGGCAGTTTCAGAAATCGCTGCTCTCGATTTGTGGATCGCGGGACTGCTCAACAACGCTGGCATGATGTCCACCCGGCCAGGCCGAAACGCGTGCGGCTGGGACATGACCTTTGCGACCAACCATCTCGGGTCGTTCGCCTTGACGGACGCGCTGGTGCCGCATCTTCCCGACGGAGCGACGGTCGCCTTCGTGGTTTCCGCGATCGAAGATCCCGAGCGCAGGCCAGCCAAGGTGATGGGGATGCGTGGAGGCCGCTTCATCTCCGTCGAGGCGAGCGCCCGTGGCGAATGGCTGCCTGGCGGCGCGAAGCTGCCGGGGATCGATGCCTACGCGACCTCCAAGCAATGCAGCCTCGCCTCGTCGCTGGCTCTGGCAAGGGAAACCCCGAGGCTGCGTGTGGTGGCGATCGAGCCGGGCATCAATCCGACCACCGGCCTTGGTGGCACCAACGCCGCCATGCGCTTCCTGTTCGGCCAGATCATCACGCGACTTCCACCGTTCCGCCAATACAGGAGCACGCCCGAGCGTGCGGGGCGCGTCATCGCGACGATCCTGACGGACCGTTCCGGCAGGTCCGGGATCTACTACAACGAGAACGGCCAGCCGATGCAGGGTTCGGCGCTTGCGCAGGATCCGGCCTTTCAAGCCCGCGTGGTCGCCGAGACGCGCGCTTTTCTCGCGCAAGCCGGCGGTTTGGTCGAGCAAACTCCCGAGACAGAAGGGCTGAGTTGAACACCAGCCGGCTGTCCCCGTTGGTCAGTCCAGGTCGACGAACACCGGCCGGCTGCCGATGATCTCGAACCAGGTGACTTCCTCGGCCACCAGGTCGAACACCAGGCGGGTGGGTCGGGGCACCGGGGCGTGCAGCAGGAACTCGAGCTCGACCGACTGGCCGGGC
>CAXUNX010000047.1:0-8271 GCA_964252545.1 uncultured Acetobacteraceae bacterium | reverse complement strand
CCGGATCCGGCCCAGCTCTGGTGCGCCCGCGCCATCGGTCCGCTTCGCGCCGAGCGAGACGCTTCCGACCTCGCCGCTCGAGGAGCGCCACGGCTTGTTGCCGGTGTTGGAAACCCGGGTCCAGCCGCGCAGGGTCTCGTTGCTGGTGTCGGTGAGGCGAAGCTCGAAGCTGCCGCCAAGACCCACCGGACCGTGGCGGCTGTCGATGTGCTCCTCGCCCTTGGCCAGCACGAAGATCCTGAGGTTGCCGGCGGCGTCGGCGATGTTTCGGACGATGATCCTGGTGTCGTCGCCGGTGGGGGCGCCGGCGATCACCCGGTTGTAGCGGTCGAGCGGCAGGTTGACACTGCTGAGGCTGGTGAGCGCCACGTCGATGCTCGAGAAGCCGATCCGGCTCGCCTGCCGCCAGATATCCTCGACCACGATGTCGTTCTCGATGACGCCGTGGTGGCGCATCTCGAGCTGGGAGACCGGGATGCGGGAATGCTGCGGACCCGGCTCGTGGAACACGATCCTGCCGCCATCGACCAGCACGCGGTGGAACTCGCGCAAGGTCGCGGTCTGGTCGGCGACATGGTGGAACGAATCATAGCAGATGATGCGGTCGATGCTTTGATCGGCAAGCGGCAGGGTGACGCCGTCGAACAGCTTCCAGTCGATGGCGAGCCCGGCCGCCAGCGGGTCGCGCGCGAACGCGCGTGCGCCCAGCTCGAGCGCCTTTGCCGAGACGTCGATCGCCACCGGCCGGCATTCAAGGAACGCCAGGATGCGGCTGAACCATCCGGTGCCGGCGCCGAAATCAAGCACCCGGGCGCCGGGAAACAGCCGCAGCCGCGCGATCACCTCGGCTACCCCGTGCATGTTCGCCTGGGTGTCGCGGATGCCGAAGAATGGCTTTCGAAGCAGCTTGTCGCTGTCGTGGATGTTGTTGAAATAGGCATCGGCGCGGGAAGCGTGCTCGGAGGCCGAGTAGCGGCCGATCAGGTCGGCCACGTCGATCAAGCCGGAGCCGTTGGGGCGGTCTCGTTGCGCCGCTAGCGGCGCAGCAGCCGCGCGATGCGCGCTTCCGGCGCGTCGCCGCCAGCGCCTGAGGCGAGGGAAGGCGGTCATGCAGAAACTCCGAACGGAAGAAGCCAGGATCAGAAGACCTCGCGCTGTTGGCTGATTTAGCCTAGCAGACCGCCGGGACCGGGCTAACGGTTTCGCCTGCTTCTGGCCCGATGTTGCGGCTGATTAACGCGCCCCCGACCTGTCGGCTGCGATCCGCGCCGCCACCAGCGCATAGAACGCTTCACCATGCTGCGAGGCCGGAGCGAGCAGCTCGTTTTCTTCCAGGACCACCACCTCGGCGGCATCCAGCAGCGCCCAGGCGCGTCTTCTGGGATCCACCGGATAGCGCCGGTCGCCCGGATAGAACGCCATGGTGTTGCGGTAGTACTCGTAGAGGTCGATGTCCGGCGGGCAGGCCAGCCGTTGCAGCACCTTGTCGAGCTGGTAGGTGAAGCTGCCGCCCACCTGCGCCATCCGCACCGGCGTGCAGCGCTTCGGTTGCGTGGGAAGGATGCTGATCGCGGGGGTCTGCTCGTGCAGGCCCGGATAGGGGACGTTGAGTGCCTCGAGCAGGTCGGCATCGACGTCGTTCGGCTTCCCCAGGCGCCAGTTGAAGGTGAAATCGTCGATCCTGCGCCAGCCTCCGGCCTCGGTCATCACGGCGATCAGTTGCCGCACCGCCAGCGCGGTCGACACCGCGTTGAAGTGCGTGCCAGTCGCGGGAAACGGCGGAAACGGAAAGGCCTGCTTGGCCTTGAGGGTGGTCTCGACCGTGTCAACCAGGTTCACGCCCGCCCGCTGGAGGATCGCGCGATAGGCGGCGTGCAGGCCAAGCCGGTCCGTGGCTGAGGCCGCGCAGGGCCACCCCGCCGGCATGTCCCCCGGTTCGATCGCCGCCTTGCTGGGTGTGAGCAGATACAGGAACAGCTTGCCACGGGCGCGGTACCAGCGCTGCATCCGCATCAGCTTCGCGGCCCAGGCCTCGGCGCGGGGGCGGGTGGCGGCGATGTCGCGCGAGCAGTACTCGTCCAGATAGCTGTTCTCGTAGAGCACGTCGTGACGGCCGATCGTGATGAACCAGGTCGGCGACTGGTGCAGAACCGACCAGTAGATCTGGCCCTTGGCGCGCACGGCTGCCGCGAGCAGCGGGAAATGCCGGCCGAACGAGGCGGCGGTGGCGTGCATGAAGGCCGCCGAGACCAGCGCGGCGCGCGTGAGCTGCGGCGGCGGAGCCGGGTTCTGCACGCCGTGCAGCGCGGTGTCGCTGTACATCGGCACTCCGGCCACCAGCCGGTGCAGCGCGTTGCCGTAGACCAGCAGGCTGGGCCCGGCGATCAGCGCCATGCCCAGCACCACCGGCGCGCGCCAGATCAGCAGCCTGTGCCTCGGCGGCAGCCAGCGCCTGGCCAGCAGCCTGGGCTTGGTCAGCAGCTTGGGCATGGCCAGCAGCTTGGGCATGATCAGCAGCTTGGGCATCAGAACCGGAAATACAGGAACGGCCGGAACGGGTCGGTGATCGCCTTGTCGAGGGCGACCGCGAACAGCACCACGCCCGCGCTCTCGATCAGCAGCCGGCCGCCCTTGTGCGCGGCGAACCACGCGACGCTCCGGTCGAGCCGCGGCACGCGCGGCGCTAGGCTGATGACGATCCCGGCCACGGTGGCGGCGATCACGCTGTTCTCCCAGCGCAGCGCGATGCCGGGCACCGAGCGGTTCAGCGCCGGATGGGTCATCGCATCAACCAACGCGAGCAGGTGAGCGGGCGAGCCCGCCCGGAAGATCGTCCAGCCCAGCATGACGATGAGCAGGGTGGCGGCGTTGGCGAACAAGCGCGGCGCCCGCTCCAGCAGGCGCAGCAGGAACAACCGGTCGAGAACCAGGAACAGGCCGTTATAGGCGCCCCACAGCACATAGGTCCAAGCGGCGCCGTGCCATAATCCGCTGGCCAGGAAGCAGACCCAGAGGTTCAGCATGCGCCGCCACGGCGCCACCCGGTTGCCTCCCAGCGGGATATAAAGGTAGTCGCGTATCCAGCTGGTCAGCGAGATGTGCCAGCGCCGCCAGAACTCGGTGATGCTGCAGCTTATGTACGGGCGGTTGAAGTTCTCGGCCAGCCCGAATCCGAACATCCGCGCGAGCCCGATCGCCATGTCGGAATAGGCGCTGAAATCCAGGTAGATCTGGATCGTGAACAACAGCACGCCGCTCCAGGCGACGGCGAAGTCGAGCTGGCCCGGCGCGCGCGCGAAGATCGCGTCGCTGACCGGGCCCACCGTGTCGGCGATCAGCACCTTCTTGATCACGCCCTGCATGAAGCGCGCGAAGCCGTCCAGCACCGGACTGCGGTCGAGCGGCGGAGGCGCTTCGAACTGCGCCTCGATCTCGTGGTACTTGATGATCGGGCCGGCAAGCAGCTTGGGAAAGAAGAAGACATAGGTGAGATAAAGCGTGAACCGCGCCGCAGGGACGCTGAGGCCGCGCCACAGATCGACCAGGTAGGTGATCTTCTCGAACACGATGAACGAGACGCCGATCGGCAGCGCGATGGAGGGCGGGGCGGGTGTGGCGATTCCCGCCGCGCCCAGCACCGCGAACAGGTTCGAGGCCAGGAAGCCCAGATACTTGTAGACCACCAGCAGGCCGAGATTGGCCGCGATCCCGCCCACCAGCGCCCAGCGCGCGCGGCCTGCGACCAGCGGCCCCAGCCCGTAGTCCAGCGCGGCGGATGCGAACACCACGGGCACGAACGCGGGCTCGCCCCAGACATAGAACAGCACGCTCGCCAGCAGCAGGCTGAGGATCCGGCGCTTCGGCGAATGGCGCAGGCGAACCGAGACCACAAACGCTGCGGGCAGGAACACGAACAAGAACAACGGCTCGTAGAAGAGCATCCGGTGCCTTCTCCAGCCCGCGCCCTAGCGGGCGCTCTGGCTCTGGTGCATCAGTTCCGCGATGCGCAGCGAGACCTCGTGCCCGAGCGGGCGGGCCAGGCTGGCGGGGCCCAGCTCGAGCAGCAGGCGGGCCGCGCGCTCGGCGAGCTGATGGCCCACCTTGCGGGCCTGCTGGCTCGCGTGGTCGGCGGCGATCGCGGCCAGCCCCTCGGCGTAATGCTGCGGCGAATGCTGCTGCTCCAGCACCCGGCGGCCGCGCTCCCCGGCCCTGGCATACAGCGCCGGGTTCTCGCGCAGCGCGCGCAGATGGCGGACGATGCCCTGCGCCTCGCGGCCCGGGTCGATCATGAACACGGTGTCGGCCGGGAGCTGCGCGTACCATCCCACCCGGGTCACCAGCGCCGGCAGCTTCGCGGACCAGATCCGCAACTGGCTGCCGGAGGCCTCCCCCATGCTCGGCCAGCGCAGGTTCAAGGCGAGGTCGGCCTGCGCCAGCGCCCCGTCGAGAACCGCTTCGGGAACGAAGCCGTGCCGGGTCACCTGTTCGCCGAGGCCGCTGGAGGCGATCAGCGCATCCGTCTCCTGTTCCTGCTCGACCAGCCCGTAGATGTCGAGCCGGTAGTTGTTGCGGTCCGGCATCGCCGCCAGCGCCTGCAGGATCGCGAACAGCCGGCGGTTCTCGCCGATGAAGCCGAACATCACCAGGCGGCTGGGAGCGGCGGCATCGCGCGGAGCGCTTCGCAGCGGTGCCGCACCAAAGCGGAACGACAGCGGCAGGTAGTAGGTGGGCACATGCGTCTGCGACGCCAGCGCCTGCTGTTCGGCGGCGTTGTGCAGCACGGCCCCGGCCATGCCGTCGAGTGCGGCGAGCGTCATCGGCGCCGCGTCCACCAGATCCTGCAGCGGTCCGGTGCCGTCGATATAGGCCTGCCCCATGGCGCGCGCGCGCACCCCGTGCGAGCGCTCCAGCAGGTCGAGATAGTAGCTGCGGTCGGCACCCGGGCGCTCCGAATAGGCGGCAAAGAAATGCTGCAGGCGGGTGTCGTGCAGGATGACGATGCCCGGCACGCGCCGCGCGACGGCATGGATGTCGCGGTGGAACGCGGCGTTGTTGCCGAGATTGAAGAAGGTCGCGTCCGCCCGGTTCAGGGACGCGGCCGGAAGCGCGTCCGGCTTGAACCGGCGCAGCTCGACCCCGGGAAGGTCGAGCCCCACCGGACCCTGCTGCGAGGTCCAGACGCGCACCTGGGCGTGCTGCTGCAGCGCCTCCAGCACCGAGGCGGTGTGGTTGCCGATATCGGTCGCCAGCGGCGGCAGCGGCGAGAAGATGTCGATCGCGAGACGTCCGGTCATGCGAGCAGGGTTTCCACCACCTGCGGCCAGCCGATGCCCAGCGCCTCGTAGCGCGCGCGGCCCGCGGCGCCGAGCCTCTGCGCCAGGGCCCGGTCGTTCCAGAGCCGGTCCATCTGGGCTGCGAGCGCCTCCGGATCGGGCTCGCACACCAGGGCGGTGCCGCCGTGCTCGGCGAACTCGAGCACGCCGCCGCTGTCGGTGCAGGTCAGCACCGGCTTGGCCGACAGCATCGCCTCCAGGGTGACATAGCCGTAATCCTCGTCGAACGGCACGAACAGCACGCCCAGGCAGCCGGCATACAGCGCGATCTTGCGCTCGTCGCTGACCGCGCCCTCCAGGGTGAGGCGGCCGGGAGGAAGGCTCGCCGCACGCGCCCGCAGCCGCTCGAGTGCGCCCGGCGAGTCGGCACGGCCGACGATCCGGACGCGCACGTCCGAGCGCACGTGCGCCAGCGCCTCGGCCACCAGCTCCTGGCGCTTCGCTTCGTTGATGCGGCTGGGCATCAGCAGGTAGTCCCCGGCCTCCTCGCAATGGAAGCGCTCGGCAAGCGGCGGCGGATGGTAGAGCGGCTCGCCGTGCAGGGCGTTGAACCGGGCCAGCCGTTCGCTCACCCGGCGCGAGTTGGTGAAGACGCGGCGCGCCTGGGTGATCAACCGGTTGTCCGCCTCGCGGATCGCCAGCATGGCCTGCTCGCCGCCCGGCTGGCCATGCAGGTCGCCCAGCCCATGCTCCCACAGATCATAGGCGGTGCGATGCTGGTGCAGGATCCACAGCACCTTGTTCGGATGCTCGATCAGGTAGGCCGGAAACTTCAGGCCGATCACCCGGTCGATCGGCAGGCCCGAGCTGCCGGTGACGTCGAGCAGCCGTGCCGCCAACATCTGCGGCGCGATCCGGTCGGGCGGGAACCACTTGAACGGCATCGAGATGATCTCGGCCTCGTGGCCGGCTCCCTGCAGCGCGGCGCGCAGGTTCCTGGCGTGGGATTCCGCACCCCCCTCCACGAAAGGAACCTGGACCGTGAGGATGCCGACGCGCATCGAGCTAGCCACTCAACCTTTGGAACTCAGGCGAGAAGCTGGCGGATCACGGCCGACCAGTCGAGCCCGAGTGCCCGGTATCTCTCCCGGCCGGCCTCGCCCAGCCGGCGCGCCTGCGCCCGCTCGCGCCACAGCCGGTCCATCGCCTCCGCCAGCGCCTCCGCCTGCGGCTCGGCAACCAGGCCGGTCTCGCCGTCGAGCACGAAGTCGAGCGGGCCGCCGCTGTCGCTGCAGGTCAGCACCGGCTTGCCGGACAGCATCGCCTCCAGCGTCACGTAGCCGTAATCCTCGTCGAGCGGCGGCACCACCACGCCCAGGCAGCTTGCATACAGCGCGAGCTTGGCCTGCTCGTCGACGCTGCCCCGCCACTGCGCCCGCTCGCCGAGCCCGGCCTCGTGGCACCGCCGCTCGATCGTCGCCGCATAGGCGGCCGCATCGACCACGCCGCTGAACACCACCCGTACCGGCTCCCGGCAGAGCGCCAGCGCCTCGACCACCAGCCCCTGCCGCTTGCTCTGGTTGAGGCGTCCGGGACAGTACAGGAAGTCCTCGGCGGCCTCGCAGCGGAACCGCTCGGCGCCCGGCGGCGGATGATAGAGCGGCGTGCTGTTGATGGCGTTGAAGCGGCGCAGCCGCTCGCTGACGTTGCGCGAGATGGTGAAGATGGCCCGGCACTCGGGCACCAGGGCCGCGTCCGCGAGCTGGATCGCGCCTCGCGCCTCGCGGCCGTCCGGCGCGTTGCTCAGGTCGCCGATCTCCGAGCCCCACAGGTCATAGGCGCCACGGTACTGGTGCAGCAGCCAGAGCACCTTGCCGGGGTGGCGCATCAGGTAGGCGGGGAACTTGAGCCCGATCAGCCGGTCCACCGGGCCTGCGCAGCATTCGCCGACCTCCATCAGCCGCGCCGCCAGCATGGCGTCGGCGATGCGGGACGCCGGATACCATTTGAACGGCATGGTCACGATCTCGGCCTGGTGACCGGACAGGGCGAGCGCGTCCAGCAGGCTTTCGGCCAGCATCTCGGCGCCGCCGCGCACGAAGGGCGTCTGCACGTTCGCGATCAGCACCCGCATCTCAGGCCTTGCGGGCGATCAAGGCGTAGTCCTGCGGGCCGTGGAAGATGGCGTCGAGCTGGGCTGCGAGCACCTCGTCGCGCGCCTCGAAGCGGCGCTGCATCGGATGCAGCTCGCGGATGGAAACCGAAACGAAGCCGCGCGCCTCGGCGATCATCGCCACCATCTCCGAGGGCAGCGGGTTGCGGTGGGTGGGGTCGAGATGGAACCACCGGCTGGCCACCATCAGGTTGGCCGGGTTGGGGGTCTCGAACACCACGATGCCGCCGCTGGCCAGCGCGCGCAGGCTGGCGTCGAACAGCGCCACCATCACCGCGAACGGCAGGTGCTCGATGATGTGGAAGCCGGTCACCGCACCCAGGCTGCCGGGCTCGAGGCGGCTGAGATAGGCCACCGCGTCGTCCTGCACGCAGTCCAGGCCGGCGCGGGTGCACAGCGACACCATGGCCTCGTTCAGGTCCACGCCGCGCGAGGCGAGCCGCTCCTCGGCGAACAGCTCCAGCAGCTCGCCGCGGCCGGAACCGACATCGATGATCGGCCTGTCCGCGACCCCGGCACCGGCCTGCTTGAGCAGGTCGAGATACACCCGCTGGCGCTGCTTGATGTCGGCGCGCGAGCCCCTGAAACGGTCCTCGAACGCGAGGTAGAGCGGGTCGAGCAGATGGTCCTGGTGCTCGCAGACCCGGGCCGCGGCGTCGGCCGCCGGCCCGTGCGCCATCCAGTGCCGGATCTCGGCCAGTATCAGCGACAGCCGGCGTTCCTGGTCGCGCAGCCCGGCCCGGGTGTGTTGGGCGGCGCGCGCCGCGCGGGCGGCCCGGTTCCCACGACGACGTTGAACACCCCCGGAGGCAGAATGCCGGACAC
>CAXUNX010000046.1:0-18644 GCA_964252545.1 uncultured Acetobacteraceae bacterium | reverse complement strand
GCTTCATGAAGACGCTCAAGGTCGAGGCCGTCTACCTGGCCGCCTACGAGACGTTTGAGGACAACACCGCCGACCTTCCGCGGTTCGTCGACGAGGTCTACAATTCACGTCGCCTGCACTCGGCCCTGGGCTATCTCAGCCCTGTGCAGTTCGAGGATCAGCACGCCCAACAGACGGGCAAAACAGCAGCCTGAACTCGGCCAGCGGCTCCGAGGCGAGCATGTAGTTGAGGTGCTGAACCGGCTCGCGCGGCAGCGCGGCGGGCGCAAGTATCTGTTCGCCGACAACGGGGCGGAGTTCACCGGGCAGCTGGTCGACCTGTGGGCCTACCACCACGGGGTGCGGATGGGCTTTTCGCGGCCGGGGCGACCGACCGACAACGCGTTCATCGAGACGTTCAACGGCTCCCTGCGGGACGAATGCTTCAACCTGCACTGGTTCGCCACGCTGGCCGAGGCCAAGACCATCGTCGAGGCTTGGCGGCGGGACTGCAACGAGAGCTGGCCTCACATGGCTCTCGGCCACGGAACGCCGCAGGAATATCTGATGCACAGCGGGCCTTTCGCGGAGACGAAGGGTTTGACGGCCGGCGAAAGCCAACGCTGAACCCGGACCACTTCCGCCGTGTCACCTCAGTGTCACCTCACCACGCGGCCTGACGCCCTACGAAGCCATCTGCAAAGCTCGGACGGACGAGCCCTCCAGCTTCACGCAGAATCCGCACCAACAATCTTCGGGATCAAACACAAGCCAGCAAGCCCTCTTGATCCGGAACGAAGCCGCAGCCAATATCTTGGGCGATTAGCGAATGGTCGGTCGCATATCGCACAAACGGTGCGGGAACAAGAAGACCAAGCGAGGACGTCGATGATCAACAAGGTCGTCGAGACCGCCGCGGCGGCGCTGGACGGAATCCAGGACGGTTCAACCGTTCTCGTTGGCGGCTTCGGCGCTGTCGGTCAGCCGAACATGCTGATCGAGGCGCTGATCGAGCAGGGCGCGAGCGACCTTACGGTCGTCGCCAACAACGCCGGCGCGGGGCGGGTCGGCCTCGCGAAGCTGCTGGGAGCTGGCCGGGTATCGAGGATCATCTGCTCGTTCCCACGGTCTACCGGATCGGTGGTGTTCGAGGAGCTGTTCCGTGCCGGACGCCTCGAACTCGAGATCGTGCCGCAAGGCACGCTGGCCGAGCGCATCCGTGCCGCCGGCGCCGGCGTCGCCGCATTCTGGACGCCGACGGGCTTCGGCACCCGTATCGCCGAAAACAAGGAGAGCCGCACGATCGGCGGCCGCGGGCACATCCTGGAATACGCCCTCCATGCCGACGTCGCTCTGGTGGAAGCCTGGGAGGCCGATCGGTGGGGCAACTGCACCTACCGGAAGAGCGGGCGCAACTTCAACGCGGTGATGGCCACTGCCGCCACCCTGACCGTCGTGCAGTCCAGGCGGATCGTTCCACTCGGGGCCATCGACCCCGAGACCGTAGTCACCCCCGGCATCTACGTCGACCGGGTGATCCAGCATGGGGAGCAGGGCGAGTGACCGCATCGATCGCCTCCGGAGCGCGCCCCATGAACCGCCAGGAGATGGCCCGGCGTCTTGCCCGCGACATCCCCGAAGGCTGGTACGTCAACCTCGGCATCGGCATCCCGACTATGGTCGCCGACCACATCCCCGATGAGCGGGAGGTCGTGCTGCACTCGGAGAACGGTATCCTCGGCATGGGGCCGGCGCCTGAGCAAACCAATATCGATCCGTGGCTGATCAACGCCGGCAAGCAGCACGTCACGCTGCGGACCGGCGGCTCGTTCTTCCATCATGCGGACAGCTTCGCGATGATCCGCGGAGGCCACATCGACCTCTGCGTGCTGGGGGCATTCCAGGTGGCCGAGAACGGTGACCTCGCCAACTGGGCAACATCGGTCGCCGATGCCGCCCCCGCGGTGGGTGGCGCGATGGATCTCGCCGCAGGCGCCAAGCGCATCTGGGTGATGACCGAGCACACCACCAAGGACGGCGAGCCCAAACTCGTCGAGCGATGCTCCTACCCCCTCACCGCGCTCGGGGTGGTGCAGCGGATCTACACGAACCTCGCCGTGATCGACGTCGTCAGTGGACACTTCGTGGTGACGGAGATCGTTTCCGGTCTCGACCTGGAGGCCTTGCAGGCTCGTACGGGTGCCACGTTGCACGCCGCGCCCAGCCTCCGCAGCATCGTTGGAGCATCCTGATCATGCCAGAGGCTTTCATCTGCGACTTCACCCGCACTCCATTTGGCCGCTACGCTGGAGCACTGCGCGAGGTGCGCGCCGACGATCTCGCGGCCCATCCCCTGCGGACGCTGCGTACCCGGAATGGGTCGGTAGATTGGGATGCGGCGGACGACTGCTTCCTCGGCTGCGCCAACCAAGCGGGCGAGGACAACCGAAATGTCGCGCGTATGGCGACCCTGCTCGCCGGTCTTCCCGTCGGCCTTCCGGGCACGACGATCAACCGGCTTTGCGGCTCAGGACTCGATGCCGTCGGCACCGCTGCCCGGATGATCCGGATCGGCGAGGGGGATCTTGTCCTGGCAGGCGGCGTGGAAAGCATGTCGCGCGCGCCGTTCGTGTTGGGGAAGGCGTCGGAGGGCTTCTCGCGCCAGGCGGAGCTGCAGGACACAACGCTGGGCTGGCGCTTCGTCAACCCTAAGCTCAAGGAGGCCTGGGGTGTCGACACCATGCCGCAGACCGGCGAGAACGTCGCTGAGCGCGAGAAGATCTCTCGCGAGGACCAGGACCGCTTCGCGCTGCGCAGCCAGCAGCGCGCCGCGGCCGCGGTCAGCTCCGGGGTGTTCGCGCGCGAGATCACACCGGTAACGCTCCACCATCGCAAGGGCGACGTGGTGGTAGCCGCGGATGAGCATCCCCGTGGCGATACCACGATCGAGAAGCTGGCCAAGCTCCCGACCCCGTTCCGGGATGTCGGGGGCACCGTCACCGCCGGCAACGCCTCCGGTATCAACGATGGTGCGGCCGCCCTTCTTCTTTCGAGCGAGAAAGGCGCCCGTCGTCATGGCCTCACACCGCGTGCCCGCGTTGGCGCGATGGCCACAGCAGGGGTAGAGCCGTCAGTCATGGGCCTTGGTCCAGTGCCGGCTGTCACCAAGCTACTGGCGCGTACCGGGTTGTCTTTAGGCGACATCGACCTCATCGAGCTGAACGAGGCCTTCGCCAGCCAGTCGCTGGCAGTTCTGCGGCACCTTGGCCTTCCGGACGATGCGTCGCACGTGAATCCGCACGGAGGTGCCATCGCACTCGGCCATCCGCTCGGAGCATCCGGCGCAAGACTGGCCCTCACGGCAGTCAACGCGCTCGAACTGCTCGGTCTGAAACGAGCCATCGCCACGATGTGCATCGGCGTGGGTCAGGGCATCGCTCTGCTGATCGAACGGGTCTGACACGCTTACCCAAAGACGGACGTCATCGGACACGCCGTAAGGAGGAAGAATGTCGACCCCCGAAACGTCGATGGATCAGGCCGTAGCCCGGCTCGGCATCCTGCCCCGCTGTGCGGTGCACCCCAATCTACAAGCGGCTGCTCTCTCGAAACAGGCGATCCGATGTGGTGAGGCCACGCTCTCGGAGCACGGTGCATTGGTGGTGGAGACCGGCTCCCATACCGGCAGGGCGATCCAGGACAAGTTCATCGTCGATGATCGAGAGGTCTCTGCCGATGTCTGGTGGTGCAAGACGAATCGCAGGTTGTCACCGGAGAACTTCGAGCGGCTGACCGAGCAGGTGCGCGGCTTCCTCGCGCACCACCTGCTGGCTGGTCAATACGGGCTGGACCGGAGGGCCTATGGTACCGGGCATCGGATGTCCTTGCCCCATACCCGCGCGATCCTCCGCGCCGTACTGCAGGACGGCATCGCTGGTGCCACGTTCAAGCCGGAACCCTTCTTCGGTCTCTCGATCCCGGATGCCGTACCGGACGTATCGGGCGAGGTGCTGGATCCACCCAAGAGCTGGCCGGATGCCAGCGACTACGATCGTGCGGCGCAGGACCTGGTCCAGCTCTTTGCCAAGGATCGGGAGGCTCGGGTGACAGCCGCTGCCTGATGCCGTCAGATCCGTCCGGTGTCGGCCTGGATCAGTCTTCGCAACTGGCCTTGCACGTGCCGTAGCCGCGGCACGAAATCAGTTCGGATCCGGTCGAGCGGGACCCGCGCGGCCTGAGCGCCGATGTTGATAGCCGCCATCACCTCGCCCTTGCTGTTGAGCACTGGAATTGCGACCGATCGCAGGCCGAGTTCCAGTTCCTGGTCGACGATGGCATATCCATCTGACCGCACCCGCTCGATCTCCTGCTCGATGTCCAGTACGTCAACCATGGTGTAGCGGGTGCGAGGCGTACGATCGGCTGCCTCAAGCAGGCGGCGTCGTTCCGTGGCCTCAAGTCCGGCCAGTAGCACTCGCCCCATCGAGGAGCAGTAGGCCGGCAATCGACTGCCGATGTTAAGGTTGACCGACATCACCCGATATTTGGCGGCTCTGGCAATATAGACGATTTGGTCTCCCTCCAGGATCGACGCTGAACAGCTTTCCTCGGTGTCGCGGGAAAGCTGGTCGAGGAAGGGCTGCACGGTGTTTGGAAGCGGCGCAGAATGCAGGTAGGCGAAGCCGAGACGGAGGACCAGCGGCGTTAACCGGAAGAATTTCCCGTCGTGCTCGGCGTACCCCGCTCGAACAAGAGTCAGGAGCAGCCGGCGGCAAGACGCCCGGTCGAACCCCGTCAGGCGCGAGACATCCGAGATGGCGAGCTTCTGTCGCTCGGTCTGAAACGCCTCGATGACCGATAGCCCCTTAAGAAGGCCACCGACCACGTCTCGATCAGTCGCCGCCCCCACCCGTTTCCCGCTCCCTCAGATTGTCACCGCGCTTAACACAGGAAAGGCCGGTTTGTGGAGAACGGGTGGGGTCAATCGATACCAGCGCAGGATCCGTATGTTGTTCCGGTAGACGCCGCGGACAACGAACGGGTCGTCGGCATTGAACTGCGTCAGCCTCTCGACGCATGACCAATCCGGGTGATGGCAAGGATTTGCTCCACGCGTTCACACAGGAACTGTCGCTCTCTGGCGTGGCGGTCGCAACCGTGGCGGCAGGTCAAACAGCAGCGGCCCCGGCGGCTTGCTGAGGTCGAGTTGCTAGCTGCCGAAACGGTCGAGGTGCTCGTTCAGGCATGCGTTGGTGCCAGCCAGCGCCTCGGGCGTGATCCCGTCGCCATGCCCGTCAGCCACAAGGTCGTCCAGCGCACGCGTCATGCCGACGGCTGCACCGCCTGCGGGTGGTTGGACACCGGATTGGATCCTATGCGGCCAGAGCCGCGAACTGAAGCTGCTGCTGACGGACAGCGTCGGGTGGCTGGACACCCATGACGCTGGATCAGCCACGTGGTGTTGTAAGCGTCGCGGAACGCAAGCAGCGCCTGGCGGTCGAGGCTCCAGGCCCTCGACCCTCGACGGTGTCGAAGTGCCGCACCCAGAGCAGGTTCTCCTTGAGCGTGCGGATGAAGCGCGCGGCGCAGCAGTTGCCCTCGGGGGTGCGGACGAAGGCGGGCTTGCAGTTGCGGCTCACGGCGATCACCTGCAACCTGCAACGCAGCTGGCGCCTGCTGGTACCCGCCAGCGCCTGATCAAGCCCGCACTCCGTCCGCAGAGCGGCCATCATGGGTGCGATTGGACCTATCCGGCGCGCGAACCTCGCCCCGTGGGCCGGACATAAGCAGTCGCTACTGCCAGAAAACGTGCGATGCCCCGCCTCAAGCCCTCCCACGCACAGGTCTCATATTGCCGCCTCGGCATCGCCGCTCGAGGTGCCACCACCGGAGCGTGGTAGGCCCGAGGCTGTCCGCGAGCATCGCAGGCGGCCTGGCGCGGCTCCGGTCTGCCCCACTTTGGCTGGCCATGGAGGCGTGTTTACACGCCAACCATATCGGGCTACAGATTGTATTACAATGTGCAGGGCCTCCACCTCCAATGAGCCAGCCGCCTCTTGCCGAGATCGTGCAGTTTCCCGTCCCCCTGCGGCGAATGATTGCCGCCCGGTTGCGGGCCGCGATCACATCCGGGGTGCTCAAGCCTGGCGAACGGCTTGTTGAATCCCGCCTAGCGAAGCAGCTCAACGTCAGCCGCCCGGCACTGCGCGAAGCTTTGCGGCAGATCGAGGCGGAAGGATTGATCGACACCTTCCCGAACGTTGGCTCGGTGGTGCACCAGCCGACCCACGCGCAGCTGCAGCAGATCTACGACTTGCGCGGTGTGGTTGAAGGCTTGTGTGCGCGCTACTTCGCCGTAAATGCTGATGACGCCACAATAGATCGGCTCGAACACGCGGTGGACCGAACGGAGTCGGCGCTGCGCGACGCCGACATCCCCGGCATTAAGCAGGCGAAGCAGGAATTCTATGCCGTCTTTTCGGCCGGTTGCGGAAGCGAGCTGATACAGCGGCACGTCGAACAGCTGGTCGCCATGACGAGCCATTCCTGGGGATCCTCGCTGGGCATCCCCGGACGACCGGCGGAAAGCGCGGGTGAGCTGAGACGGCTGGTTCAAGCCCTCCGAGCCCGCGATCCGGAAGCCGCCGCGGCTGCCAGCCACACCCTGATTCGTCATGCTTCAATGGTCGGCCTGGATGCCCAGGCCGCTAACCGGCCTCAGTCGCAATCTAGGCGCGAGAGGGACTGACCAAGTGCAGTGACAAGGAGTTTTACGATGTCAGACCCAGCACCGCGCCCAATGACGTTCGCGGAGAAGATGTTCGCCAAGGCGGCGGGCAAGCCGGCCGTGGCGGCTGGAGACATCGTCCATCCCGACCCGAGCCTGGTCATCATCCATGACGGGTATCTGGAAGCGGCATACAAGGAGCTCAGCGACCTCGGCTACCGTCGGATCGTCAACTCCGACCGGCTGGTCGCGGTGACTGATCACGAGGTGCTCTACACCACGCCGAGGGCGCTGGCGCGCGGGCAGGCCAACCGACGCATCATGAAGGAATGGCAGGGTGGCCACTTCTTCGATGCCGGGCAGGGTGGCCACGGGCATGTGTTCCCGATGGAGTCGGGAATGGTGACCCCGGGCATGTTTCTGGCCGCCTATGACATGCACTGCACAAACTTCGGTGCGATCGGCGCCTACGCCATGGGGTGTGGGACCGATATCACGGTTGTGCTGGCGACCGGGACGAGATGGACGAAGGTGCCGCAGACCGTGCTGGTCGAACTTGTCGGCGAGCTGTCACCCGGCGTCCACACGCGCGACGTCGGATACAGCCTGTCCAGCGACTTCGTGGCCGAGCGGCCGGGCTTCAACGCTGAAGCGGCGGTTGTCGAGTTCTGCGGCGCAGCGGCCGAGCGCCTCACGGTCGCCGCGCGCATCGGGCTGATCAACACCTTGACAGAGATCGATGTCGCCAACGTGTTGTTCCCGCCGGTCGCGTTCGACAACAGTCCCGTTCCGAAGCTGCGGCCGCTGGTCACCGATGCCGGTGCGGCGCTTCGTGGCCGCCTGACGCTGGACCTGGGCCAGGCAACACCTACTCTCGCCCTTCCCGGTGCACCCAGCAACGCAGCCGCCATATCGGTCGCGGTCAACCGGCCGGTGCATCACGCCTACCTGGGTGCCTGCGGCTCAAACCAGTACGACGATTTTGCGGAAGCGGCTGCGATGATGGGCGGCCGGCCAGTGGCCTCTGGGGTGCGGCTCTTTGTCGTGCCCGGCACTGTGACCGCGGCATCGCGCATGATGAAGGACGGGCTGGCCCAGAGATTCATGGATGCGGGCGCGATCATGCTGCCACCCGGCTGCGGACCGTGCGCGGGCGGGGTCATGGCGCCGGTCGGGCCAGGCGAGGTGTCGATCTCGACGGCCGCCACGAACGGCACGGGGCGCATGGGCTCATCCGACGCCGAATACTTCCTGGGCAGCCCGCTCACCGTCGCCGCGTCGGCCGTCACCGGCCGCATCACCGATCCGCGCGAACTGCTGGCGTAGGGGACGAGCCATGCAAGGCGACTGGACAACGCGCGGCTTCGCCCACGTTTATGGCGATGACATCGTGCACGACAACGGCATGATGGAATGGAAGCACATCATCGAGCGGCAGACCGATCCGGCCGTGCTCACCCCGTGCCTGCTGGCAGCGATCGATCCGGAGTTCGTGACGCGCGTGCGGCCGGGCGACTTCCTGGTGGCAGGCAGGCGGTTCGGCACCGGCAAGGCGCACCTCACCGCCTATATCGGCCTGGAGGCACTAGGTGTCCGCATCCTGTGCGAGTCCACGTTCGAGAAGGTCGCACGTGGCGTCGCCAATCTTGGTGTGCCGATGATGTCGGAATGCGCCGGTATCACGCAGCACCTGCGCACCGGTGACGAGATCGAGGTGGACATGGTGAGCGGGACGGTGACTAGGGTTGCCACGGGGGAAACGTGGCGCTACCCGCCGGTGCCTGAGGCGCTGCGGCAATTTCTTCGGGATGGTGGGCGCAAGGGCTTCCTGCAGAACTGGCTCGCCGCGCACCCGGAACTTGCCACCCGGACAGAGGCGGCATGAACTACCCGCTGATCATCGCGGTCGCACCCAATGGTGCCAGGGCACGCAAGCACGACAATTCCGCCGTACCCTACACGCCGAGGGAGATTGCAGACGAGACCGTCGGCGCCGCGGAAGCTGGAGCCGCCATCGCGCACGTCCACGCGCGGAATCACGAAGGGGGTGCGAGTCAGGACATTGATGTGTTCCGCGAGATCATTCAGCGGATTCGCGCCCGCAGCGACATCATCGTCGAACTGTCGCTCGGCTCGTCCGGGTTCACCGCGACCGAGGCATTGCGCCCGCTGGCGCTGATGCCGTCCATGGCGAGTCTCCCCATGGAGACACGGCGGAACCCTGGCGTCGCAGGTCCAACAATCGAGGCGGTCGCGGAACAGTTGCTGCGGATGGGCACCCGCCCCAGCTTCGCCGTCACGTCCCTGGAAACATGCGAGGTGGTGACGGCGCTCATCAACCGCGGGTTGGGTGGGCCGGTGCCTTGCGTGGTCGTGGCACCCAAAGCGGAGGGAACACCGGCCGACGGTGTCGGTCGTTTCCTGGCCCTGACTGCAAGGTTACCGAAGACGGCGCACTGGTGGCTGATGAAGGGTGGCAGCCCAGCACGTCAGGCCACCTTGCGCGCGCTGGCTATCGGGCTGGGCGGGCACGTGCGCGTCGGATTCGAGGACACGCTGCGCACCTACGACGACGCCGGGCTGGCGCCGTCGAACGCTTGGTTCGTCGAGCGTGTTGTCGAAATGGCGAATCGGATCGGCCGTCCCGTCGCCACACCGCAGCAAGCGCGCAGCATTCTACAGCTTTGATCGATCGGCTGACGCAAAAATTCCAAGAAAATGTAAGTTGAAAAAAGGGGGAGTGGGAGAGAATGACTGCAAGTGCAACGTCTCTGGCTGCAGCTGTAGAGCCGCCGCCTCCTTCGATCACTTTGGTCATTCTTGCGTCCTCCGCTGGTACCCTGATCGAATGGTACGATTTTTACCTGTACGGCACGATGAGCGTGTACATCGCCGGGTTGTTCTTCCCACGGAGCGTGAGCAATGGGATGCTCGGGCTGCTCTTAAGCTTGGCGACGCTCGGCGTTGGCTTTGTGATGCGGCCATTGGGGGGCCTGGTGTTCGGCTCGCTTGGCGATCGGGTCGGCCGTAAGTACACTTTCCTATTCACCCTCGTTTTGATGGGTCTGTCGACCACCTGCATGGGGTTGTTGCCGACATATGAGGCGGCAGGTGCCGTCGCGCCGGTTGTTCTTCTCCTGCTCCGGGTTGTTCAGGGGCTTGCTGCCGGCGGCGAAGTCGGCGGCGCCGTGGCCTATGTGGTCGAGAACGCGCCGGACCGCCGTCGCGGGTGGTATTTGGGTATACTTTATACGATGTCCCCTTTGGGGGCCTTGGCCTCGGTTTCAATTGTTCATGTATGCAGCGTCATGACCGGCCGGGCGATGTTTGCCGCCTGGGGTTGGCGCCTGCCGTTTCTGTTCTCCGGCGTGCTGGTGCTGCTGTCATTGTGGTTTCGGCTCCGCCTGCGAGAGACGGCAGCGTTTGAGGCTCTCCGGCGCAGTCATGCGGCTTCCGAATCGCCAATCCGGGAACTATTCACCGAACGAGGAAATGTCGTCCGCGTGCTTATTGCGATCTTCGGCTCGACCGCCGGTCAGGGTGCGCTGGGCATCACCGCTTTGGGATTCTCCTTGAGCTTCATGCAAGCGATCCTGAAGGTTGACGTTGGGACCGCCAGTAAGGTGTTGCAGCTGGCGACTCTGCTTGCGTTGCCCTTCTATCTGGTATTCGGGTGGGTATCAGACCATACCGGTCGGAAACCGATGATCCTGCTCGGGTTGTGCCTCGGTATCATCTTCTATGCTCCGATCTACCACGGCATGCAGATGGCCGTGGCGCCCTTGCGGTTCTGGCGACTCGTGTTCCTCAGTTGGGCGCAGATATTGTTCGTTGCAATGACGCTGGCGCCAACCGTGGCCGCCTTGTCAGAGATGTTCCCAACACGGCTTCGCTCCACCGGCGTGGCATTTGCCTTCAATCTGAGCAACGGCTTGCTCAACGGCTTTGCGCCCCTGATCGGGTTCGCACTGATCGCCGGCACCGGGAGCATCTATAGCGGGCTCGCATACCCAATCGGTGTGTCGGTGGTAACAGCGATAGTTTGTTTGGCTTTCATGAAAGAGACTGTCGGTGCATCGCTCCGGTGACTGGCTAGCCGTGGCATCGTCAAGTCTCCAGTAACCAGCTCGCACAATACGGATCGTGGGTCGGTTTCAGCCCCCAAACTGATCATCCCGTGGCGGAGCCCGAGCCCGAGCTTGCGCCCAAGCCTGTCAGACTCCGCAGCCATCTTGGCTAAATCACGACGAGGCTTGGGGCAAGTACGTTTTGGACACGTAATAATTCCAGGAGGAGAAACAAAAGTGCTGATGGAATTCGGAATGTGTGCCCGACTGGCGGCAAGCGGAGCAGTGTGCGCGGCAATCCTGGGCGTAAGCAGCAATTGGAACGCCGCCAAGGCTGGCGACCCAGATCAGACCACGACAGATCTTGCGCAAATCGCGCAGGCAGCGCCGCCGTCGACTGCTCCTCCATACACGTTCTTGACACCGCCAACGCAGGCGACCGTGGCTGGTGCCGCGGCGCCGGATACCAGATATGATCCCTTGCGAGTGCACTGGAACGTGCCGCTGCCGGGTCCCAGGAATACGTTGACTCAAAACTTGTTTGGATTTGGGCAGACGCTGAACGATGCGGGCATCGGTTACTTGGCGTTCAGCAACTCCTTCTTCTCTGACAACATACTGCGACACGGATTGCCGCTAAATAACAGCAGGGGTAATCAGGTCTACTCCGGTCAGGAACCCACTGTTCAGACCAACGACTTCTTCTTCCTTACGGCTGACCTTAACAGATACGGGGTGCCCGACGGACAAGTCGCGATTGGGGTGGTCTACACAGAAACCAACTGGAATCCGCTCGGGCCGCGTCAAACGGGTATTTCGACGGCTACCTACTACCAGACCTTGTTCAATAGAACCGTTGAACTCAAGGCTGGTTACGTCGCGAACGCCACCGAGTTTCTTTCGACCTATGTCGCAGGGAATATTGCGGGCGGCGTCTTCGGCCCAAATGCAAGCATCCCAATCGAGGAAGGTGAGGACAACACTAACTTCCCTGCTCCGGGAGTCAACGTGAAGGTCAACATCAACCCAGCCCTCTACACCAAAGTTGGGGTGCAGCGTGCCATAAGTCCAGATGGCACGGTCGTCGAGGTCAACCAGGACGCAGCATCGGTGCGCTTCAAAGTTCCGAACTCGGGTGTCTTCGTGATTGACGAAACCGGGTATCAGGTTGCCGCCGCGCCTGGAACGCCGAGCACCTGGATCCGAGCGGCAGCGAATTACACGTCGAGCAACTATCGAGAGTACAACGCCGTCCAGGGGCTTACCCCAAGGCGTGGAGACCACGAATACGGCCTGTATATTTTGGGTGATCGGCAGATACTGCAGACCGCCCCTCACACCGGAACCGCTGCCCAAGGCATCTACGTCGGTGGCTCGGTCATGTATGCTCCGCCCGAACTCAATCGCTTCAGCCAGTATTACGAAGCACGGATTTATGGCATCGGATTGATACCGGGGAGACCCCTGGACCTCCTGAGCGGGGTGATCACGGACAACGTTTTCAGCGGTTACGCCGTTAAGGCTGCTCGCAGGTCGGGACAGCTAGCTCATTCCGACAGCAAGCAGTACACTATAGCCTACAGCGCGCACGTCTATCATGGCGTGAACATCAACGCCGCGCTGAGCTATATTGATCACCCGACAAGCGTCACCTATACGGGATCTACAGGTAGCGCTCTTAACGTGCTTTTTGGAACGGTCACCTTCTTCTAGAGTTTGTTATATACTTTTGGGAGGGTGTGATTCACATCGGAGGGCATGACGAATGCCCGCAAGCCGTATCCCTCTGATGTTTCCGACGACGAGTGGTCGTTGGTGGCGTCCTACCTGACCCTGGTTCGGGAGGACGCGCCGCAGCGGCAGCACTCTCTGCGCGAGTTGTTCAACGCCCTGCGCTACGTGGTTCGATACGGGATCGCCTGGCGCGCCATGCCGAACGACCAGCCGCCATGGGCTGCGGTCTATCAGCAGACCCAGCGCTGGCTGCAGGCCGGATGCTTCGAAGCGCTGGTGCACGACCTTCGCGCCGTGCTGCGGATGGCCTCCGGGCGTCCTCCTGAGCCCACGGCGGCGATCATCAACAGCCGCACCCTGCGCTCGACGCCGGAGAGCGGAACCCGCGCGGGCTATGACGGCGCCAAGCGCAAGCGTGGATCCAAGCTGCACATGGCGGTCGACACCCTCGGTCATGTCCTGGCCCTCCACGTCACTCCGGCCAACCACGACGATCGCGCTGAGGTGGGCCGCCTTGCAGAAGCGATCCAGATCGCGACCGACCAAAGTGTCGGGCTCGCCTACGTCGACCAGGGCTACGCCGGCGACCGGCCTGCCACAGCCGCAAAGGATCATGGGATCGCGCTCGAGGTGGTCAAACTACCCGAGGCAAAGCGTGGCTTCGTGCTACTGCCGCGACGCTGGGTGGTTGAGCGATCCTTCGCGTGGGCAACCAGATGCCGTCGCCTCGTCAAAGACGACGAGCGCTAGGCCGCGACTCTCGCAGGTCTGCACGTCGTCGCATTCGCATGTTTCATGCTGAAGCAGGCTGCTCAACTCACGGCACGTCAATAATACCCTCTAGGTAGAACGGAGCGCCAGCCCTTGGGGCCTGCCTTGCCGTCTATGCAGCTCAGTGGGTGGCTTCAGAGCGGGAGGCGATCTGCTGCGCCAGCGCGTTGATCAGCTCTTTGGGGTTGAACGGCTTGCTGCAGGCCTGCCAGTCCGGGCGGTCGGCGGGGATCGCGTCGCTGCCATAGCCGGACAACAGCACAAACGGCACGCCGCTCCGGTGGAGCAGCTCGGCCAGCGGATAAACCTTCTCGCCGCGCAGGTTGACGTCGAGCAGCGCTGCGTCCGGAAGATCGCCGGCCACCGCGTCCAGCGCCTGGTCGAGGCTGTTGAACGGCCCGATCACCGCATAGTCGTGGTCCTGCAGGGTTTCCTCGATCAGCATGGCGATCATGAACTCGTCTTCCACCACGAGAACCCGCAAGCCCGGAACGGCCGCCTTCGGAACCGCCTGGCGGACATGGTGAACCATCATCCAACCCCTTCAGTGGCAGGCAGCAGCACGGCGCTTCCGACCGGCGCCCACAGGCTGGCGTGCACCCCTTCCGGATGGAACTCGATGGTCGCCTCCCCGGACATCTCGTGGGCGAAGCCGCGCTCGATCAGGGTGGTGCCGAAGCCGCGCGAACGCGGCGTCTGCACCGGCGGACCGCCGCTCTCTTGCCAGTCGAGCACCAGCGCCGGTGTGGCGTCCCCGGCATCGATCCGCCAGGTGACATGCACGGTGCCGGCCGGCGCCGACAGCGCGCCGTGCTTGACCGCGTTGGTGGCGAGCTCGTGCACCGCCATGCCGATGGCCAGCGCTCCTTGCGGCGACAGCCTTACCGCGGGCCCTTCGAGCAGGATGTTGTCGCGCTGGCGGGATAAAAACGGCCGCACCTCCTCCTGCACCACGTCGAGCAGCGCGATGTCGGTCCAGTTGGCGCGGCTGAGCAGAGAATAGGAGGCGCTCAGCGCGGTGATGCGGCCGAGAAACGCGTCGGAAAACGACTCCAGCGAATCGGCGTGGCGCAGGGTCTGCGAGGCCAGCGAGATCACCACCGTCAGCATGTTCTTGACCCGGTGGTTGAGCTCGTCGACCAGCAGCCGCTGGTGGGTCTCGGCCTGCACGATGCTGGTGACGTCGAGGAAGGTGACCAGGGTGCCGTCCACGCTGCTGTCCGGGGTGCGGTACGGCAGGATGCGCATGATGTAGTGGATGTCGCGGTCCACCCGGCTGATCCGCCGCTCCAGCGGAAGCAGCGTTCTGAGCACGTGATCGACGTCCTCGCGCAGGCTGTGGTAGCGGAGTTGGCTGACGATGTCGGTGAGCGGCCGACCATGGTCGCTCGGGATCAGGTTGTAGATGCTGACCACCGCCGGGGTGTAGCCGCGGATGACCAGCCGGCGGTCCAGGAACACCGTCGCCACCTCGGTGCTGTCGAACAGGTTCTTGAGGTCGCTGGCACTGCGGTCCAGCTCGTCGACCTTCTCGGAGAGCTGGGCGTTGACCGTATGCAGCTCCTCGTTGACCGACTGGATCTCCTCCTTGGAGGTTTCCAGCTCCTCGTTGGTGGATTGCAGCTCCTCGTTGACGGAGTGCAGCTCCTCGTTGGCGCTGCGCAGCTCCTCCAGCGCGGTTTCGTGCTCCTCGGTGACCGATTGCAGCTGTTCGCACGTGTCACGCAGCTCGCGTCGGAGTTCGGCGGCCTCGACGCCGGCCGGCAGCAGGGTGCGGGCGGCATCCAGGCCCAGGCGCAGCCCCGACCGGGCGCGTCCGACCCAGCCAGGAGTGCTGCCGCTGCTGGCGCCGTCCGCCTCCGAAGCCTTGCCGCCCGGGGCTGCGCCGTCGCGCGGCCCCGGCGATGGCGGATGCTCGCGGGATGCCACGACGACAGACGGGCGCACGCGCGTCGGCGATTGCTGCTCCGGCATCGGCTTCGGGGAGCTCTGCACCTCGCGGCGCCGGTAGATGCGCCGTGACAGGTTGAGCGGAGCAAACAGGTCCTCGTGCCGCGAGATGGTTTCCGAGCTGCCCAGCAGCAGGATGCCGCCCGGCGCCAGCGAGTAATGGAACGACGGGATGATCCGTGTCTGCAGCCTCACGTCGAGATAGATCAGCAGGTTGCGGCAGGAGATCATGTTCATCCGCGAGAAGGGCGGGTCGCGCACCAGGCTGTGGGGGGAGAAGGTGCAGATGTCGCGGATCTCCTTGGCCACCACGCAGGAGCCCTGGGCCGAGCTGAAGAAGCGCGCCCGCCGGGCCGGCGACATCCCCTCGAGCAGCACGCTCGGATAGCGGCCGGCGCGGGCGATGCCGACCGCCGGATCGTCGATGTCGGTCGCGAACACCTGCAAGCCGGGGGGCGCTCGCAGCCCGTCCGCATGCTCGCGCAACAGCATCGCCAGCGAGTAGGCTTCCTCGCCGGTGGCGCAGCCCGGCACCCACACCCTGACAACATCGTCCGCCTGCTTGTTCTCGAACAGCAGCGGGATCACCTCGCGGGCCAGCACCTCGAAGGTGCTGGCATCCCGGAAGAAGCTGGTGACCCGGATCAGCAGGTCCTTGAACAGCAGCACCACCTCGTCATGGCTCTGCTCGAGCTGCCTCAGGTAGTCAGGCAGGGTCGCCGTATTGAGCACCTGCATGCGCCGCTGCACCCGGCGCAGGAAGGTCTTGTCCTTGTAGCCGCTGAAATCGTGCCCGAGCTGGGCGCGCACGATGGCGCAGATCCTCAGGCGGATGGTCTCGACCTGCTCCGGGGTGGCCGCCCCCAGCCCGTCTTCCTGCTGGCGGGCGCGGTGCAGCCGCACCAGCTGTTCCGGTATCTGCTCCACCGGAAGCACCAGGTCGATCGCGCCGGTGGCGATCGCCCGCTCGGGCATCTCGTCATGCTCGGACGCGCTGCCGTTGGGTCCCTGCGCCACGGTCAGGCCGCCGGCGGTCTTGATGGCCTTGAGGCCGAGTGCCCCGTCGGAGCCGGTGCCGGACAACACGACACCCATCGCGTTCTCCCGCAGCTCGGCGGCGAGGCTGTCGAACAAGCCGTCGATCGGATGCGTGTCATGGCCGGACCGTTCGTCGCGCGGCCGCACCCGGAACCGGCCGCCGGCGATGGTGGTCACCGAGTCCGAAGGCGGCACATACACGCAATTGGGCGAGATGCCGGCGCCGTCCTTGGCCTGCTCGACCGGCATGGAGGTCCAGCGGGCGAGGATCGCGGGAAGCATCGCCTGATCGGCATGCTGCGGCAGGTGCAGCACCACCACGAAGGCGAGCCCGCTATCCGGCGGGATGTTCTCGAAGAACAGCTGGAACGCGTCCAGCCCGCCCGCCGATGCGCCGATGCCGACGATGCTCAGCTTGGCCTCAGCCACCTACACGGTTCCGCGCATGCTGCCCGCATGCGCCCGACCGGCCCGGAATCGTTGTTGGATGGCGTGGAGAGCGCATAAGGGATGGGCTCGAAACCTATATGGTTTCAGCCAACGTCAGCTTCCGGAGCCGGTTCCTCCCGCTGCCCCCTCTCGTTCAAACAGTTTCAGCGGTCGGCCTGTTGCGTTATCGAATGTTTCACCGCGTGGAGCTGGTCTTTTTTTGCAAACGTCCCGAGTCGCGCGCGGTTCTAGAACGCGCTGCGGATCACGCCACCATCCACCCGAAGTGCCGCACCGGTGGTGGCCGAGGCGAGCGGGCTTGCGACATAGGCCACCAGCGACGCCACCTCCTCCGGAGAGGCGAACCGCTTGAGCAGCGATGACGGCCGCGCCTTTTCGAAGAACTCGTGCTCGATCTGCTCGAGGGAGCTGCCGGAAGACTTGGCGAGCGCGCCCACGAACTCACCCACCCCGCGCGACCTGGTGGGTCCGGGCAGCACGCTGTTCACGGTGATCCCGGTTCCGGCCACGGTTTCCGCAAGCCCGCGCGAGACAGCGAGCTGCGCGGTCTTGGTCATGCCGTAATGGATCATCTCGGAGGGGATCTGCACGCCGCTCTCGCTCGAGATGAAGATGATCCGCCCCCAGTCGGCGCGACGCATGGCGGGCAGGCAGAGGCGCGAGAGCCTGATGCCGCTCAGCACGTTGACGTCGAAGAACCGCATCCAGTCGGAGTCCGGAATGTCCTCGAACGGCTTGGGTTCGAAGATGCCGAGATTGTTGACCAGGATCTCGATGCCGGGATGACGCTCGATCAGCTCGGCGGCGGCGGCGGCGGTGCCGAGATCGCCGGCGAACCCCAGCACTTCGGCGCCGGACACGGAGGCGAGCGCCGAGACCACCCGGTCCACGGCGGCCTGCGAGCGGCCGTTGATGATCACCCTGGCACCTTCACGGGACAGGGCGCTGGCGATGGCGTGGCCGATGCCGGCGGTGCTGCCGCTGACCAGGGCCAGCCGGCCTTGCAGTTGGAGGTCCATGGGAGCGCTTTCAGATCGGCCGAGCCTGATCGGTTCAAGCAGGAGGTGGCGTCCCGTACGGGGTTCGAACCCGTGTTACCGCCGTGAAAGGGCGGTGTCCTAGGCCACTAGACGAACGGGACCGGACGCCGTGGCTGGGTAGCGGAGCGGCCCTGACGGGTCAAGGCAAGGCCGCGTCAACAACAAACAAGCCGGCCGACGTCTGGCCGTTCCAGGTTTCCGCCCGAAGCTGGCCGGCCAGGTGCAGCAGCGCCCCGTCGCGCGCTTCCAGCAAACGGGCGAGCGGGCCGTCCGCGGCGCGGAACAGCAGCGCCTTGAGCCGCGCACCGCCGGTCTCGCCCTCCAGGAGGACGCGCAGGGTGGTGCCCTCCTTGCCGATCCGCTCGGCACGCACCACGCGCACGTTCGGCAGCACGAACACCGGCTCCTCGTTGCCGACGCCGAACGGCGCCAGCCGCCCGACATGGCGGGCCAGCTCGACAGTGGCGCCTCCCACGCCGAGTGCCGCGTCCAGCACGAGGTCGAGGTTGGCCGGACGCTGGCGCGCCTCCGCCAGGCGATCGTCGAGGAAGCGGTGGAACGCGTCCAGTTGTTCGTGGCGAAGCGAGAAGCCGGCCGCCATCGCATGGCCGCCGCCGCCCAGCAGCAGCCCGGCCTGGCGGGCCGCGATCACCGCGGAGCCGAGATCGAGTCCGGGCACCGAGCGGCCGGACCCCTTGATGGTGCCGTCGGGCAGCAGCGCGCCCACCAGGCTCGGACGGTTGAAGCGCTCCTTGATGCGGCCGGCGACGATGCCGACCACGCCGGGATGCCAGTCCGGCCCGCTGAGCACCAGGACTGCGCGTCCGCCGGCGCACTGCGCCTCGGCGAGCGCCATCGCCCCGTCCAGCATGGCGGCCTCCACATGGC
>CAXUNX010000045.1:0-18768 GCA_964252545.1 uncultured Acetobacteraceae bacterium | reverse complement strand
ACCCGGTGCCGACCGGCCGATCGGGCGCGCGAGGGGTCGCGGACCGGTTGGCGCTGGTGTGGGCCTGGCTGCGGGGAGCGCCGTGACGCCGCGGGGGCGCGCACCTGGCGATCTCCAGGATGCCCGCCTCACGTGGGTCGCCGCCTGAAGCTGGCGTTCTCGTCAGGCGCGCTTGCGTATCCGGCGCGCGGTTTCGCGGGACGGCTCACCGAGGGCAAGCGTCTGCCTGAGAAAGCGTCCGGTGTGGCTGGCGGCATTCGCGGCGATCGCCTCCGGGGTGCCCTCGGCGACCACCAGCCCACCGCCTTCGCCTCCTTCAGGGCCCAGGTCGAGCACCCAGTCCGCGGTCTTGATCACCTCCAGATTGTGCTCGATCACCAGCACCGTGTTGCCCTGATCAACAAGGGCATGCAGCACCTCCAGCAGCTTGCGGACGTCCTCGAAGTGCAGGCCGGTGGTGGGCTCGTCGAGGATATAAAGGGTGCGCCCGGTGGCGCGGCGGGCGAGCTCCTTGGAAAGCTTGATCCGTTGCGCCTCACCGCCCGACAGGGTGGTGGCCTGCTGCCCGAGTGCCACATAGCCGAGACCGACCTTCTGCAGGATGGACAAACGGTCATGGATGCGGGTGGCGGCCGAGAAGTAGGGCACCGCCTCGTCCACGGTCATCGACAACACGTCGGCGACCGACTTGCCGCGGAACTTCACCTCCAGCGTTTCGCGGTTGTAGCGGGCCCCCTTGCAGGTGTCGCAGGTGACGAAGACGTCGGGCAGGAAGTGCATCTCGATCTTCAGCACGCCGTCGCCCTGGCAGGCTTCGCAGCGGCCGCCCTTGACGTTGAAGCTGAAGCGGCCGGGCTTGTAGCCGCGGGCGCGGCTCTCTGGAAGCTCGGCGAACCAGTCGCGGATCGGGCCGAACAGGTCGGTGTAGGTGGCAGGATTGGAGCGCGGGGTGCGGCCGATCGGCGACTGGTCGATGTCGATGATCTTGTCGAGTAGCTCGATTCCGTCGATCCGCTCGTGTGGCGCCGGCACCTCGCCCGAACCCATCAGCTTGCGCGACAGCGCCTTGAACAGGGTGTCGACCACCAGCGTGGATTTGCCGCCGCCGGAGACGCCGGTGACGCAGGTGAAGGTGCCGAGCGGGAAGTGGGCGGTGACGTTTCTGAGATTGTTGCCGCTGGCGCCGACCAGGCTGATCATCCGTTCGGGGTCCGACGGCCGGCGTCGACGCGGGATCTCGATGCGCTTGCGTCCGGAGAGATAGTCCCCGGTCAGCGAGTCGGGATGCCGCGCCACTTCGTCCGGGGTGCCCTCGGCGATGATGTGGCCGCCACCCACGCCGGCGGCAGGACCCATGTCGATGAGATGATCGGCCGCGCGAATCGCGTCCTCGTCATGCTCCACCACCAGCAAGGTGTTGCCGAGCCGCTTGAGCCGCTCGAGGGTGTTGAGCAGGCGCTCATTGTCGCGCTGGTGCAGGCCGATCGAAGGCTCGTCAAGCACATAAAGCACGCCGGTCAGCCCCGAGCCGATCTGGCTGGCGAGACGGATCCGCTGGCTTTCGCCGCCCGACAACGTCGCCGAGCCGCGCGCCAGGGTGAGGTAGTCGAGCCCGACATCGTCAAGGAAGCGCAGGCGTTCCCCGATCTCGCGCAGGATGCGGCGCGCGATCTCGGCACGCTGCGGGGTTAACGTAGCCTCCACCTCGGAAAACCAGCGCAGCGCGCGTCGGATCGGCAGTTCGGAGGCTTGCGCGATGGTGAAGCCGTTGATTTTCACCGAAAGCGCTTCCGGGCGCAGCCGAGCGCCGCCACACGCGGCGCAGGGCTTCTCGGCCTGGAAGCGGGCCATCTCCTCGCGCACCCAGGCGCTGTCGGTTTCGGTGAAGCGGCGCCGCAGGTTCTTCAGCACGCCCTCGAACGGCTTGGCCACCTTGTAGGCGCGCCGTTCATCCTTGTAGGTGAACTCGACTTCCTCGGTGGTGCCGTTGAGGATGGCGTCCCGGGCCCACTCGGGCAGCTCGCGCCAGGGGTGGGTGGTGCTGATGCGGAAGTGCCGGGCCAGGCTCTGCAGGGTCTGGTCGTAGTAGGGGCTCTGGGCGCCGTTCCAGGGCGCGATCGCGCCGCGCGACAGGCTGAGGCTGTCATCCGGCACCACCAGCAGGGCATCAAAGAAGCGCTCGGTGCCGATGCCGTCGCAAGCCGGGCAGGCGCCTTGCGGCGCGTTGAAGGAGAACAGGCGCGGCTCGATCTCCTCAAGCGTGAAGCCGCTGACCGGGCAGGCGAAGCGCGAGGAGAAAACCGTGCGCTGAGGCTCGGAGGTATCCCCCTCGCGAAGCGCCTGTTCCGCATAGACCACGCCGTCGGAAAGTGCCAGCGCGGTCTCGAAGCTGTCCGCCAGCCGGGGCTGTATGCCGTCCTTGACGACGACCCGGTCCACCACCGCCTCGAGCGTGTGCTTGACCTTGCGGTTGAGCTTCGGCACATCGCCGATCTCGTAGAGCTTGCCGTCCACCTTGGCGCGGGTGAAGCCGCGCCGCTGCAGCTCGGCGAGCTCCTTGAGGTACTCCCCCTTGCGGTCACGGATCACCGGCGCCAGCAGCAGCAGCCGGCTGCCTTCCGGCATCGCCATGATGCGGTCCACCATCTGACTGACCGTTTGCGCCTCGATCGGCAGGCCGGTGGCGGGCGAGTAGGGGATGCCGGCGCGTGCCCAGAGCAGGCGCATGTAGTCGTGCACCTCGGTGATGGTGCCGACGGTGGAACGGGGATTCCGGCTGGTGGTCTTCTGCTCGATGGAGATGGCGGGCGACAGGCCCTCGATGGAGTCGACGTCCGGCTTGCCCATCAGCTCCAGGAACTGCCGCGCGTAGGCCGACAGGCTCTCGACGTAGCGGCGCTGTCCCTCGGCATAGATCGTATCAAAGGCGAGCGAGGATTTTCCGGAGCCGGACAGGCCGGTGATCACCGTGAGCGCGTCGCGCGGGATGTCCACGTCGATGTTCTTGAGATTATGCTCCCGCGCGCCCCGAACCCGGATCGAGCCCGCTGCCGTGCTCCTGGTTGTCGCGCTCGACGCCATCGTGTGCCTGTTTCCTACGCCGGGGGTTTCGTTCATACTCTGTTCTGATGTGAACGCCACCCCTGCGGGGGTAGACAGAACGCCAGCCCGATCGGGGCGCAGCACGGGAAGTGACGATGGCCGGTAGTGTCAACAAGGTGATCCTGGTCGGAAACCTGGGCAAGGACCCGGAGGTCCGCAATGCGCAGAATGGCTCGAAGATCGTGACCTTCACCCTGGCGACCAGCGACAGCTGGAACGACAAGGCGTCCGGCGAGCGCAAGGAGAAGACCGAGTGGCACCGGGTGGTCATTTTCAACGACAGGCTGGCTGACGTGGCCGAACGGTTCCTGCGCAAGGGCCGCAAGGTTTATGTTGAAGGCTCGTTGCAGACACGCAAATGGAACGATCAGTCGGGGCAGGAGAAATATACCACCGAGATCGTCATCGACCGCTTCCGCGGCGAGCTGACGCTGATCGACTCCAACCGCGGCGGCGAGGAAGAAGGCGGCTATGGCGGGGCGGCACCTCGCCAGGCTCCCGCAGCCGCCAGAGGCGGCGCCTCGTCCGGCCGCGGGACGCCTGCCTCCGGCGGCTGGGATGCACCGGGACATAGCGACCTCGACGACGAGATCCCGTTCTAGAAATCGGAACGCCCCGAGGCTCCCGCTCGCCCGCACCCGGCGCATTGCTGCCACGCGCCGGATCGGGGCTGCGGTTTTCATGGGTGTCCGGAACCATGATACAACGATGCTCCATGCCTCCGGGCCCGGAACCTGAGCGCTCCGGCAGCCTGACGTGCTTCTCGTAAAAGCGGACAAGATTTGAGCGACATTCCCGAGTTCCCGGTTCCTCCTGAGCCACCCTCCGACATGCTGCCGGTGACCATCGAGGAGGAGATGCAAACCTCCTACCTCGCCTATGCCATGTCGGTGATCGTCAGCCGCGCCCTGCCGGACGTGCGCGACGGGCTCAAGCCGGTGCACCGGCGAATCCTGTTCTCGATGCGGGAAAGCGGCTTCACCCCCGACAGGGCCTACCGCAAATCGGCGCGCGCCGTGGGCGACGTGATGGGTAAGTATCACCCGCATGGCGACGCCTCGATCTACGACGCCATGGTGCGCATGGCGCAATCCTGGTCGATGCGCGTCAAGCTGATCGACGGCCAGGGCAATTTCGGCTCCGTTGACGGCGATTCGCCTGCGGCGATGCGCTACACCGAAGCCCGGCTGGCGCGTGCCGCGATGTTCCTGCTGGAAGACATCGAGCGCGATACGGTCGAGTTCCAGCCGAACTACGACGAGAGCGAGAACGAGCCGAAGGTTCTACCCGCCGCCTATCCCAACCTGCTGATCAACGGTGCGGCCGGCATCGCGGTGGGCATGGCGACCAACATTCCACCGCACAATCCGGGCGAGATCATCGACGCGACCCTGGCGATGATCGCCGAACCGGACATCACCCTGGACCAGCTGATGGCGATCGTGCCGGGGCCGGACTTTCCCACGGGCGGCATCATACTCGGCCGCTCCGGCATCCGCTCGGCGTTCGAGACCGGACGCGGCTCGGTGCTGATCCGGGCGCGCGCGGTGGTGGAGGATATCCGGCGCGACCGGCGCGCGATCATCATCAGCGAAATCCCGTTCCAGGTGAACAAATCCACTCTGCAGGAGCGGATCGCGGATCTGGTGCGCGCCAAGACGATCGAGGGGATCTCGGACATACGCGACGAGAGCGACCGCTCCGGCATGCGGATCGTCATCGAGATCAAGCGCGACGCCACCCCGGACGTCGTGCTCAACCAGCTCTACCGCTTTACCCAGCTGCAAACCAGCTTCGGCGTGAACATGGTGGCGCTCGACGGCGGGCAGCCGAAGCTGCTGGGCCTGCGCAGCGCGCTTGTGGCCTTTATCGCGTTCCGCGAGGATGTGGTGCTGCGCCGCTCGCGCTTCGACCTAGGCAAGGCGCGCGAGCGGGCCCACCTGCTGGTCGGACTGGTGATCGCGGTTGCCAACATCGACGCCGTGATCGGCCTGATCCGCGCGGCTCCGGACGCGGTCGCGGCACGTGCCGAGCTGATGCGCCACGAGTGGGACGCGGCAGACGTGGAACCGCTGCTGGCGCTGATCCACGACGAGGGCAACGTGGTCAGTGCGGGACGCGTGCGGCTCACCGAGGCGCAGGCGCGTGGCATCCTCGACCTGCGACTGCAGCGCCTGACCGGGCTCGAGCGCGAGAAGATCACCAACGAGCTGAACGAGGTCGCTGCGCGGATCGACGAGCTGCTGGAGGTCATCGCCAGCCGGCCGCGGCGGCTCGAGGTGATCCGCGACGAACTGGTGGCGGTGAGGGGCGAGATCGCGGTTCCGCGGGCGACGGAGATCTCCGACGTGGCCGGCGATCAGACCGATGAGAGCCTGGTTGAGCCAGGACAGATGGTGGTCACCATCACCCGCGACGGCTTCATCAAGCGCACGCCGCTCGACATCTTCCGGGCACAGAACCGTGGCGGCCGCGGCCGCACGGCGGCGGGCCGGCGCGGCGACGACATCGTCACCCGGTCGTTCAACGCGCATACCCACCAGTGGGTCCTGTTCTTCTCGTCCGGCGGCAAGGCCTACCGCGAGAAGGTGTGGCGTCTGCCGGAGGCGAGCCCGACCTCCAAGGGACGCGCGCTGGTGAACCTGCTGCCGGAACTCGGCGGCGACATAATCACCACCGTGCTGCCGCTGCCGCACGACGAGGAGCTCTGGGACAGCCTCCACCTGGTATTTGCCACCGCCAGTGGCAACGTGCGCCGCAACCGGTTGAGCGACTTCCGCAACGTGCGTGCGGCCGGGCTGATTGCGATGAAGCTGGACGAGGGCGACCGGCTGATCGGCGTCGCGACCTGCCGCGACGGGCAGGACGTGCTGCTGGCCACACGGGCCGGCCGCTGCATCCGCTTCCAGATCGGCGACGAGACGCTTCGGGTGTTTGCCGGACGCGACAGCTCCGGCGTGCGCGGAATCCGGCTCGCAGCCAGGGACGAGGTGAACAGCCTTTGCGTGCTCAACCATGTCGCAGCCGATGTGGCTGAGCGCACCGCCTATCTGCGCATGGTCTCGGTGCGGCGCCGCCTGGAGAGCGCCGCGGAGGAGCCGATCGCCGAGCCCGAGCTTGCCGAAGACAGCGCCGAGGAGGCTGTCGGCGGCGAGGCGGCTACCGAGGACATGCTGATCGGGATCGATCGGTTCGCCGAGCTGGAAGCTGGCGAGGAGGTGCTGCTGACCGTAACCGACGGAGGCTTCGGCAAGCGCAGCTCAGCCTATGACTACCGCGTCAGCGGCCGCGGCGGCCAGGGCATCGCCAACATCACGCTGTCGGCGCGCAACGGATCCGCCGTGGTGGCGACGTTGCCGGTGCTGCACGGAACCGATGTGATGCTGGTCACCGACGCGGGTCGGCTGATCCGGGTGCCGGTCGACCAGGTGCGGGTGACCGGCCGCCAGTCGATGGGCGTGACCCTGTTTCGCCTGAGCGAAAGCGAGAAGGTCGCCAGCGTCTTCCCGGTGCTGGAGGACGAACTCGCCGAGGATGCGACGATCGAGGAAAGCGCGGTGAGCGAGCAGGACGTGCCGGATACGGAACCTCCCGCCGGAGAAAATCCCGATGGCTGACGGCCGCAAGCATGTTGGGCTATATCCCGGCACCTTCGATCCGGTCACCAACGGGCATCTCGACATCATCGGCCGGGCGGTCTGCCTGGTTGAGCGGCTGGTGGTGGCGGTGGCAGAGAACATCGGCAAGCAGCCGCTGATGAGCCTGGAGGAGCGGGTTGAATGCGTGCGGGCCGAAGTGGATCCGGTCAGCGTGCGCACCGGCGTGCCGATCGAGGTGGTGGGCTTCAACACGCTGCTGGTGCAGTGCGCCCGGCAGCACGGGGCCAGCATCATCCTGCGCGGCCTGCGCGTCGTGACCGACTACGATTACGAGGTGCAGATGTTCGGGATGAACCATCGGCTCGATCCGGGCATTGAAACGGTGTTCCTGATGGCAACCGAGCGCCACCAGTTCATCTCCTCCCGTCTGGTGAAGGAGATCGCCCAGCTCGGAGGCGACATCTCCTCCTTTGTTCCTGCTTTCACGCTCGGCAAGATCCTCGGCAAACTGAGCTGAGACTGCCTCACCCCTTGATGGAAGACATTCATGTCCGAGAGCACCGCATCCGAAAACGACACGCTGGTTCTTGATCTCGAAACCGGTGGCCGCGTGGTTATCCGGCTGCGTCCGGATCTGGCGCCTCTGGCGACCGAGCGCCTGCGCACGCTCAGCACCGAGGGATTCTACGACAACGTCGCCTTCCACCGGGTCATCGAGGGCTTCATGGCGCAGGGTGGGGATCCGACCGGCACCGGCAGCGGCGGCAGCCCGTTGCCGGACTTGAAATCCGAGTTCACCACCAAGGCGAAGTTCGTGCGCGGCACGCTAGGCATGGCGCGTACGGCGCACCCGCATAGCGCCAACAGCCAGTTCTTTATCATGTTTGCGCCGGCGCCGAGTCTTGACGGGCAGTACACGATCGCCGGCGAGGTGATCGAGGGCATGGACCACGTCGACAAGATCAAGCGTGGCGCGGGGGGAAGCGGCGTGGTACAGAACCCGGACCGAATCCTGCGGATGCGTCCGGCCGAGAAGGCCGCCTGACGGGCAGCAAGTGGCTGTGAGCCGGTAGCTCAGTGGTAGAGCATTCGACTTTTAATCGAATGGCCGTGGGTTCGAACCCCACCCGGCTCACCAAACCTATGATGGATCCAGCATCAGGGCTGCCGGCGGCGCTGTGATCGGGTAGCCGAGATATGCCGGCAGCACCTCGTCGGGAGGCCCCTGCATACGCAAGATCCCCTGTTCCATCCAAAGCACCTTGGTGCACCAGGCTGCGATCACGTCGGGCTGGTGGGTCGAGATCACCAGGATCTCGGCCTGTTGAACCAGACCTTCCAAGCGGTTGCGAGCCTTGGCCATGAAGCCGGCGTCCCCGGCCAGGAACCATTCGTCCATCAGCAGCACCTGCGGCTTGATGGACGTGGCCAGGGCAAATCCAAGTCTTACCACCATGCCGGAGCTGTAGGTGCGAACCGGCATGTCGAGGAAACCACCGAGTTCAGCGAACGCCTGCACGTCGTCCTCAAGTCGGTGGATGGCCGGGCTGCTGAGCCCGGCATAGAGACCCCGCAAGGCAATGTTCTCGCGACCGGTCAGCTCGAAATTCATGCCCAGGTTGGTCTCGAGCAAGGCGTGAAGTTCGCCGCGCACCGTCACCTGTCCGGCCACCGGCTCGTAGATGCCGGCAAGGCAGCGCAGCAGCGTGGTCTTGCCGGCACCGTTTCCCCCGACCAGCCCGAGACGCTCGCCGGCACGCAAGGAGAAAGTCAGGCCGCGCAGGGCATGCACCACCATCCGACGCTGCCGGTCCTCCTGCAAGGTGCTGGAGGCGGCGGCGGCCACCATGCGCTTCAGCGAACGCGCGTGGCCGTGATACAGCGGAAACGAGATATGCAGGTCGCGCACGTCGATGCTGGGCATCGCCTCAAACCCAATAGGCCAGGCGGCCGCGAACGCGCGTGAACAGCAGCACCGTCAGGCCGCAGAGCAGCGCGCTAAACCCGATCGCCGCCCAGATCACCTCCGGGGTGAGGGTGCCGCCCAGCAACGGCCGGCGGACGATCTCCAGCAGGTCGTAGAAGGGGTTGAGCGGCAGCCATTCCTGACCATGGCGCATCAGCTCAGGTTTCCAGATGATCGGCGTGACGAAGAACACGATCTGCAGGATGCTGCCGATGATCGGCGCCATGTCGCGGAAGCGCGCGCCAAGAGCGCCAAGCAGGATGCAGGCGGCGATGCCGTCCAGCACCCAGAGCAGCAGCCCGGGCACGATCTGCAGCATGGCGATGCCCGGCCACAGACGAAAAATCGTGAAAACGACCAGAATGACGATGACGCTGTGTGCGAGCACCAGCAGATTGCGGATGACAACGCGTGCCGCATAGACGGTGAAAGGCATCCGGGTCGAGCGGATCATGTTCTCGGATTGGGTGAAACACTGGGTCGATTCGTTCACGGTCCCGGAGATGAACCCCCACAACACGAGCGAGAGCGACAGGAAAGGCAGATATTCCCGCAGGTTCATCTTGAACAACAATGCATAGATGATGCCGAGCGCGCCGATCATCACCGCGGTGGAGGCCGTCAGCCAGAAAGGTCCGAGCACTGAACCGCGATAGCGCAGCTTCACGTCCAGCCATCCCAGCGCCAAGCAAAGCCGCCACAGCTTCAGGCTGAGACTCAGATCCTGTCCGGCATGCCTGAAGCGACCGCCATAGGTATCCGGCCGCAATTCCAGGATCGGCTCGCCTGCATCCGCGCGGGACCGCGTCATTTCAGCACCAAAGCTGCCGCATCATGCAGATTGGTCAGGGTTTGAGTCGAACCCGGCGTCAGGTGGATGGTGCCCAGGGGCGGAGTCGAACCACCGACACTGCGATTTTCAGTCGCATGCTCTACCAACTGAGCTACCTGGGCATCCTGCCGGCCGTCGCGCTTTGCCTCCGACCGGTGCATCCGCTGGCGTTTAGCTCAACCCTCAGCCTTGATCAAGCGGGTGGCAGCCGGTCCTCGTCGTCTTCTTCCGGCGTGATCCGCAAGGAAGGGGTGCGGTACTGCTCGGAGAACCAGCGGCCGAGATCGATGTCGGCGCATCGTCGCGAGCAGAATGGACGCAACTTCGGCTCGGTGTCGCGCCCACAGATCGGGCAGGTTGAAAGCACCGTTGGGGTGTCAGCCATTCTCGATGGTCCAGCAGGCGGCGGGAAGGTTCGGGTCCATCCTGAGCGAGATGGGATTGGCGGTGCGTTGTGCAAACTGGCTCAATGCGTCCGAATCGGCCTCGAGGGCGGCGACCACGGCGATGCCGGCCCGGATGCAAGGCGCTGGCGTGCCGGAGGCGACCCGGCGCTCGGCGGCACGCAGGGCGGCCAATCCGGCGCCGAGCGGAGACTCCAGTAGTTCGTGCAAGGGGGGATGGGTGCGTGGCCGCAGGATCTCGGCGAACCCGAGCGACGTGAAGCCAAGCAGGCGCGGATGCTGGGGATCTCGCGCAAGCGCGCTCTCGATAACCGGCGCGAGGGCGCTGCGCTTGCGCGTGGCGAGACCTGCAAGATCGATCAGGATGGCACCCGAGAGGTTGCGCAGCCGGATCTGGTGCATCAGCGCCGGGATCGCTGCCCGGTTGGCCGCGAACTGGACGGTCTGCTTCGGACGCCGTTCGGCACTGCTTGCCGCGCCATCCACGTCGATGGCGACCAAGGCCGGGGTGGGATGGATGCTCGCGCGCAAACCACCGGGCAGCCCGATCTCGGGACCGGCGAGTGCCTCGATCTCGCCTTCAAGGTGGTCATCAAACGCTTGCCGGACGATCCGCACTCTCGGACCGAATGTCGGGCGCAACTGGGCGAGCACGGCCGGATCGTCGCAAAGGATGGGTGCAAGCGGCCATTCGACCGCAAGCCGGTGCAGGGCGTCCGGACCGCGGGTGATCAGTCCGGCGCCGTTTGCTGTCGCATGAGCTTGGCCGGTGCAGCCCGGTTCGGCGGTCAGCCGCGGGCCTTTGCCGCCCTGCGCGCTGCGGGTCACCCGCACTCGGATGAGCGTGCCCTCGCTCAGCCCCGCAGCACCCTCCTTGTGCGGCAGGAACCCGGTCGCGGCATCGATCGCGACGAAGGCCCCTCCCAGCGCCGGCAGCATTGCCGTGACCCGGCCAAGATAGAGGTCACCCACGCCGCTGGGAGATGCGGGCCGATGAAGCGCATACTCCATCAGGTGACCCTGCTCGACCACCGCGACCCGGATCTCGCCAGAACCGCAGGAGGCACGGATCTCGGCCTTCACGGCAGCACGCCCTGGCTGCGCAGCAACTGGGCCGTCTCGAACAACGGCAGCCCGACCACGTTGGAGTGGCTGCCTGAAAGAAACCGTACAAACCCGGCGGCGTGGCCCTGCAGCGCATAGCCGCCTGCCTTGTCGCGCCAATCCCCAGCGGCCACCAGCCAGTCAATCTGCCGCGGCGTCATGCGGGAAAACGCCACGACGCTCTCCACGGTCCGCAGCGACTCTCCGGCTCCGTGCCGCAGCACCACCGTGGTGATCACCCGGTGGCGACGTCCGGAGATCAAGCGGAGGCAATGTCTAGCGGCAGACTCGTCGCTCGCCTTCGGCAGGATACGACGCCCAACCGCCACCACCGTGTCGGCGGCCAGCACCAGCGCGGTGCTTTCGCAGCGCGGCACGGCCACGTCGGCCTTGGCCCGGGCGATCCGTTCGGCATGGAAACGCGGCAGCTCGTCGCGGTATGGGGTTTCGTCGATATCGGGCGAAAGGATCAGATCCGGCGTCAAACCAAGCTGCGCCAGAAGTTCGCGGCGCCGGGGCGAGGAGGAGGCGAGAACAAGCGGTGGCGCCGGGGCGCGGTCCCGCATCGTTCCTACTTGAAGCGGAAGGTGATTCGACCCTTCGAAAGGTCGTATGGGGTCATCTCGACGTTGACCCGGTCGCCTGCCAGCACGCGGATACGGTTCTTGCGCATCTTGCCGCTGGTATGAGCGAGGATCGTATGCTCGTTATCGAGCTTCACCTTGAACATCGCGTTTGGCAGCAGCTCCATGACAGTGCCGCTGAACTCAATCATGTCTTCCTTAGACATTGCGTCCTTCACTCGGTCGATGAAGCATACTGGCCTCCAGTTCAGCCACGCCGGTGCTTCCGCAGGGAAGCAAGCGACTGGCCTCGGTGTTTGCGGGATTGCGAACCGCGGAACATGAGGATTGGCGGGGATCCGGTCAAGCGTGGCACGCTGGCGCAAGGATCAGCGTCACGTTCCTTCGAGCCGAGCAGAGATGCTTCGCGCGTGCGCATCAAGGCCTTCGGCGGTGGCGAGCGCCACCGCAGAAGGGCCGACTTGGCGCAGGGCATCTAGACCGGCCTCGATCCAGGTCGTCCGCTTGAGATAATCGTAGACCGAGAGACCGGAAGCAAAGCGGGCAGTGCCGCCGGTGGGGAGCACGTGGTTCGGGCCGCCGACGTAATCGCCGACTGCTTCCGGGCAGTCCCGACCAATGAAGATGGCCCCGGCATGACGGATGTTGCCGAAGATCGGCGAGGGATCGGCCAGCATCAGCTGCAGATGCTCCGGGGCCAGCCGGTGGACGAGCCGTGTGGCCTGTTCCCAGTCGCCGACCAGAATGATGGCGCCATGCTGGCGCCAGCTGGCACCGGCGATTTCCGCACGGGGCAGGGTGAGCAGCGCAGCCTCGACGGCCTCTGCCACGGCATCCGCCAGCACCGGATCGTCGGTGATCAGGATGGATTGCGCCAGCTCGTCATGTTCGGACTGGGCCAGCAGATCGAGTGCGATGTGGGACGGGTTGTTCAGCGCGTCCGCAATGATCACTACCTCGGAAGGACCGGCGATGCTGTCGATCCCGACGCTGCCGAACACCTGCCGCTTGGCTTCGGCGACATAGGCATTGCCCGGGCCTACGATGCGATCGACCGCCGGGATCGTGGGCGTGCCATAGGCGAGTGCGGCGATCGCCTGGGCGCCTCCGATGCGATAGATCTCGCTCACTCCGGCCCGCCGTGCAGCCGCCAACACCAGAGGGTTAAGCATGCCGTCCGGCGCCGGCACGCAGATGGCCACCCGCGGCACTCCGGCCACGCGGGCGGGAAGCGCGTTCATGAGCACGGATGACGGATAGGCGGCTTTGCCGCCCGGCACATACAGGCCCACGGCATCGAGCGCCCTCCAGCGAAGCCCGAGCGTCAAGCCGGCGGCGTCGCGGTGGGTGATGTCGGACGGCAGCTGTAGCCGGTGAAAGGCTTCAATGCGCTGGGCGGCGAAATCCAGCGCTTCGAGCAGCGCAGGAGCCACCTCGCGGCAGGCCTGGTCGATCTCGCCGGGGGTGACACGCAGCTGCTCGGGTGCAAGCGTCAGGCGATCGAAGCGGGCGGTGGCTTCGCACACGGCGAGATCGCCGCGCCGGCGCACGTCATCCAGGATCTGCGCAACCGGCTCCTCCACCTGCGCGACGTTGCGCCTGCGCCCGCCGACCAGGCGGGTGAACTGCCGCTCGAAACCCGGGTCGTCGGAACGCAGCCGGTTCATGGATCGAGGCCGTCAATCATCCGCAAGCCCTCCGGTTTCCCTCAGCGCCGCTCGGAACCGCGCCACCCATGTGGCGATGGTCTCGGGCTGAGTCTTGAGGGCGGTGCGATTGACAATCAGGCGACTGGAAACGCTGGCGATGACCTCGGTCTCGCGCAGGCCGTTCGCCCGCAGGGTCGAGCCGGTCTGAACCAGGTCCACGATCAGCCTCGACAGGCCAAGGCACGGCGCGAGTTCCATCGCGCCGTTCAGGTGGATGATCTCCGCCTGGATCCCTCGTGCCGCGAAGTGGCGCCGAGCGATGTTCGGATATTTGGTGGCGACCCGGACCTGCGACCAGCGCGCGGAGTCCTCGTCATCGGCTTGCTCCGCGGACTCCGCAACGCTGACGCGGCAACTGCCGATGCCCAACTCGAGCGGCGCATAGATTTCCGGATAGTCGAACTCCATCAGCACGTCGGCGCCGCAGATGCCGAGCTGGGCTGCGCCATAGGCTACAAAAGTGGCAACATCAAACGGCCGCACCCGGATCACGTCGAGCATCGGCTCGGACGTCTCGAAGCGGAGCCGGCGGCTGTCTTCCTCAAGGCAGTCGCTGGCTGGGTGGATCCCTGCTCTGGCCAGCAGCGGAGCCGCTTCGCGCAGGATGCGTCCCTTGGGCAGGGCAAGCAGCAACGGCGCGGGAGTTTCGGACAACAGGGCTGTGGCTTTGGTCAGCGCGGTCATCAGCTCTCCGGCGGCGGCGTGGCAGGGCAGCGTGGCAGGGCGGCGTGGCAGGGCGGCGTGGCGCGGGGAGGACCGCGCCGGTGCCGCAGAAGCAAGCCGCGCGGCAGTAGCATCTGACTGCCAGATCCGGAAGAGCCAGACCTCCGGACGCTTGCGGGCCTATCAGTCGGTCCGCTGGATACGGGCGCCGCAGCCGGAAAGCTTGCGTTCAACCGCCTCGTAGCCTCGATCAAGATGGTAGATCCGGTTCAGCACTGTCTCGCCCGAGGCGGCGAGACCGGCTAGGATCAGCGAGAACGAAGCACGCAGGTCGGTTGCCATCACCGGGGCGCCGGAAAGGCCCGGCACGCCGCGGATGATCGCGGAGGCGCCATGCACGTTGATGCGAGCCCCCATCCTGTTTAATTCCGGGACATGCATGAAACGGTTCTCGAAGACCGTCTCGGTCATCATTGAAGCGCCGTCGGCAACCGAAAGCAGCGCCATGAACTGCGCCTGCATGTCGGTGGGAAAGCCGGGGTAGGGTTCTGTCATCACGTCAACGCCGCGCAGCGCGCCAGTGCGCCGCACCCGGAGCGCTGAATCGACCCCGTCCTCCTGGGTGATCTCGACGCCCGCTTCTTCCAGCGCACGCGCCACGGCGCCAAGGTGCTCGAGCTTGCCACCCTCCAGCCGGACGTCGCCGCCCGTGATGCCAACCGCACAAGCATAGGTGCCGCATTCAATGCGATCGGGCAGGATCCGGTGGCTGGCGCCATGCAGCCGCGCCACTCCGTCGATTGTCAGCGTGTCGGTGTTAGCACCTTCGATTCTTGCGCCCATGGCAAGCAGGCATTCCACCAGGTCCGCGATCTCCGGCTCCCGGGCGGCGTTGAGTATCTCGGTGCGGCCATGCGCCAGGCTGGCGGCCATGACCAGGTTCTCGGTGGCGCCCACCGAGGCGAACGGCAGCACGATGCGCGCGCCGGTCAGGCCACGCGGCGCGCGGGCATTGACATAGCCTCCTTCCAGCCGGATCTCCGCTCCCATGGCTTCCAGACCCTTGAGGTGGAGGTCGACCGGCCGGGTGCCGATCGCGCAGCCGCCGGGAAGCGACACCCGCGCCTCGCCGCAGCGTACCAGCACCGGGCCCAGCACCAGGATCGAGGCACGCATCTTGGACACGATCTCGTAGGGCGCCTCGGTGCAGGTGATGTCCCCGCCGATCGACAGCGCGGCACGCTCGTCTCCTGCGTCGTCCACGCCGAGGCCGTGACGCTGGAGCAACTCAGCCATCGTGTCGATGTCGGCGATCCGCGGCACGTTGCTGAGCACAAGCCGTTCGGAGGTGAGCAATCCGGCTGCCAGCAATGGCAACGCCGCGTTCTTTGCTCCACCGATGCAGATCGAGCCATGCAGCGGCGCGCCGCCTTGTATCAGGAAACGGTCCATGATCTGAAGTCTGTCTCCTTACATCCGGGGGGTGGCGACGCCGCGCTGGCCCATGTACTTCCCCGCCTTGTCGGCGTAACTGATCTCGCACGGACCAGCGCCCTGCAGAAACAGAAACTGGCAGATCCCCTCGTTGGCGTAGATCCGGGCTGGCAAGGGCGTGGTGTTGCTGATCTCGATCGTCACCTGCCCTTCCCACTCGGGCTCCAATGGGGTCACGTTGACGATGATGCCGCAGCGCGCATAGGTGGACTTGCCAAGGCAGATCACCAGCACGTCGCGCGGGATCCGGAAATACTCGATGGTGTGAGCCAGTGCGAAGCTGTTCGGCGGGATGATGCATACCGGCACGTTTCGGCTGACAAAGCTGCTAGGATTGAAGTCCTTTGGATCGACCACTGCGCTATCGACATTGGTGAAGATCTTGAAGTCGCTCGCGACACGCGCGTCGTATCCATAGGAGGAAAGACCATAGCTGATGACGCCGTCGCGGTGCTGGGTTTCCACGAATGGCTCGATCATGGCGTGCTCGACCGACATCTGACGGATCCAGCGATCAGGCATCACCGGCATCGACGATCCTCCCCATCAGGTTTTCCGGCCATCACTAGGCGTCGGACGCGGCGTGCTCAGACATCCTGAACTGGCGGCGGCGGTGAAGGAGCGGCGTTCGAGGCACGCTCGCGCGCTTGCTGCTTCCGTCGGCGCAGGTTCTCTCGCAGCGCTGCGGCCTGCCGGGCCAGTCGTGCCGGTGCCGCGGGTGTTTGGCTATCGGGCGCGACCAGCGTAGGAGGGGTCGGTGTCGTGGGCTCGGACATGGCGATCTCGCGGACTGGTGCTGCTGGACAGGATTGAACTGTCGACCTCTCCCTTACCAAGGGAGTGCTCTACCACTGAGCTACAGCAGCCCGCCGGCCTGGACGCCGCTACCTAGCTTCTCGGCTCCCTGCATGCAAGGGAGTCGAGGCCGTAGCCGGCGAGGAACAGGCGCACCGCGCCTTGAACAACAAGCTCGAGATCCTCCGCACTGGGTTCCGGCAAGATCTGCAATCGCATCTGAATCGCGGTCCTGGCCTGGCAAAGTGCCAGGAACTGCTCGGCGGCGAAGGGCGGATCCTCAACCAGGAGCCGACCAGCGGCGACCTGCCGGTTGATCCAGTCGGTCATGTAGGTGATGGCACGGCGAGGCCCCCACTGCCAGAACACGGTCGCCAGATGCGGGAACTTGACGGCTTCCGAGACCACAATCCGGTAAAGCACCAGGTTGTCCGGAGCCAGGATCATCTCCAGCATGCGCAAAGCGATGGTGCGGAGGGCGCAACGTACGTCGTCCTCTTCGGCTGCGGTCTGGAAGATGTGCGCCAGGCTGTTGCCGGCCTTCTGTTCAACAAACACCGCAAACAGCGCCGACTTGCTGTCGAAATAATTGTACAGCGTGCCTTTGGAGACCCCGGCTTCGGCGGCGATGCGTGACATGCTGGAACCTTCATAGCCGCACTCGGTGAATACGAGCTCCGCGCCGTAGATGATCTGCTGGCGTTTCGCGGCCGAATGGTCTTCCTGCTGGCTCACTGTGCCTGTCCTCGTGGGTCGCGCCAGCCAGCTGACGTCATGCACGTTGACGATCAAAGCAAAGCGGATAGGTTGTCAACGCTGACCGAACGGGTCGGTCAGCGCTGATGGGGTCGCACGTGCGGAGCAGAACCTTCATGCCAGCCGCACTTGCTGCGGCGCTGCTCACGTCTGGCTGCGATGTCGGTCCGGACTATCACCGCCCGAACCTGTGGTCGCCGACCAGCTGGATCGGAACGCATCAAAACGAGCAGGCGGACGCCCGCCGGAGGCGGAGCAGGCCAGCGAGCGTGCCGGTCGATGCTCCGCCGGATCCGAGATGGTGGAATCAGTTCAAGGATCCCGAACTCACGGCCCTGGAAGGGCGGGTGGCACGGGAAAACCTCGATGTGCGTCTCGCGGCGGTGCGGCTGGCGGAGAGTCGCGCTCAGTTGCGGATCTCTGCCGCGAGCAACTATCCGACCCTGAACGGCAGTGCCGGTTATACGCGTGAGCAGATTAGCTCGAAGGAGATCGAGCGTGGCCTGCAGGACGCGGTGAGTGGTGGCGGCCTCAGCCCGCTGTTTGGAGGCAACAGCGTCAGCGGAGGCGTGCGCCAAGAGCTGGGTTCAGCCCAGGTGCCAGCGGTAGACATCTTCCAGGACGGGATCAATGCCAGCTACGAGCTTGACCTCTGGGGACGTGTTAGGCGGTCCGTGGAGGCGGCGAATGCGACGCTGCAATCCTCACTTGAGGATCGCCGATCGATCCTGATCGCGCGGTTCGCCGAGGTGGCACGCGACTACATGACGTTGCGCGGGCAGCAGGAGCAGCTCGCCATCCTGCGCGACAACCTGCGCGTGGCGCAGCAATCGGTCGCGTTGACCCGGGCGCGGTTCACGGGTGGGCTGACCACGGACCTGGATGTCGAGAATGCAGTCTCCCAGCTCGACAGCGTTGTCTCGCAGGTGCCTGATGCCGAGCGGCAGATCGCCGAGCAGATCAATGCCATCGGATTGCTGCTCGGTGAACCTCCGCAAGCCTTGCGGGCTGAACTGGAGGCTGCGCGGCCGGTGCCCCCGGTGCCTCCGCGGGTGCCGATCGGGGTGCCGTCGGAGTTGGCGCGACGGCGGCCGGACATCCGGGAAGCAGAAGCGCAGTTGCATGTGGCCACGGCGAATGTCGGCGTTGCGGTTGCATCGTTCTATCCGCGGGTAACGTTGAGCGGGGCGCTGAACTTCGAGTCGTTGTCGATCCGTGATCTTGGCTTCTGGAGCGCACGCGCCTACACGTTCGGCCCGTCGATCAGCCTGCCGATCTTCCAGGGCGGCCAGCTTAGGGGTCAGCTGCTGCTCAACCAGGGACGCCAGCAGGAGGCCGCGGTTAACTACCAGAAGACGGTGTTGCAGGCTTGGCAGGACGTCGATAATGCGCTCACCGCCTATGCCGACGACCAGCGCAAGCGTGATGCCGTGCAGCGATCGGTGCTTTCCTACCAGCGGGCGCTTGGCCTAGCGCAGCAGCAATATGCGCATGGCCTGCAGACGTTCCTGAACGTGCTCGACGCCGAACGCGGCTTGTTCAATGCGCGGGGGCAGCTAGCGAGCAGCACCACTGCCGTGTCGAGCGACCTGGTGCAGCTCTATAATGCGCTTGGCGGCGGCTGGGAGACGGCGTTCCCGGAGAGCCGGAAGACGGCGTCCTCCGGTTCACGCAAGGCGGCGCTCTGAGTGGATCATCTCTGTCATCTCTCTGGTGTGGGTTGGATTTGGAGTTGACGGTGTATGGGATGGGGTTTAGGG
>CAXUNX010000044.1:0-18815 GCA_964252545.1 uncultured Acetobacteraceae bacterium | reverse complement strand
GTCTGTGCGCTGCTTGCCGCATTGCTGCCGCTGGACCGGCTGTTTGGCGCCGAGCTCGAGGACGGCGCGCTCGACCAGCTCATGCTCTGCGGCCTGCCCGCCGCCGCGGTGGCGCTGGCGAAGATGGTGGCGCACTGGCTTACCACCGGCCTGCCGCTGCTGCTGGCCTCGGGGCCGCTTGCGATCATGCTGGGGATGCGGCCGGCGACGCTGCCGTTGCTGCTGGGCGGGCTCGCACTCGGCACGCCGGTGCTCTCGCTGATCGGCGGCATGGCGGCGGCCATCGTGCTGGGTGCGCGCCGGGGCGGGGTGCTGCTGCCGCTGCTGGTGCTGCCGCTTGCCACGCCTGCGCTGATCTTCGGCGCCGCCGCGATCGATGCCGCGCAGTCCGGCCTGACCGGCGCGCCCGACCTGCTGTTGCTTGCAGCCTTCCTGGCAGGCGGCCTGCCGCTGTGTCCGGTCGCCGCCGGCGCTGGTCTCCGGGCGGCGGTTGCATAAGGATGACCGCGATTTCACGCGGCCCCGCCCTCTACCCGGGCGTTTGCCGCCCAGATCTCCTGCCAACCCTGTTCAAATCACCAAGGAGCCGCGAATGCTGATTGAGAAGATCCTGGACCGCAAGGGCCGCGCCTGCGCCACGGTCCGGCCGGAGGCGACCATCGCCCATGTGGTGTCCCTGCTCGCCGAGCGGCGGGTCGGCGCGGTTGTGGTCGAGAACCTCAAGGGCGGCATCGTCGGCATCTTTTCCGAACGCGACCTGGTGAAGCTGCTGGCAAGCCGGGGCGCCGACGCGCTGATCGTCAAGGTCAAGGAGGTGATGACCAGCCCGGTGATCACCTGCAAGCCGGAAGACCGTATCGACGCCGTCATGGCGATCATGTCGGAGCGGCGGATCCGCCACATGCCGGTGGTCTCACACAACGCCCTCGCCGGCATGATCAGTATCCGCGACCTGATCCGCGACCGGCTCGACGAAAAGGAGAACGAGGCAGCCGTCCTGCTCGACATCTCGCGGCTGCATGGCTGAGGGCGCCACCCGGCCGGCGCTGCGATGCTGGGCTGGCCCAACAGATCAGCCGGCATGGACACGCAACGATCGGACCACCGGTGGGAGACACTCCGTCGGTGACGACCGCCTATGGAGCACGATCGCCACCGATGCAACAAACCTCGACACCAGGCTCAGATGTAGTGTTCGGCGAGCGGCGCAAAGCCGTTGAACCCTGTTGAGCAGTAGGTCGAGACATAGGCGCCCGCGGCAAGCAGCTCGACGCGTTCGCCGCATGCGAGATCAAGCGGCAGACGATAGTCGCTGCGTTCGTACAGGATGTCGGCGCCGTCGCAGGTGGGGCCGGCGATGGCCACCGGCCCGGTGCGACCGCCATCGTGCGGCGTTCGCAGGCGGTAGCGGATGGACTCCCCCTCGGTCTCGGCCAGGCCGCCGAAGCGGCCGATATCGAGATACACCCAGCGCAGATTGTCCCTGGAACTGCTGCCACGCCGGCTCACCAGCACCACCTCGGAGGACACCACCCCGGCGTCGCCGACGATGAAGCGGCCCGGCTCCACCACCGTCTCAGGCAGCGCGTTGCCGAAGGCGCGCGTCAGCGCCCGGGTGATCGCCAGCGCGAACTGGTCGATGTCGGGCACGTCCTCGCGGTACTGCACCGGAAAGCCGCCGCCGAGATTGACCATGCGCAGATCCAGGCCGCCGGCCGCCAGATCGGTGAACAGCAGCCCGACCTTGCCGATCGCGGCCTCGTAGGCTTCGGTGCTGGTCTGCTGGCTGCCGACATGGAACGACAAGCCGTACGGATCGAGCCCTAGCTCCCGGGCGCGCAGCATCAAGCTGGCCGCATGCTCGATGCTGGTGCCGAACTTGCGCGAGAGCGGCCAGTCGGCGCCCTCGTTCTCGACCAGGATCCGGCAATACACCCGGCTTCCCGGCGCATGTCTCGCCAGCTTGTCGAGCTCCTCGTCGCTGTCGAACGCGAACATCGCAACCCCGGCTGCGTGGGCGCGGGCGATAGCGGTGGGCTTTTTGATGGTGTTGCCGAACGAGATCGACGAGGCGGCGGCACCCGCCGCAAGGCAGGAGCTGACCTCCTCCCACGACGCGGCGTCGAAGCACGAGCCGAGCGAGACCAGCCGCTCAAGCACCGGGCGGGCCGGATTGGCCTTCACCGCATAGAAGATCCGTGCGAGCGGCAGGGCTGCGCGCAACTCGCGGTAGCGGTCTTCCACGCGGTCGACATCAACCACCAGGCACGGCGTTGCCGGAGCCTGGTCGGCCAGAAAGCAGGCGATTTTGGGTGTCATCGCGCCCCTCCCATCTGTGTCATCCACCTGATCAGGCGATGGATGCGTTGCGAAACGGTCTAACGGACCGGCGACCAAGACTGGGGCCCCGTCGAAAAACAGGGGTCCCGATTGCCAGAACGCTTGACGTCGTTGCGTAACCTCAGTGGGCCAGTGGCACGTGCGTTGCTGCGTGCACGCCATATGGGGCCGCCCGGCCGCGGATGCAACCCAAATCATGCTTGCCCCTTGATGCGAGAGCTCGGACGGCGTTGATACAAACCGGCTAAAGACCATCACCTGCGGAACGGAGAGGTTGCTTGATGCGGGACGGTGCAGTCGGCCAGCGCCAAGGCGAGGACATGTCAACCGGTCGGCGCGGCGAGACACGCGTCGGGCGGCAAGCGCATGTGCCGACGCAGATCCCCTGGAAGGGCTGGAAGCAGGTGCTGAAGCGCACCTTCTCCGAAATGATCTCCGACCGTATCGGACTTGCCGCCGCCGGCTGCGCCTTCTACGGCACCCTGGCGCTGTTCCCGGCCATCAGCATGCTGGTTTCGATCTACGGGCTCGCCTTTGATCCGCAAACCGTCGAGCCTCAGATGAAGGTGCTCAAGCACCTGCTGCCCGGACCCGCCTACACGCTGATCGACGATCGCATCCACATGCTGGTGAGCAAGGACCACGGCACCCTGACCATCAGCCTCATCATCAGCGTTTTGGTGACGATGTGGTCTTCCTCGGCGGGTACCAAGTCGATGCTCGCAGCACTCAACATCGCCTACGACGAGCGCGAAAGCCGCTCGTTCTTCCGGTTCCAGGGCACAGCGCTCGGCATGACCCTGGGCGGCATCATCGGCGCGGTGCTGACCCTGGCGCTGCTGGTGTTCCTGCCGGCGCTGCTGGACTTCGTGCCGCAGCACTTCCATTTCGAGATCGTCGAACAGCAGACCCAGCTGTTGATCAGGATCGGCAGCCCGGTGCTGCTGGTGCTGTTTATCGTCTCGGCTTTTTCTCTGCTCTACCGGTTCGGGCCATCCCGCCAGGAGGCAAGATGGCACTGGGTCACGCCCGGCGCGGTGGTCTCGACGGTGCTATGGCTGATCGCCTCCGCCGGCTTCTCGTACTATGTCGGCCACGTCGCGAGCTATGATGCGACCTATGGGCCGCTGGGCGCCGTAATCGGCATCATGATGTGGTTCTTTGTGACCGCCTATGTCGTGCTGCTTGGCGCCGAGCTGAACGCCGAGCTGGAGCTGCAGACCGAACAAGACAGCACGGTAGGGGACCCGAGGCCTCTGGGCAGCCGGGGCGCGTTCGTGGCGGACCACGTCGCCGAGGACTAGCCGGCTGCGGATCCAGCCGGTCGGTAGGATACGCCCCTAGCGGTCGCGCGATGATACCGAAGCGCCGGCCGACGCCGCACCCGCCTGATTGCTGCCGTCGCCGTTCGGGGCCTGAGCGACCTCGACATCGGCCGCCGCAGGCGCCACGCGCTTGAGCGTCACGGTGTTCAGGCCGTCATGCACCATCCCAAGCCGGGTCGCCGCGGCAGTCGAGAGATCGATGATGCGGTCAGGCCCGGCATAGGGGCCGCGATCATTGACCGTGACGATGACCGAGCGGCCGGTATCCTGCGAGGTCACCAGCAGCCGTGTGCCGAGCGGCAGCGTGCGATGCGCGCAGGTCAGCTGCATCGGGTTGAACCGGGTGCCGCTGGAGGTGCGCTTGCCCGCAAAGGCGCGGCCATACCAGCTGGCCAGTCCGCTTTCGGTAAAAGCCCGATGGGCGGCGACCACCGCTTCGTGGGCCTGCCGGGCGAACGCTGCATGCACCGAATCCGCCCAGGCGGTGACCGGCGGCGATGCGTTCGGAAGCTGGCCGCGAGTGCCGATCGCGGCCTCCGCGGCTCGGGCCTCGAGGCCGCACGCGCCAACCAGGTTGGTTGCGAGCGGCAGCAGGCAGATCAGAACACGCGCCGGGATCGAGATCGGAAAAGCTGCACGGGTCCCTAGCGTCACGATCAACTCTGCTCCTGCAATCCAGAGTAATAGACGATGAACCAAGCATGGAGATCAAGCCTCAATGGCGACAGTTCGGGCTGGGCAGCAGCAAAGCCGCGGTTGCTGCTTCTTCGATGCTGGAGGTCGTTACGGATTCTGATCGCTATCAATCCGATCTCGAAAAGTGTTATTGGGGCTCTGCAGGAACTATTTTGTGCGATGCAACCAGAGTGCTGGACTCAGCGGAACAAAGCGTGCCCGGTGCCGTTGATCGAACCCTGCCCCAGCAGCGGCTGCCCAGCCCGGCGCCGTGCCCAGGGCCAACAGCGCTTGGAGAGCGTCGGCCATCATGCTAACGCCCCCGGCCATGGGGCCGCCGCTGATCTCCGTGCTGAACGGACCGAACCTGAACATGCTCGGGCTGCGGGAGCCTGCGATCTATGGCCGCGCGACCCTGGACGACGTCGAACAGGCCTGCATCCAGGCCGCAGAGCGACTGGATGTCGCTATTGATTTCCGCCAGACCAACGGGGAGGGCGAACTCATTTCGTGGGTGCAGGAATGCCGGGGCCGGGCACGTGGAATCGTCATCAATCCGGCGGGTTACAGCCACTCCTCGATCGCGCTGCTCGACGCGTTGCTGGCGGTGGGCCTGCCGGTGATCGAGGTGCATCTGTCGAACATCCATCGCCGGGAGGAATTCCGCCGGCACTCCTACGTCTCGCAGGCAGCGCTGGGCGTGATCTGCGGGCTTGGGGTGCGTGGCTACGCCCTGGCGCTGACGGCGATGGCGGAAACCCTGCTGGACGAGGACGATCCATGAGCCGCCTGCTGGTGGACGCCGATGCGATCCGCGCCCTGGCCGACATCCTGAACGAGACCGGGCTGACGGAGATCGAGATCGCCGAAAAGGACAGCCGCATCCGGGTGGTGCGCGCGCCGGCGATCATGCAGGCGCTGGCTCCGGTTGCCGCCAGCGTGGCGGTGGTTGAGCCCACCGGCAGCGCCACCAGCGGTGCGGGGGCGGCCGATAGCCAGGTCGCCGATCACGCGAAGCATCCCGGCGCGATCAAGAGCCCGATGGTCGGGATCGCCTACCTCTCTCCCGAGCCCGGGGCCGCGTTGTTTGTCACCGAGGGCCAGCAGGTCAGCGCCGGGCAGACCCTGATGCTCATCGAGGCCATGAAGACCTTCAACCAGATCAAGGCACCGCGTGCCGGGACGCTGACCCGCATGCTCGTCACCTCCGGCGCCCCGGTGGAGTTCGGGGAAGTGCTGGCGGTGATCGACTGATCCGGCCAGGACCATGTTCGACAAGATCCTGATCGCCAACCGCGGCGAGATCGCGCTGCGTATCCTGCGAGCCTGCCGCGAACTCGGCATCCGGACGGTGGCGGTGCATTCCACCGCCGACGCCGACTCCATGCATGTGCGCCTTGCCGACGAAAGCGTCTGCATCGGCCCTCCGGCCTCGCGCGACAGCTATCTCAACGTGGCCGCGATCCTGACCGCGGCCACCATCACCGGCGCGGATGCGATCCATCCCGGCTACGGCTTTCTGTCGGAGAACGCCGTGTTCGCCGAGACCGTCGAGGCCCACGATCTCACCTTCATCGGACCCTCTCCCGACCATATCCGGATGATGGGCGACAAGATCACGGCGAAAGCCGCGATGCGCACCTTAGGCATTCCGCTCGTGCCGGGTTCCGACGGCGCGCTGCCCGACCTCGAGACCGCGCGGGCGGTGGCAGCCAGCGTCGGCTATCCGGTGCTGATCAAGGCCGCCGCCGGCGGCGGCCGCGGCATGAAGGTCGCGGCGAGCGACGCGGAGCTGGAAGAGGCCTGGCGCGTGGCGCGCACCGAGGCCCGCGCCGCCTTCGGCAACGACGAGGTCTACCTGGAGAAGTACCTCGACCGGCCGCGCCATATCGAGCTGCAGATCCTGGCCGACAACCACGGCGAGGTCGTGCATCTGGGCGAACGTGACTGCTCGCTGCAGCGCCGCCACCAGAAGCTGCTCGAGGAGGCAGGCTCGCCCGCGCTCGATGCGCAGGCACGCGACTCCATCGGCGCGATCGCCACCGCGGCGCTCAAGACGCTCGGCTACCGCAATGCCGGCACCCTCGAGTTCCTCTACCAGGACGGTCAGTTCGCCTTTATCGAGATGAACACCCGCCTGCAGGTCGAGCATCCGGTCACCGAGATGGTGTGCGGCGTCGACCTGGTCCGCGAGCAGATCCGCATCGCCGCCGGCGCCCGCCTCGGCTACACGCAGTCCGACATCCGGTTCTCCGGCCATGCCATCGAATGCCGCATCAATGCCGAGGACCCGGAAAGCTTCATGCCGACGCCAGGGCGCGTCGAGATGTTCCATCCTCCGGGCGGACTGGGCGTCCGGATCGACAGCGCGCTCTATGCCGGCTACGTGGTGCCCCCCTATTACGACAGCATGGTGGCAAAGCTGATCGTGCACGCCCCCAGCCGCATGCAGGCGATCAGCCGGATGCAGCGCGCACTCGACGAGTTCGTGATCGGAGGCATCAAGACGGTGATCCCGCTGCACAAGCGGATCCTGGCCGACCCGGGCTTCTGCGCCGGCGACTACACGATCCACTGGCTGGAGAACTTCGTCGCCGCCGGTTAGCCAAGCGCCGTGACGGCCCGGTTGGGCAAGGGGTGCGGTTTTGGGGTCTGGGCGCTTGGCTTCGCAAGGCCAGGCAGGTCTCAGGCCATCAGGAGCCGACCGGGGTCGCCCACTCCGGTCAGCGTGAGGCTGGTTCCATCCGGCAGGCTGATGATGCTGCCGCCCGCGGACGGCCGCACGCTCGTGGCCCCGGCGCCATAGCCGAACAGCGCGATCTGGTCGGTGCCCGGCCGAAACCCGCGGATGATGTCGGACCCGCCATCGGCACCCCGCACCAGGTCGAGCACCATCGCGCCAGCGCCGGCATTGATCAAAGCGCTGCCATGCCCGGCAACCACGGTGGCGGGACCGCCGCCCTCCACCAGGCTCATCGCTCCGCTGCCACAGAAGATCACGTTGGCGCCGCTGCCGGCATTGATGCTGCAGGCGCCTTCGCCGCCGACCACGATCATGTTGTCGCCATGTCCGGCAACGTCCAGCGGTCCGCTGCCGCCGATGATGGAGTCAGCACCCGAGGCGCCACCGTTGACGGAAGTGGCGCCGCTGCCGGCGAACACCGCGTCGTCGTGGCTGTTTACGATCAGGCTGCCGGCGCCTCCCACCACGGTGTCGCCGCCGGCAGCGCCCCCGTTCACGGTGGTGTTGCCCCCGGTGAAGATCACCGCGCCGGCGGAGGCACCGCCGGTCATGGTGGTATCCCCGCCACCGCCGATCAGGCTCTCGCGCCCCGCGGCGGCGGCCATCACGTCATGGCCGTCCGAAGAGCCGAACAACGCGTCGCCGCTGCCGCCGCCGGTCAGCGTGGTGTTGCCGCCGCCGGCCACCAGCACGTTGTGCCCCGCGGCACCTCCCATGAAGATCCCGCCCCCGCTGCCGCCGATCAGCGTGGCCGTCCCGCTGCCGCCGGTCACCGTGTCCGCACCGCCGCCGCCGATAAACAGCAGCGATCCCGCGCCTCCATGCACCAGCACGGAAGCGCCGCCCGCATCCACCGTGGCGGCGCCGCTGCCGCAATCGACGGTGTCGCCGTTCTGCGCCGAATACATCGAATTCGTGCCGCCAAGGGTGATCAACTGGCCGGCAGCCGGCGACTGCGAGGCCGCGTCGTCAACTGAAACAACGGTTGTGCCCTCGATCGGCCCGGCCGCATCGAGGATGCGCAGCACCAGCGTCTCGTTTCCGACCGCCCCCGTGTTCGGCAGGAACCGTAGGCCCTGAAGCTCGGCCGCCACCTCGATGGCGGTGCCCGAGATCGTCGCCGTCGAGCCGTCGCCGGACACCGTGCCGCCGGCGGTCGCCTGCAATCGACCCAGATCCGCACTGCCGCATGTCACCGTCGCGGTCATCACGGTTGAGGCCGATTGCGCGAACACCTGCACGTCGTCATAAGGCTGAAGGGCCGAATTGCCGGCCACGGCCTCGCTCGGCCTCACCCCCGTCATGATGTGATCGGCCGCGACCTGACCGGCAATTTCGAGGTTCGACTCCGAGGCCGTCGACGCCATCGGCACCGTGGCAAGCCACTCCGAGACCGCGTTCAGCGAGTTTGCCGACTGCGAGAAATAGTCGCCCACCCCGGCCGCGACCTGGCTGTAATTCTCCATGATGAACTGGCTCGGCATGGCACCGGCGGCCTGGAGCTGCGCCACCAGCTTCTGGGTGTTGGCGAGCAGGTTCGGATCATTGCCGGCGCCGCCGTCCGGCGACAGGATCATCGAGGAGCGCAGCCCGTTGGCGGTGCACCATCTGAACAGCGCCTCGAGGGCCGGGATGTAGGCGTTGTCGCCCTGAGCCAGGTCGAAGACGAACTCGGGTGGCGCATCGACGCTGAGGCCGCCGCCATACAGCGCCGCGGCCCGGATGTTTGCGAACGCATCCGAGGTCGCGACGTCGCTCAGCTCGTTGTCGGACCAGACCGGAGCGACGTTCATCACCCCCTGCGACCGCAGCAGATCGACCTGGCTCTTCCAGTTGGCGAGATCGAGCGGCGTCCAGAGCTGGGTGTAGTCGACGTTGACGTTCGCCTCCGACGGCAGGAAGCCCTGCTGCGTCGTCATCCATTGCTGCACCCGGTCCGTGTAGTTGGACGTTCCGGGGCCGAGGATGCCGAAGCTGGCGGCATCGGAAGGCTGCGTCACCCCGGCGGAGGTGATCGCGCTTGAACCGGTGACCACCACGCCCGCAGGCAGGTTGACGCCACCGATGATCGAGCCGGCCGCAGCGTTCTCGGCCAGCATGGCCTGGATCACGCCGTTGCCGGTGCTGGCGGCATAGGCTGGCGCGATCGAGTAGATCGGCACGGTGATCTGCGATCCCGCCTTGAGCACGTATTGCCAGGAGCTGCCGTCCGCGTTCAAGGCTTCGAAGCCGGTCGCGGTCGGGTCGCGTCCGACCTGGTACTGCCCCGACTGTCCGGTTCCGGCAGTACCCTGGACCAGGTCGCTCGAGCTGATCACCACGTCGCCGGTGGTGGTGTTCCGGAGCGTGACGGTGCCGGCGCCGACCTCAAGTGCCACCGTCGACGCGGTGGAGGCGGTGACCTCGGCTCCCGCAACCCCGTCGATGGTGGTGATCGCGTTCGAGAGCACGTTGCCGGACGGCCCGTCCGCCGTTGCCTCCACGCTGACCTGGAGGGAAGCGCCGGCGGGAATGACGTAGTGGCCCCACGAACCATCCCCGAGCGTGCCGCCGGTGACCCAGCCGGCGCTCGGACGGCGGGTCATCAGGACGGAAAAGGCGACCCCGTCGGCGGTTGTGACGATGGTTCCGACCGGAACGTCGATCGGTGCTGCGGTGGGGTTGCTGATCGTGACCAGCTGCTTGGCGACCACCGGGTTGACCCCGTTCTCCTCGACGCCGGGTGCTGCGGCCGACCACAACTGGCTGAGGGCCTGCATTTCGCCGTCGAGCACCATGTCGTAGACGCCGCTGAGATGGCCATAGAGCCCGATATTGCCGGTCGCCAGCATCGGATTCGTTATCGCGGGGTCCAGCAACTGTTCCATCTGGCTGGCCGCGCCGACAAAGATCGTGGTGTTCTGCGACATCCGGTCGGTCCCCGAGCAAGGAGACCGTTGCGAACTCAAGAACGATCCCCGACCGGACCATTCAGCGCTTCGCAAATTACCGGACGGTTAAATCGTCCAGGATTTCAGCGCAATTTCTCCGCGCGGCTGCAGCCGCGAAACCAAGACGATCGCCGATGTCGCATTACCGAGATCCTGTTTCTCGGCCTGGGACGGTTTCAATCGTCGAAGCGGACCAGCGCGCTGACCGGCACGCCGATCCTTGCACGGCCATCGAGGAAACCGAGCTCGATGATCACGGCGGCCGCGACGACTTCCGCCCCGACCTTCTGCAACAGGGTGATCGCGGCCGCCATCGTGCCGCCGGTGGCGAGCAGGTCGTCCACCACCACGATGCGCTGGCCCGGGATGACGGCGTCAGCCTGGATATGCAGGCTGTCGGTGCCGTATTCGAGAACGTAGTTCAGCGACACCGTGGGCCCTGGAAGCTTGCCCGGCTTGCGCAACATCAGGAAGCCGCAGCCGAGCTTGCTTGCCAGCGGCGCTGCGAGCAGAAACCCCCGGCTCTCGATGCCGGCCAGCAGGTCCGGCCGCGCCGGCGCCACCGCTTTCGACAAGCGTCCCATCGCCACCTGCCACGCATCGGCGTCGCGCAGCAGGGTCGAGATGTCGCGAAACATGATCCCCGGCTTGGGGAAGTCGGGAATGCTGCGGATATGCTGCTTCAGGTCCATCACGATCGGCCCGGCCCGGTTTGAAACAGCCGCGCGTCTACAGGCTCGGGCGGCCGCCGGCAAGGGCGACCACGATGCGCGAGGGCCGGTGGCTCAGGCGGCCTGACCGGCCCTGCGGGTCTTCACCATCGCGCCGACCATCGCGGTGAGCTGCGCCCGGCGGAACGGCTTGACCAGCCAGCGGGTCGCCTGCTCGTTGCCGCCGTCGGCGGCGGGTACGTTTTCCAGCGCTCCCGACATATAGAGCACCGGGATCGCGGGAGCGTTCTGGCGCACACGTGCGGCCAAACCGCGTCCGTCGATGTCGCCCGGAAGCATGAGGTCGGTCAGAAGCAGATCGAGGCCGTTGGCCTGGCCGTCAAGCTGCCGCAGCGCTTCTTCGGCATCGGCTGCCTCGCTCACCCGGTAGCCATGTTCACGCAGGGTCTCGGCCGCGATCTGGCGCACCGCGGCGTCGTCCTCCACCACCAGCACCCGCGGCCGGCGGCGGCTCAGGCTGGGCTCGACGGACTCCTGCTGCACGCCGGGCTGGGTCGCCGCCTTGTGCGCCGCAAGGGCTCGCGGAAGATGCATCGAGACCTTGGTGCCCAGCCCCGCCTCGGACTGGATGGTGGCGAGGCCGCCGCACTGCCGGGCGAACGCCAGCACCATCGCCAGGCCAAGGCCGGTGCCGCGGCCCTCGGGCTTGGTGGTGAAAAATGGCTCGAACGCCTGTTCGATCACCTCGCGGCTCATGCCATGTCCGTTGTCGATCACCGAGATCCGGACATAATCCCCGGGCGCCAGCCCCTCGGGCAGATCGGTGCCGCAGCCGGGCAGAACAACGTTACTGGCCTCGATCGTGACCTTGCCGCCGCGCGGCATCGCATCGCGGGCGTTCAGGGCCAAATTGAGCACGGCACTCTCCAGCTGTGCTGCGTCGACCATCGCCGGCCAAAGCTCGGGCGCTCCCTCGAAACTCAGCGCGATGGTCTCGCCGACAGAGTGGCGCAGCAGCGGCATCAGGTTCGGCAGCACGGTGGCGAGATTAACCGACACAGGCGTGAGCGGCTGCTTGCGCGCGAAGTTCAGCAGCTGACGGGTCAGCGCCGCCCCGCTTTCCGCGGCCTGCGCCGCCCTGCGCATGCGCGTCGTGAGCAGCGCCACCTGCTGGTTTCCGGCGGCGGCGAGTTCCTGCCCGGAAACCTCCAGGCTTCCAAGGATCACGGTCAACATGTTGTTGAAGTCGTGGGCGATTCCGCCGGTCAGCTGACCAAGCGCCTGCATCTTCTGCGCCTCGTGCAGCATCTGCTCGGCCTGGACGCGCTCGGTCATGTCCGTCAAGGTGAGCACGAAGCCGCCCTGGGGCATCAGGGTGCGGCGGATCTCAACCTGGGTTCCGTCCGTTCCGGGCCGCTGGGCCGCACCAGCCTGGGCCGCGCTGGCGCGGCTGCCAGCACCGGCCGTTTTTCTGCGAACCACCCGTTCATAGACCACGGGAGAAAGGCTCCCTCCCGTCGCCGCATCAACGCTGACCACCGGCAACGGCTCGAGAAAGGCCTCGCCCTGGGCCGCGAGATGGCTTTCCAGCGCTTGGTAGGACAGGCCGGCCCGCAGCAGTGGCATCGGCAGGGCCAGGATCTGGTTGAGCCGCATGTTCCAGTTGAGCAGCAGCCCGTCCGCCGAGAACACCGCCACGCCCTGGCTCAGGCTGTCCAGGCTGCCACGCAACTGCAGCGCCAGCAGACGCTGCTCGGCCTCGGCACGGCTCAGCCTTCGCCAGGCCCGGTGCAGTTGCCGCAACACGCCGAGCACCCCGAACACCCCCAGCGCGGCGACGCCGGCCGCCAGCCAGCGCAACATGCGAAGCGCTCCGGTGACGTTGCGCCGCCGCGACTCGTGGCTGCCATCAAGGGTCTTCTCGGCGGCCTGGATCCGCCCTTGCACATAGCGTTCCTCGGGCAGGTCGTTCTGCAGCTCCGAGCCGTCGGAGTCGCCGCCGCCGCGCAAGGAAACCTCCTGCGAGAGCACGGCTCTGCGGCGGTCCACGAGATGCACCAGGGCGGAGATGGCCGGGCCCGACACGGCGTCCGAGGCGGCGCGCTCCTCCAGCCGCCCGGCAGTCGAGAACAGCTGCAGGGCGTCCGACCGGAACGCGCTCAGATCGCGGTCGTCGTCGCTTGCAAGGTAGGCGCGCCGGGCCGATTCGGTTTCCCGCAGCTTCAAAGCCATCGATTCCAGCAGATGGTATTCGTCGGCGGCCACGAGGCTCTGCTCGCGCGCATGCTGCACCGCCATTGAACGCTGCCAGCCGAAGATCGCCAGACTGCTCAGAACCAGCAGCACAACGAAGGGAAACAGCAGTTTGACGTCGCGGACGGCGAAACGGCGCACGTATCTGACCCCGACGTGTTCAGGTGGAAGCCGGTCACCTGCGGGAGCGGCAGGCTTATCTCATCTTATAACAAAATCCGGAGCACGCGCAGTGTTGTCTTGACCGATCCTGATATTTTTGAGCTTGACAACATTCCGCTGTCCGGCAGAGGCCCGGAATCGGGATTGGGCCACCTCGAAAACTGGTCGGAAAACCAGCCTAGCTACCCCGCAGGCTCCGGCGCAGCAGCAGTAATCCCACAATCCCGGAGGCAACGAACAAGCCGAGGCCGAGGCCGATCTGCAGGCCATGGCCGATTCGCGCACCCGCTCCAACCAGCACAAAGATCACCGTCTGCGGCAGGCTCCCGAGCAGGGTGGCGGCGAGAAACGGGACCACCCCGATGTCCAGCACGCCGGCAAGCAGGGAAAGCATCAGGCTGCTGCCGACCGGCAGCAGCCGCAGGGTCAGGATCGCGGTGAACGGGTTGCGGGCGATGACGTCCTCCAGCCGCGCGAGGCTGCCGCGCAGCACGCGCCGCCGCGCCCAGTTTCGACCGATCAGCCGGGCCCAAAGGAGATCCGCAAGGCAGGCGATCAGGTTGGCGATCGTCGTCAGCAGGATGCCCAGCGCGGGTCCATAGGCGAAGCCTGCCGCGAAACCCACCGCCTGTCGCGGCAGGCCCACCGCGCAGATCAGCGTGCCCACGCACAGAAAGATGATCCGGCCGCGCATGCCGTCCCGTAGCAGCGCCCGACTGAACAAGGCATGGTCGAGGCCCGGCAGCCAATGCACCAGCAGGCCAGCGGCGAGCAGACCGCCCAGCAGCAGCCCCGGCCTGGCCAGCCCCTTGAGCAGGGCCCGCAGAAAGCCCTCGGCGCTTTGGTCAGAACTCTGCTGCCCGAAAGACTGGTGCCTGGAACCCTGGTGCAGCCGGGCCGCTTCCCTCATCGTTTCAGACCCTGATCCTGCCGCGGCGCCGCGCCAAGGCATAGCACGACCAAGCGCCGGCCGCGTTAGCATCCGGCAGGGCCGCCCTGCAAGCCGGGCGCCCTGGCCAAGCATGCCCGCTCGGGCGCGCACCGCTGGCGAAGCTGCCGCCTCCCCTGCTACACCAACCGGCATGTCCTCAGACGTTCTTGATTCCCCCACCGTGCTCCTGCGCCCGGGCACGGCCGCCCGTACCGACCCGGCGCTGGCTCGGCGCAATCCCCGGCTGGTCTCGGCCTGGCTGTTCGCCTTGTGCGCGATGATGCTGGTGATGATCGCGCTTGGTGGCGCCACGCGCCTGACCGGATCCGGCCTGTCGATCATGGAGTGGCGGCCGGTGACCGGCATCGTCCCGCCATTGACCCACGCGCAGTGGGAACACGAGTTCGCGCTCTACCGGCAGATCCCTCAATACCGCATCCTGCATGACGGCTTCGGCCTGGCGGGCTTCCAGCAGATCTTCTGGTTGGAATGGATCCACCGCTTCTGCGGTCGGCTGATCGGGTTGCTGCTGCTGGTGCCGCTGGTGGTGTTCGCATGGCGCGGCGCGATCGGCGCCCGGCTCATCGTGCGCCTCGCCGTGTTCTTTGTTCTCGGCGGCCTGCAGGGGGCGATCGGCTGGTTCATGGTGGCTTCCGGCTTTGATCCGAACAGCACCGCGGTGGCGCCCGTCAGGCTGGTGCTGCATCTCTGCTGTGCCTTCGCCCTGTATGCCGCCGTGCTGTGGACCGCGCTTGACGTGCGCGAGCCCGTCGCCGCCGCGGTGCGGCCGGGACCGGGGGCGCTCTGGACGCGCCGGCTGAGCAGCCTCTGCTGCCTGCTGATCGGCATCACCGTGGTGGCCGGCGGCTTCACCGCCGGCACCCATGCCGGCTTCACCTTCAATAGCTTCCCCGACATGGATGGTCACCTGCTGCCGCAGCACTATGCGCGGCTGGTGCCGTTCTGGCGCAACCTCACCCAGAACCTGGCCGCAGTGCAGTTCGACCACCGCGTGCTGGCCACCGTGACCGCGCTGAGTGTCGGACTGACCCTGCTGGTCGGGCTGCGCACCCGGCTCGGCAAGTCCGCGCACGATGCGCTGATGCTGCTGGGCTGGATGGTGCTCGGCCAGTATGCGCTCGGCGTCACCACGCTGCTGCTGGTGGTGCCGGTATGGGCCGGAACGCTGCACCAGACTTGGGCTGCAATCCTGCTCGGCGGCGCGCTGGTGGTGCGGCATCGGCTGCGCGGCGTTGGAACGCGCGTGGCGTGACGCCACATCCATGACGTGCCATCCCCTGCTTCCCCGGCTCCAGGAGTTCCCCCGCCCATGACCCTCGTCTCGACCCGCGGGGCACCGCTGGAAACAACCGACCAGCTGTTTTTCGAGCACGCCGGCGCCCAGCTCGACCGCGCCGCCGCCGAGCGCGTGCTGGCCTCCGCGCTGGAAGGCACCGATGACGGCGAGCTGTTCCTTGAATACCGCGAAAGCGAGATGATCTCGCTTGATGATCGGGTCATCCGCTCGGCCAGCTTCGACACCTCCACCGGCTTCGGGCTGCGCGCCGTGCTCGGCGACGAGGCGGCGTATGCGCACTCCGACGAGATCAGCGAAGCGGCGCTCCGGCGAGCGGCGGCAACCGTCGGCATGGTTCGGCACGGCCGCAGCGGCAGCCTCGCAGACCGTCCGCGTGCCACCAACGCCCGCCTGTATTCCGACGCCAATCCGCTGCACGAGGCCGAGTTCGCCGCCCGTGCCGCGATCCTTTCCGCCATCGACGCCTATGCGCGCGCCAAGGATTCGCGCGTCGTGCAGGTGATGGCCTCGCTTGCCGCCGAATGGCAGGCGGTGCAGATCCTGCGCGCCGATGGCCACCGGGTCGCCGACCTGCGGCCGTTGGTGCGGCTGAACGTCAGCGTGGTGGTCGAGGCGGATGGCCGGCGTGAAAGCGGCAGCTACGGCACCGGCGGCCGCTTCAACTATTCCCGTGTGCTCGACGACGCCTCGTGGAAGCACGCCGTGGACGAGGCGCATCGCCAGGCGCTGGTCAATCTCGACAGCCGCCCTGCCCCGGCCGGCGAGATGGAGGTGGTGCTCGGCAATGGCTGGCCCGGCATCCTGCTGCACGAGGCGGTGGGGCACGGGCTCGAGGGCGATTTCAACCGCAAGGGCAGCTCCGCCTTTGCCGGCCTGGTCGGCAAGCGGGTGGCTTCCGCTGGCGTCACCGTGGTTGATGACGGCACCATCGAGGGCCGGCGCGGCAGCCTGACCGTCGACGACGAGGGCACGCCCACCAGCCGCACGGTGATGATCGAGGACGGCATCCTGACCGGCTTCATCCAGGACCGCATGAATGCCCGTCTGATGGGGGTCGCACCCACCGGCAACGGCCGCCGCCAGTCCTATGCCCACGCGCCGATGCCGCGCATGACCAACACCGTCATGCTGGGCGGCAACCATAGCGCCGAGGAGATGATCCGCTCGGTCAGGAACGGCCTCTACGCCGTGAATTTCGGCGGTGGCCAGGTCGATATCACCTCCGGCAAGTTCGTCTTCGCCGCCAGCGAGGCCTATCTGATCGAGGACGGACGCGTCACCGCGCCGGTCAGGGGTGCGACGCTGATCGGCAACGGACCCGACGCCATGACCAAGGTCAGCATGATCGGCGACGACCTGGCGCTGGATCCGGGCATCGGCACCTGCGGCAAGAACGGCCAGGGCGTGCCGGTCGGCGTCGGGCAACCCACGCTCAAGATGAACGGCCTGACCGTCGGTGGCACCGGCCGCTGACACCGGCGGCGGCACGCTATGTCCAGCAGCATCTCCTCTGCCGGGGCCGCGCGACGCGCCGGCCGGAGCCTTGTGCCGGACCGGCTGCCGCTCTGGCTGATCCTGCTGCTCGGCTCCCTGAGCGCGGTCGGCCCGCTCTCCACCGACATGTATCTGCCGGCATTCCCGTCCATCGACGTCGCACTGGGCGGCGGCCCAGGCTCGTCGCAGATCACGCTTGCAGCCTGGTTCGCGGGCCTCGCGGTGGGCCAGTTCACCCAGGGACCGTTCTCCGACCGGCTGGGCCGTCGGGCACCGCTGCTGGTCGGCATGGCGATCTACACGCTGGGCTCGATCGGCTGCGCGCTCAGCCACAGCATCTGGTGGTTCACCGCCTGGCGGTTCCTGGCAGCCCTCGGCGGATCCGCAGGCATGGTAATCCCGCGCGCCGTGGTGCGCGACATCGCCACCGGTCCGCAGGGCGCCCGTATCATGTCGCAGCTGATGCTGGTGCTGGGCGTGGTGCCGGTGCTGGCGCCCACCCTGGGAGGGATCGTGCTCAGCGTCGCGTCCTGGCGCTGGATCTTCTGGGTGGCGACGATCTACGGCGTGCTCAGCCTGGCCGCCACCGCCTGGACCCTGCCCGATACGCTGCCGCGCGAAAGCCGCCTGCGCCTGCCGCCGGTCGAGGTGCTGGGACGCTACCTGGTTATCCTGGGCGACCGCTCGTTCCTGTCCAACAGCTGCATCGTCGGCTTCGCGAGCTTCGTGATCTTCGCCTATCTTTCCGGCGCCTCCATCGCGTTTGAACGCATCCTGCACTTCTCGCCAACCCAGTTCGGCATGCTGTTCGGCGTGAACGCCTTCTTCTATATCCTTTGCACGCAGATCAATGCCCGCCTGGTGCACCGGATGGGCGTGGAGCGGATGCTGCATTTCGGCATCGGCCTGCTGGTCTGCGCTGCGAGCCTGTTCCTGCTGCTGGTCCTGTGCGGCATCGCCGGACCCGGCCGGCCGACCATTTTCGTCTCGCTTCCCATCATCCTGATCCTGGCGTCGAACGGCTTCATCGGCCCGAACGCCACGATGTTCGCGCTGGCATCGCACGCACGCCATGCCGGCAGCGCCTCGGCCCTGCTGGGCACGCTGCAGTTCGGCCTGGGCTCGATCAGCGGCATCGGGATGGGACTGCTGTCCGTCACCAGCCTGATGCCGATGGCCGGCATCATCGCCTGCGGGGTGACCGGGCTGGTCTGCGCCAACGTCGCGCGGCGCAAACGCCCAGCGAAATAGCCGGTGCCCGCGCGCATCGGCAGCAACGCCGTCCCGGCGGACGGCGACACTGTGGGGCAGGCTTCCCTGCTCTCGCAGCGAGGGTTGCTGCGCTTGCTGCTGAGCCGCTGCGGTTCGGCGCTCGGCTACCAGATGCAGACGGTGGCCATCGGCTGGCAGATCTATGCCCTCACCCACCGGGCGCTTTCGCTTGGCCTGCTCGGACTGGCCCAGTTCCTTCCGATGCTGCTGCTGATCTTCGTGGCCGGCCACGCCGCGGATCGCCTCGACCGCAGGCGCATCGCCGCCCTGTGCCAGCTGGTCGAGATGGGGGTGGCCGGCTTGCTCGCCGCCGACTCCATCCTGCACGTCCTCACGCCGATGCGCATCTATGCCATGGTCGCCCTGGTGGGCGCGGCCCGCGCCTTCGAGGCGCCGGCCATGCAGGCGCTGCTGCCTTCCCTGGTGCCGCCCAGGCTGTTTCCCCGCGCCGCGGCACTCGCCTCTTCGCTGTTCCAGACCGTGACCATCCTCGGTCCCTCGATCGGCGGCCTGCTCTACGGCGTCGGCGCACCCGTGCCGTATGCGCTGTGCGCCGCCATGTTCGCAGCCGCCGCGCTCTGCGTCAGCCTGGTGCATCCCAGCACCCGCCCGCCTCGGCGCGAGACCGTCGGCCTCCGCGCGGTGTTCGGCGGCCTCGGCTTCATCCGCCCGCGCCCCGCCATCCTGGCCGCGATCTCGCT
>CAXUNX010000043.1:18789-18917 GCA_964252545.1 uncultured Acetobacteraceae bacterium | reverse complement strand
GCTCCAAGGCCAAACTCGTGCGGGTCTGGGGCCGCCCGGCCCCAGCGGGGCGGGGGGGGGCGCCCCCCCCCCCCGGGGGGGCAGAACCAAGGGCGGCCCCCCCCCGGCGCGGGCCCCCCCCCCCGGCC
>CAXUNX010000043.1:0-18779 GCA_964252545.1 uncultured Acetobacteraceae bacterium | reverse complement strand
GTGGGCCGGGGGCGCGCCCCCGCCAGCGGGGGGGGGGGGGGGGCCGCCCGGCCCCCGGGGGGGGGGGGGGCAGAGCCCCGCCTATGGATCCGGACTACAGAAGGGGCCTCAGCCGGCGGCGCTTGCCACCAGCCGGTGCATCCCGAAGCGGCCGTCGGGATCGGTCCAGAACCCGTCCGGCTTCCAGCCGGCGGCCTCGGCAAGCAGCAGGAATCCCTCGCGGGTGTGCTTGTAGCTGCTTTCGGTATGGATGCTTTCGCCCGCAGCGAAGCCGATCCTGCTGCCCGCCACCTCGACCACCTGCGGGCGGCGGCTGACCAGGTGCATCTCGATGCGGCCCTCCGGCTGGTTCCAGACGGCTCGATGGGTGAACATCTCGGGATCGAAGCTGGCGCCGGTGATCCGGTTCACATGCAGCAGGATGTTTCGGTTGAAGGCGGCGGTGACCCCGGCCGCGTCGTCATAGGCAGGCAGCAGCATCGCCTCGTGCTTGCGCAGGTCGGTGCCGATGATGAAGCGCGCCGCCGCCTCGCCGTCGCGGCTCAGATCAGCACCCGCCTGACGCAGGAACCGGACAACCAGCGCGGGCTCGAAATTGCCGATGGTGGATCCCGGAAAGAACCCCAGCCGGGGACGTCCGGCCACAACCGGCGGCAGGTTCAGCGGGGCGGTGAAGTCGGCTTCGAGCGGCTGCACGACCAGCTCAGGATGGCTGAACCGCATACGCGCCCGCAGCGCCTCGAGTGCCGGGCCCGCGACATCGATCGGCACATAGCCGAACAAGTGCCCGGCGCCCGCCCGCAACAGCACGGCGGCCTTGGCTTCGTCGCTGGCGCCGTACTCCACCAGAACGCTGCGGGGAGCCACGCCCGAGACGATCTCCGGCGCGTGCGCGTCCAGCAAGGCCATCTCGGCCCGGGTGACATAGTATTCCGCAAGCCCGGTGATCCGCCCGAACAGCGCGCAACCGGCCTCGTCATAGAACAGCCGCGCCGGCAGGGTCTTGGGCCGGGCGCCAAGCCCCGCCAGGATATCGGACACGTCGCCTGGCGGCTGGGCTCGCGCGCCGGTCCCGGCGGGATCGTCCCGCAGGCCGGGATGCTGGGGCTGCATGCTCAGCGATCCTGCGCCAGCCGGATCCCGCTCACCTGCCAGCGCTTGGCCGGAGGAAAGAAGTTGCGGTAGCTGGTTCGCGCATGGCCGGGCGGGGTGGCATGCGAGCTGCCGCGCAGCACCATCTGGTTGATCATGAACTTGCCGTTGTACTCGCCGATCGCGCCCGGCGGCGCACGGAAGCGCGGATAGGGCAGATAGGCGCTGTTGGTCCATTGCCAGGCATGGCCGAAGAACTCGGGCAGCTCGGCCGCCGCCGCTTCCAGTTCCGCCTCGGTCGGCAGGCGGTCGCCGGTCCAGCGGGCGAACGCGTCCGCCTCGTACCAGCTGATATGCGTCACGGGTGCGTCCGGCACCAGCGGGCCGCAGCCGCCCGGCGTCACCTGCAGCCAGCCGCCCGCATCGTCCGGGCGCCAATGCATCGGCGCTTCCCAGCCTTCCTGGCGGCGCTCCAACCAGCCGTCGGACATCCACAGCTCGGAGCGGGCGTAGCCGCCATCGGCCATGAAATCGAGCCATTCGGCATTGCGCACCAGCCGGTCGGCCAGCGCGTGCGGCTGCAGGATATGCAGGTGGCGTGGCCCCTCATTGTCATAGGCGAACCCACCGCCGGCATGGCCGATCAGGGCGAGGCCGCCGGCAAACTCGATGAACCGGCGCGGCCCCGGAAGGCTGGCCTCAACCGTCGGCGCGGACCAGCCGGGCAGTACTGCGATGCCGCGGCCGCGCCAGCCGAGCGGGTTCTGTGCCAGCGCGTGCAGCGCATCCGTCACCAGCAGCTCCTGGTGCTGCTGCTCGTGATGCAGGCCAAGCGTCAGCAGGGTCTCGACAGCGCGGCCGACACCCTGCTCGAGCAGTTGCAGCAACGCCTGATCGACATGGGCGCGGTAGGCTGTCACGTGCGCGCAGTCCGGACGGGTCAGCAAGCCGCGCATCGGCCTGGGATGGCGCGGGCCGACCGCCTCGTAATAGGAGTTGAACAGGAACGAGAACGCCTCGTCGAACACCGTGTATCCCGCCAGGTGCGGCACGAGCACGAACTGCTCGAAGAACCAGGTGGTGTGACCGCGGTGCCACTTGGTGGGACTCGCGTCGGGCATCGATTGCACGCACTGGTCCTCGGCGGACAGCGCCGCCGCGAGCCGCTCGGTGTAGGCGCGGGTGGCGAGGACCTCATGCGAGTGCGCCAGATCGGCACGCAAGTCCTTGGACTGCGACATCTCAGCTTGTCTTTCTGGTCGTGCGCGATCGTCTCATCCCATGGTTTCGCCGATGCTGCTCGAAGAGTCCAGCAGGCGCATCAACGTCTCCAGCCGGTCGGCCTCGGCGGGCGGCTTGTCGGTGCGCAGCCGGCTGACGCGGGGAAAGCGGAGCGCCACCCCGGATTTGTGGCGCATCGAGCGTTGCGCCGCATCGAACGCGATCTCCAGCACGATGCCTTCCTCGCGCTCGTGCGCCACCTCGCGCACCGGGCCGAAGCGGGCGGTGGTATGATTGCGGATCCAGCGGTCGAGCATGGCCAGCTCGGCGTCGGTGAAGCCGGAATAGGCCTTGCCGACCGGCACCAGCTCGTCGGTTCCTGCCGCCGATTGCCGCCACAAGCCGAACGTGTAGTCCGAGTAGAACGAGGAACGCTTGCCGTGGCCCCGCTGCGCATACATCAGCACGGCGTCGATGCTGAGCGGATCGCGCTTCCACTTCCACCACAGTCCCTTGGGCCGGCCCGGCAGGTAGGGGCTGTCGCGACGCTTGAGCATCAGCCCCTCGATCGAGGCGGCACGGGCACCATCGCGCAACGCCGAAAGCGCATCGAGGTCCAAGGCCTCGATGAGCTCGGAAAGCTCCATCCGCGGCGGACGATGACGCGTGAACCAGTCCTCCAGCCTGCGGCGACGCTCGGTGAAGGCAAGCGGACGCAGATCCTCGCCCCGCTCGAACAGCAGGTCATATAATCGCACGGCCACCGGGAACTGCTGCACCATGCGCCCGCCCGGCGCCTTCCGGTTCAGCCGCTGCTGCAGGTCGGCGAACGGTGCAACAACGCCCTCGCGCACCACCAGCAGCTCACCGTCGAGCACGGCGTCGAAGCCCATCGCCTCGAGGATCTCCGGAAACGCCGAGGAGATGTCGTCGGCTCCGCGCGAATACAGCCTTCTTCCGGCGGCGGTTGCCACCAGCTGCACGCGGATGCCGTCCCACTTCCACTCGGCGGCGAAGCGGGAAAAATCCAGCGCCGCGAGATCAGCCGCTTCCAGCGGATGCGCCAGCATCGGCGGCCGGAACACCGGCGCGTCCTGAGGATCGGGTCGGCTGGCGCGTCCCTCGATCCAGTCGAACAGGGCAAGGTAGGGCGGCGACAGCCCGTGCCAGACCTCCTCGATGTCGTCGGCCGCGATGCCGCCGTCGCTGAGCTCCGCCAGTGCGATCTTGGCCAGCCGCACCGAGGCGCCGACGCGCAGGCTGCCGGTGATCAGCTTGAGAATCGCAAGCCGCACCGATGACGGGGATGCGTCCAGCCAGCCGGCGACCAGCGCCGCCAGCTCTGCCTTGGGGGTGCCTGCGAGCGCCTGCACCACCTCGACCAGCAACGGCGTCGGCGCGTTGGTGGCAGCCTGCGGCCACATCAGCGCCACGGTCTCGGCCAGATCGCCGACATAGTCGTACGACCATCCGAACAGCACCGGGTCGGTGCGGCTTTCCGCGAGCTGGCGGATCAGCCCGGGCTTGGCGGCGTCGAACGCCAGCTCGCCGGTCAAGGCCGCAAGACCGATGCCGCGGTCCGGATCCGGCTCGGTCTCGAAGAAGCGGCGCAGCAGGGCGATCTTGGCGAGGCGTCCGGGGGTGAGGGTCAGCCGTTCAAGCAGCTCGGCAAAGGCGATCATGCCGCACCGCCCGCTGGGCTGCTCCCGTCGCCATCGCTTCGGGAAGCATCACCTTGGGGAGCATCCTCTTCCTCGTCCCCATAGCCGATCAGCCGCAGGGCGCGGCCGCGCCGCCCCTGCTTGCCGGCTTGATGGATCAATGCCTCCTCGCGCCCGTGGGTCACCCAGATTTCCGGGGCGTCCACCTCGTCCAGGGTGACGCACAACTCGTCCCAGTCGGCATGGTCGGAGATCACCAGCGGCAGCTCGATGCCCTTTGCCTTGGCGCGCTGGCGCACGCGCATCCAGCCCGAAGCGAGGCAGGTGACCGGGTCAGACAACCGGCGCGCCCACCGGTCGGCGATCGCCGAAGGCGGCGCCAGCACGATCGCGCCGGTGAGCTCCGCCTTTGCGGCAACCGTGGCGGGGCGCAGATCGCCGAGCGGCACGCCCATGCGCTCGTAGGCCTGGCAGAGCGGCATCAGCGCGCCGTGCAGGCGGATCGGGCCGTCCCAGCCAGCCTGCCGCAGCAACGCGATCAGCCGCTGGCACTTGCCGAGCGCGTAGCAGCCGACGACATGGGTGCGCTCCGGGAACAGGCCTACGCTCTGCAGCAGCCGCGCGACCTCGCCTGCGGCCGGCGGATGACGAAACACCGGCAGCCCGAAGGTGGCCTCGGTGACGAACACGTCGCAGCGGATCGGCTCGAACGGCAGACAGGTCGGGTCGGTGGCACGCTTGTAGTCGCCCGAGACCACCACGCGGCTGCTGCCCCACTCCATCGCCACCTGCGCGCTGCCGAGCACGTGCCCGGCCGGGCGCAGCCAGACCCGCACGCCGTCGATGGTCAGCGGCTCGCCGTAGCGCAGCACCTGGCGGCTGGCGCCGGCCCGGCCTTCGCCCATCCGCACATCCATCAGCGCCATCGTCTCGGGGCTGGCCAGCACCGCGCCATGACCGGGACGGGCGTGGTCGGCATGGGCGTGGGTGATGATGGCCCGGCCGACCGGCCCCGGCGGGTCGATGAAAAAACCACCGGGCTCGCAGAACAGGCCGTCCGGCAGCACCTTCAGCCAGGTATCGGGATGTGCGGACAAACCACCGGGCTCCGGAACACCATGTCAAACGCCACGTCGCCTCGCGGCGGCGCGTCTTCCGCCTGTCTGCGAGGCCGTTGTTCCGTCGCCCCTTGCTTGTTGCTGCGGCTCGCGCCGCCGGGGCCGGCCTGCCTGCCCGCCGCTACGATCAGGACAGATGGAACACCACCTTGGTGCAGCCATCCTTCTTGTCGCGGAAGGTCTTGTAAAGCCCGGGCCCCTCGCTGAGATCGGCGCTGCGATGGCTGATCACCGACTGGGTGTCGATCTTGCCTTGCTGGATGAGCTCGGTCAGCGGCTCAAGGTAACGCTTCACGTGGGTCTGACCGCTCTTGATGGTCAGCCCCTTCTGCACGATCGCCGCTAGGTTCAGCGGAACCGCACCGGCATACACGCCGGGGATCGACACGGTGCCGGCAGGCCGGACCGCCTGGATCATCTGCTCCAACGCATAGGGCCGCTGCGTGCTGGTGAAGGTTCCCTGCACCTTGCTGAGCAGGCCGAGCGCGCCATGGCCGGCGTCGGACTCCATGCCCACGCAATCGATCACGCAATCCGCCCCCTGTCCCGCGCTGATCTCGTTGATGCGCTCAAGCACGTCCTCCTGCTTGAAGTCGATGATGTCGGTGGCGCCGGCCTTGCGCGACAGCGCGATGCGCTCCGGCACCGTTTCGATCACGACCACCCGTCCTGCCCCCATATGCACCGCCGCCTGCACCGCAAAGAAGCCGACCGGACCGCCGCCCCAGATCGCGACCACGTCGCCCTGCTGGATCTGCGCGTGTTCCGCGCCCTGCCAGCCGGTCGGCAGGATGTCGGTCAAAAACAGCACCTGCTCGTCGGTCAAGCCTTCCGGCACCACCATGGGGCCTACATCCGCCATCGGCACGCGCACGAACTCGGCCTGGCCGCCGGCATAGCCGCCGGTGATATGCGCGTAGCCGAACAGCCCGGCCGTGGGATAGCCGAACATCTTGGCCGCCATGGCGCCGTTGCGGTTCGAGCGCAGGCAGCAGGACCAGTTGCCCAGCTTGCATTGCCGGCACTCGCCGCAATTGATGTTGAAGGGCACCACGATGCGGTCGCCCTTCTTGAGCTTGTGCCCGGGGGAGCCGGTCTCGACCACCTCGCCCATGAACTCATGGCCAAGTACGTCGCCGCTCTCCATGGTCGGCATCTGGCCGTCCAGCAGGTGCAGATCGGAACCGCAGATCGCGCAGCTCGACACCTTGATGATGACGTCACGCGGGTCCTCGATGGAAGGGTCGGGCACGGTATCGCAGCGGATGTCGCCTTTGCCGTGCCAACATAGTGCGCGCATGTTTTTTACCCTGTTCCAATGACCACAGGCCCAAACGCCGGGTGTCGGAGGCGGTTGTGGCAGCGGTTGCGCAAGCATCAGATTGTGAGCGGCACGGCGCGCGCTTTCGGCGCGCCCTGGTGCCGCGCCGGGCTGCTTCAGGCGGCGCGTTCCTGGCAGTAGGGCAGGGTGCCGCTGACAAGAACACCAAGCAAGGTTTCGGCTACCGCCTCCGGCAGATCGAGCTCGGTTACGCCTGGTCGCGATGGCCGAAGCAGTCGGCATTCATCATTCTCCGACCGCTCCAGGCCACCGGCCGCGCCACATGCATGCCGCGCTCGATCACCGTGACCTGGTCGCCCGGACGCAGGCTCCCCATCGCCAGCACGTCGGCCGGGGTGGCGATCATGGTGCCGCGCCGGAAGCACGCGGCCTGGACGGTGAGGGTGGTGCTCGCCGATCGGGCCGGGTTGTTAACCGAAACCCAGCGCCAACGTTGAAAAGGTTCTGGTTCGCGCGATTCGTTACCACAAGAACTCTCTACTCGGCGGCGACCGAACCTCTGCGGCGAAGCCCGGACAGTTGCCAGGCACGCTCCAGCCCGGCCCGTTGCTGCGCCAGCCAGCCGCCCCTCGCCATGGCGTCGCTGGCCTGGGCGTCCCCGGTCTCGATGACGTCGCGCCGGAAGTCCGCGGTTCCGAACAGCATGTCCCACCAGGGGAATACGCCGCCGAAATTGCCCGATTGCCGCCCGGCTGCGCGCAGCCCGTGATGGGCACGGTGGAACTGCGGCGATACCAGCAGCCGCTCGCCGAGCCACCCATAGGAGAACGTCGTGTTGGCATGCGACAGGCTCTCGACCAGGCGCAAGAACAATACCAGCAGGGGAAACTGCATCGGCGGCACACCGATCAACAGGCCGACGGCGATGAACCAGACGATGCTGATGGTGTCGTCGAGCACGTGGTTGCGGTCATCGGACCAGAACGTCATCTGCCGCTGCGCATGGTGCACCGCATGCAGCCCGTACCACCAGCCGAACCGGTGCGACAGGCGGTGGCGCCAATAATCCGCGAAATCCAGCAGCGCCGCATAAAGCAGGAAGCTCAACAGCGGCATGCCCAGCAGGAACGGAAACAAGGTCTCGAGGGTGGGCGGCACGTAGCCCCGATCGGCGAGCGCGCCGTTGATCCAGGTCTGGGTTTCGTAGAAGCCGAAGAAGGTGACCAGCGGGAACACGCCGATCCGCGCGATCAGCGTGTAGACGATGTCCATGCCCACCGCGCCGCTGACGCGCAGGCCGCGCTGCAACGGCCGAAGCGTCTCCATCGGCATGCAGATGGCGCAGTTGATCACCACCTGCAGCACGCCGTAGACGGCGAACAGCACCCAGAGGAAGGAGACGTCTTCCCACTCCATCCAGCCGAGGCGCCACAGCGTCGGGATCAGCAGGGTCTCGTGCAGCCAGCCGGCAATCCAGGCAAACGGGTCGATCATGCAGCACTTGTAGCACGATCGCGTGCGCGATGCAGCCGGAGCGAGGGGGCATCTTGACCGGAACCGCGATCCGCATTGCAACCGTTGCCCTTGTGCGCCGGGCAGGGACCGGCCGAACCGAAGAGGCATGATGTCCCCCCCTCGCCTGCTGCTCGTCGAAGACGAGTTCCTGATCCGGCTGACGCTGTCCGAGGTGCTCTCCGAGGACGGCTTCGAGGTCGTCGAGGCTGAGGACGCCAACGCCGCGCTGGCGCGTCTCGGCGAAGAGGGCGGGTTCGACGCGATGCTCACCGACATCCAGCTTCCCGGCCCGGTTGATGGTCGCGCGCTGGCCAGGCACGCACGCGCGACCCGGCCGGACCTGCCGATCATCTTCATGAGCGGACGTCCTGAGGCCAGCATCTCGGCGAACCCGCTGGATACCTACATCAACAAGCCGTACTCGCCCGCCGCGGTCTCCGCCACCCTGCGCCGGATCCTCGGTGGGGGCTGAGCCGGCCGGAACACCTGCGCATCGCCAGGCGGCCCTGCGCGCCGTGCTGGATGCGCTGCATTCCGGCCGCTTTGATGAAGCAGCGATGCTCAGCCGGCCGTTCGCCTCCGAACGCGACCTCGAGGCGCGGCTGCTGCATGGGCTGGCACTCGGCTGCACCGGCGAGGCGGAAGCCTCGGCCAGGCTGCTGTGCCAGATCGCGCGCGAACGGCCGCAGGCGCTGCATCCCTGCGCCGACCTCGCCAGCCTATTGCTCCGACAGCAGCGCGCCGCCGAGGCGGAGCCGGTGTTCGGCGCGGCGCTGCGATTGACCCCGGGCGATGGGCGACTGCTGCTGGCCTTTGGCGACTGGCTGGCGGCCCAGTGGCGCCCGGAGGAAGCCGAAGCGGCGCTGCGGCAGAGCCTGAGCCTGCGTCCTGGGGATCTCGCGGCGATGAACCAGCTCGGCATCGTGCTGGTGGGCCTCGGCCGCATGGAGGAGGCACTGTCGGTTTTCCGCAACGTGGTTGCGATCAACCCGTCCAACCATGCGGCCTGGGCCAACCTTGGCTGCGCGCTGGCCAACGAGGGCGCCTTCGAGGATGCGCTGGCCTATTATCATCGCGCGATCCGGTTGAAGCCGAACGAGGCGCAGATCCGGCTCAACCATTCCATCTGCCTGCTCAAGTCGGGTCGGCTGACACAAGGATGGACCGAGCATGAATGGCGCTTCGCGCTGCCGGGCCACACCGACCTGCCGCGCGAACTGTTGCTGCCTTCGCTCGCCCCGGACACCGACCTCGCCGGCGCCACGGTGCTGGTGACGCAGGAGGAAGGCTTCGGCGACACCTTGATGTATCTCCGCTACGCGCCGCTGCTGGCGGATCGCGGCGCGCGCGTGCTGCTCTGGGTGCCGGAAGCGCTGCGCCGGGTGGCGGAGCGCGTCGAGCCGCGCGCGACCGTGCTGGCGGGCGACGTGTCCAATCCTGAGTTCCAGTGGCACTGCCCGTTCATCAGCCTGCCGCGCGCGTTTGCAGGCACCGACGACGCGGCCGGCGCTTCGGTGCCCTATCTGCGTTCGGATCCGGCTCGGGTGGCGGCGATGGCGGCGCTGCTGCCGCACCATCGTGGAGATTTACGCGTGGGCCTGGTGTGGGGCGGCGCGCCACGCCCGAACGATCCGGTGGCGCACGGCATCGACCGCAGGCGGAGCATCGGGCTTGCCGCCCTGGCCCCGCTCGCCTCGCTTGCCGGCATCAGCTTCGTGAGCCTGCAGATGGGCCCCTATGCCGCGCAGCTCGCCCAAGCACCGGCGGGACTCGTGCTGCACGATCCGATGGATCACGTGGCCGACATGGACGACACCGCCAGCCTGGTCATGAACCTCGACCTGGTGGTGACGGTGGACACCTCGGTGGTGCATCTCGCCGGTGGCCTGGGCCGGCCGACGGTCCTGCTCGACCGCTACGATAATTGCTGGCGCTGGCTGCACGGCCGCGAGAACAGCGACTGGTACCCGTCGGTCAGGATCATCCGCCAGTCCCGTCCGGGGGACTGGAACGGAGTGGTGGCGCGGCTGCTTCCGCTGATCGACGCGTTCCGGGCGACGGGCAGCCTGGATGCGGCGCTCTAGCCGTTTCCGATCAGCACGCCGGCGGCGAGCACCAGGGCTCCGCCGAGCATCACCTTGGCCGCGGCCGAGAACGGCGGCGTTTCCATGAAGCGGAACTGGATATAGGCGATGATCGCAAGCTCGATCGCCACGACGATGCCGGCGAGGATGGTCGCGGTCCAGAACCGCGGGATCAGGTATGGGAGAGTGTGGCCGATGCCGCCCGCGATGGTCATCAGCCCGCAAACCAGCCCGCGCAGCAACGGGGTGCCGCGGCCGGACAGCTTGCCGTCGTCGGCCAGCGCTTCCGCGAAGCCCATGCTGATGCCAGCACCCACGCTCGCCGCCAGGCCCACCAGGAACGCGTTGTGCGAAGAATAGGTGGCGAAGGCGGCGGCGAACACCGGAGCGAGCGTCGACACCGAGCCGTCCATCAGCCCGACCAGGCCGGGCTGGATCACCTGCAGCACGAGGCGCTTGCGCGCGTCGGCATCCTCGCGGGCGCGGACGTCGCCGGGAAGCCGCTGATCCTCGATGTGACCCGCAGTCTGCAGATGCATGGCCTCGGCTGCCGCAAGGTCGCCGAGCAGCCGGCGGATGGCCGGATCCGAGGTCCGTGCCGCGGCCTGCAGGTAGAAGCGGCTGGCGTCCGCCTCCATCTGGCGCGCCTGCCGGCGCACCGCCTCGATGCCGCGCGGCACGATGCGCCAGACCGGCTGCGGCAGCGGCGCGCCACGTATGTCGCTCCGGCGCACCAGCGGGATATGGTCGCCGAAGCGGCCGGCATAGGTGTCGATCAGCGCGCGGCGATGGCCGTCCTCCTCGGCTGCCATGTCGACGAACATCTTGGCGCTGTCCGGATAGGTCTCGCGCAGCGTTTCGGCGAAGTCGGAATAGGTGCGCCCGTCCTCCTCCTCGTTGGAGATCGCAAGGGCCAGGATTTCGCGCTCGGTCAGGTCGCTGAAGTTCCGCATGCGGCCGTAGGTAAGATGCCGTCTGCAGGAAATCAAACCGCCTGCAAAAGCTTCGATTGATTATCAACCGCATCACAGCAACCGGCCGGACGCCCGGCGCACCGCCTTGCGGCGGCCGCCGAAGCATTGGACGATAAGAGGCATGTCGATGCCGCGCGCCGTTCTGATCATCCTGGGCAGCATTGGCTGCGCCGTCTCCTGCGTCCCCCGGGGTGCCGCGTGGGCCCAGCCTATCTTGCCGCGCCAGCCGGTTTTGCCGACCCAGCCTGCTTTGGCGACCCAGCCTGTTCCGCCGGTTCAGGCTCCTGCAACGGCGCAAGCTCAGCCATCGGCGCAGAGCACGGCACCGGCCCAGACACCCGAACCAGCACCGGCACCGGCTGCTCCGGACGCGCGCACGATCTTTGCGCCTTTTCCCGAGCAATATCCGGCCAACGGGTTCCGTCTGGCCAGCGGAGCGCCGGGGCCCGCCTATTGGCAGAACCGCGCCGACTACCGGATCACCGCGACCATCAACACGCAAACCAGAACGCTCTCCGGCCAGGAGAACATCCGCTACACCAACAACAGCCCCGAGGCGCTCGACGTGCTCTGGGTCCAGCTTGATCAGAACATCTACCGTCCCGACGCGCGCGCCGGCTTCATCTCGCGCTATTTCGGCCGCCAGCATACCGAGGGCGATGTGATCGAGCAGGTCAGCGTCTCGCTCGCCGGACGCAGCCGGCCGGCTGTGTTCCTGGTCTCCGACACCCGCATGCAGGTGCGGCTGCCGCAGGCACTCAGGGCGCATGGCGGCGTGTTGAGGCTGAGCATACGCTGGCACTACAGGATCCCCGGTCCCTGGGGTGGCCGCACCGCGGTGAGCCCATCCCGGAACGGCGACATCTACGAGATCGCGCAATGGTTTCCGCGCATGGCGGTGTTCGACGACCTGCGCGGCTGGGACACCGAGCCCTATCTCGGCTCCGAGTTCTATCTCGAATACGGCGACATCGACTACGCGGTGACAGTGCCTTCGAACTTCATCGTCGCGGGCTCGGGAGCGTTGCGCAACGCTCCCGACGTGCTGAGCGCGACGCAGCGTGGACGGCTGGCAAGCGCGGCGGCCAGCGACGCCACGGTGATGATCCGCACGCCGGCCGAAGTCGCCGCGGAGGCGGCGCGCCCCAACCGAGGCACCCGCACCTGGCGCTTCGCGATGCACAATACGCGCGATGCCGCTTTCGTTGCCTCGGCCGCCTTCGCCTGGGACGCGGCCCGCCTCCGGCTGCCTGCCGTCGACGGCACGCCGCGGCTGGCGATGTCGCTCTACCCCGTCGAGGCGGCGCAAAACGGCCGCTGGGCGCGCTCGACCGAATACGTCAAGAACGCCATCGAGTATTTTTCCGCGAAGTGGTTTCCCTATCCCTGGCCGAACGCGATCAACGTCGCGGGGCACGGCGCCAACATGGAATATCCCGGCATCGTGTTCGACGGCATCAAGGACGATGGCAAGCGGCTGTTCTGGATCACCACGCACGAGATCGGCCATAGCTGGTTTCCCATGCTGGTCGGCTCCAACGAGCGTCGCGCGGAGTTCATGGACGAGGGCTTCAACACCTTTATCGACACGTATGCGTCGGACGATTTCCACCATGGCGAGTTCGCGCCGAAGCGCGACTCCGAGTATGCGCCGGGCGGCGGCAATCCGGTTGACGAGATCCTGCCGTTGCTTCGAAACAAGAACGCGCCGGTGATCATCGAGGAGGCGGATGTCGCGGGCTCCGCCTTGAGCCACACGGTCAGCTATTTCAAGGCGGCACTCGGACTGCGCCTGCTTCGCGAACAGATCCTTGGTCCGCAACGGTTCGACTGGGCATTCCGGCGCTATGTCGCGCTTTGGGCATACAAGCATCCGTCGCCTTCCGACTTCTTTCGGGTGATGCAAAGCGAAGGCGGCGAGGAACTGGGATGGTTCTGGCGCGGCTGGTTCGCGCATAACTGGCCGATGGATCTCGGCGTGAAGTCGGTCGACCCGCAGGCCGGCACCGTGACGCTGTTCTGTCACGGAGGCCTGGTGATGCCTTCCACCCTGAAGATCGATTACGCGGACGGCACGAGCCGCCGGATCGCCGTTCCGGTCGAGACCTGGATGCAGGGCCCGGAGGCGGCGATCAGCGCGGGTGGTTCCGCGAAGCTCGTCGGCGCCACGATCGACCCGGACCACGTGCTGCCCGACACGGATCGATCCAACAACAGTTTTCGGCTGCCCTGAACGCGGGCGCATCGGAGTTAACATCCTTTCAACGGATGCGCCCCACACTCCCCTGGCAGTCATCCGGGGCAGGCGGTCACATGCAAACACGCGAGGCGGTGTTCTCGCCTGGGGAAAGGATGCCGTTCTGTGCCGGCCTCGGCGCCGACCGGCAGTTTTTCTCGCTTGATGGGCAGGCGGGCCGTCCGGCGGTGCTGCTGATTGCCGGCGAGGCAAACCCCGCAGGCCTCCAGGAGATGATCGAAGCGCTCGCCCTTCGCCTGGACTCGTTCGCCGCCATCGGGGCCGGCCTGCTGCTGCTGCTGGGGCCGGTGTCCGGGTTGCGCGCGCTGCATCGTGGAAACGGCGCCCACGCCATCCCGTTCGTGGTATGCCACAACGATCCGGCCGGCGGCCAGGCGGCGCCGCTGCTGGTGGCGATCGACCGGGCGGCGCGCATCGTAGCCACTTGGCGGATCGGCGAGGCTTTCCCCGACGCCCTGGCGGAGGCCGCGCTGCAGTTGATGGGTCGGGTCGGGCGCAGCCCGTCAAACAACCGCCTGCCCACCGCGCCGGTGCTGGCCGTCCCGCGCGTGTTCGACGAGCAACTCTGCGCCGAGCTGATCGAGCGCTTCGAAGGAGCGGCGACGTTCGAAAGCGGCGTAAGCGGCATGGGCGTCGACTCTGCCCCGTGCCACCGGCTGGATCACAACAAGAAGCGCCGCCGCGACTGGCTGCTCGAGCCGGGCGACGGCGTGTTTGAACGCGCGCTGGGCATGATCGCACGCCGCTGCGTCCCCGAAATGCAGCGTGCGTTCCAGCATGAGGCCAGTCACGCCGACCGGGTGCTGGTGGCACGCTACGATGCCGATGCCGGCTACTTCCGCCGCCACCGCGACAACGGAGGGGCCGCGGTCGCGTTCCGCCAGTTCGCGCTCTCGGTGAACCTCAACGAGCAGTATGAAGGAGGCGCGCTGATGTTTCCGGAATACGACGACCATCCATACCGGCCTGGAGCCGGCGACGGGATCGTGTTTTCGGCCTCGCTGCTGCACGAAGCAACCGCGGTGACGCGCGGGCGCCGCTATGTGCTTCTCACCTTCCTGCACGACGCCGAAGCGGAGCAGCGGCGACTCGCCATGGCGCCGTCGCAGCAGAGCGGCAACTGACTGCCACGCTCAAGCAAGCACCGCCCCGGATCGCTTGCGGCCCGTTGCATCTGTTCTGCCGGCCCTGCGCAGCAGATCGTCCTGCACGCTGCGTATGACGCTCTGCACGGCGTCAGCCCGGTAATCCCAGATCGAGCCCGGAACCGGGGGCACCACCGTCATGGTCGCGTTCGCCTCGAACAGCAGCAGCTCGCCGGTGGCAGCGACGGCGAAATCGATGCCGCCGAAATCAAGTCCCAGCGCGTTTCGGATCCGTTGCAGGGCCGCCATCGGCCCGCCCCCGAGAACCCCCGCCATGTCGGCAAGAAAGGCGGCCTCCTCCGCGCGGTGCTGCGGCCGCGCCTGCATGTCGGAGGTGAAGTGATGCACCTTCCAATGCGGCGAGACCGCAAGATGCAGCGGCAGCAGGGCGCCGCCCGCAATCATCACCCGGTATTTGCGGGCGAAGCCGTCGGCGCCGAAGGCGTCGAGCGGCTCGATCACCGTGAGGCTGTCTCCCGGCAGCGACCCGATCGCCGGCGTCAGCTCGGCCGCGCACTCGACCCGGATGAAATGCTGGCCGGTATGGAAGCCGGGGCTGCGAAGCAGCAGCGGGAAGCCGAACGGTGCCGGCGGGCCGTTCGCCAGCGCCGCGCGCGGCACCGTGGCCAGACGCGGCGCGATCACCCCCTCCAGCCGGCCGAGCCGTTGGGCGTTGCCGGCCCGGCTGGTCTGCCTGATCCGCTCGAGTCGGTTGAATATCGCCGACGGGCGGGAACCAGGACGGTGCAAGCGCCCCAGCAGATGTTCGGCGATCCCGAGCGCCTCGGCGCAACGCTCGGGATCGCCGATGGCGTTGAGCACCACGTCGTACGGCGGCAGCGTCAGGCCCGGCTGCGCGTAATCGACCACCAGCGTGTGGGTCAGGAACAGGCGGTCATCGAGCAGATGACGCGTCGCGATGTTGCCGCCGCGCGCTGAAACCAGCTTCAGCACCACCACCGGCGGTCGGTCGCCGCGAAAGGTGCCGCTGGTCAGCACGCGCCCGGCAAACCCCGCCCGGCGATGCCGCTCGGCGGCTGCCTCGTCGGCGGTTTCAAGCAGGTACGACAGACCCTGGTGCGCCTCCGGCTGCGCGGGCTCGATGCGCAGCGCCGCCAGATATTGTGCCTGGGCGGCCTCGTGCTCGCCGGCTTCGCGGAGCAGGTGACCCAGGCTCGCGCACGCCGCAGCATCGGCCGGGTTGCACAATACCGCCTGCATGAGCACCGTGCGCGCGGCGGTGGTGAAGCCTTCCCGGCTGAGCAGGGCCGCGAGCTGGCGGAAGGCCGCGCCATGGCGCATGTCGAGTGCCAGCACGTCGAGAAAGGCCTGTCGCGCATCTGCACTGCGCCCGAGCCGGTCGAGCAGGCAGGCCCGCTCGAAGCGGATCGCGGCATCGGCCGGAGCATCGGCCAGACGCTGTTCCGCCCACTGCAGGGCTTGCTCGATCCGAAGCCGTCCGGGCCAAGCCGAGATCGTTTTCATGCCGTATCGTGATCCCCGCCTGCCCATCTGCAAAGCGTTTTCCGCCGAGCCGGCTGGGGAGTCCGGGGTGCTAGTACTGGAACTGGTATTTCAACGCCACGCTGCTGCCCGGGTCGTTCTCCGGCGTGGTGGTGCCGGTCACCGCGCCGCCGGTGCCAACCACGGTATCCAGCTTGAGCCTGCGGGTGAGGTCGATCTGCACCTGCGCCTGGGTGCCTGCGCCGGATGTGGATTGCCTCGCACCCACATAGACCCCGCGTGCGACGTACTTGCCGGCCTCGACGCTGGTGCCGGTGCTGTTGGCGCCACCGCTGCCGATGGCAAGCCGGTCCAAACCGAGCGAGCTGCGCACCGAGCCGAGCACGCCCGGACCGCCGCCGCCGACGCCGCTGAGCTCGGCGAGTGCTGCTGCGACGCTTGCGATCTGCAGCGGGCTGAGCTGGGTCGTGCTCTGCTGGAACAAGATCAGCGCCAGCACCTGATCGGCCGGCAGCGGCGGCGTCGAGAACAGGGTGATCTTCGGCGCATCGGCATAGCCGCCGACATGCAGCGTGGCCACCGTGTCGCCCACGAAGCTTTCCGCGGTGAAGTCGAGCGACGGGTCGATCTTGTTGGTGACGCCGGCTCCGTTGAAGCCCACCCGGCCCTTGGTGAAGGTGAGGTTGACGCCGGCCAGGCTGAAGGTGCCGCGCCGCATGTCGAAGCCGCCCTGGATCACCGGTGCCGTGGTGGTGCCCGCAACCGTGAGCCTGCCTCCAAGCTCGGCATCCAGCCCATGGCCGCGCACGAAGATCTGGCCCGGGGCGTTCAGCGCGAGATCGAGGCCGATCACCAGCCCGCCGCCCGGCGGTGCCGGCGGCGGCGGCTTCTGGCCGGGCCGGATCACGTCCAGCTTGGCCACCGACGGCGGCAATCCGCTCGGGATGTTGATCGACGCGCTGTCGATGCCGATCCGCCCCGCCACGTCCAGGCGCGACGCCGCCTCCCCCTTCGCCGTGATGTCCATGTCCAGCACCGCCGTGAGCAGATCGCTCGAAAGCGGCCGGGCCTTGCTGGCGGTGATGTGCAGATCAACCGGCATGCCCGGCAGCAAGGCTCCCACGGTGCCGCTCGCATCGATGGTGCCGGCGCCGGCGTGCGCCACGAACTGGTCGATGCTGATGCTCTTGCCGCGCGCGGTGACCAGGGCCGTGATGTCGGTCAGGCGTATCCCTTGCGCGAAATCCTGGATGGCTCCATTCGACAGCCGGACCTGGCCGGCGAGTACCGGAGCCGCCGGCGTGCCGGTTGCGGTGATGTCGAGCCCGAGCTGTCCGCTCGCCTGGCGGCCCTCGGCGCCGAGCACCGCGTTGGCAACCGCGAGATCGACCATGCCGCGCGCATGCAGATCGAGCATGCCGGCGGCGCTGAGTGGCGCGGTGCCGCCCAAGGTCAAGCCGATCTGCTTGCCGGCCTCGAGCTGGGCCACGATCCGGGCGGTGGTGCCGGCGAGATCCGCGCGCGCTTCGAGTCCGGCCGGCGGCAGCGAGGCGCCGGCGCCGCTGCGCAGGTGCATCGATTGCGCCGCAAGGTGGATCGTGCCGGTGGGCCTGGTCGGGGTGCCGGTCAGCCGCGCCTGGGCTGCGATCACCCCGCTTGCATCGAGCGTTGGCGCGAACGGCCTCGCCAAGGCGGGCGTGAGATTGCTGACCGAGGCGGTGAGATCGAGCCGCGGGCTCAGCTTGCCGGCGAGATCGATCAGCGCCGGTGCTGCGCCGCCCGAGGCCGGTGCCACCGAGGCGCGCAGCCGGTTGATTTCGATCTCGCTGCCGAAGCCGACCCGCACCGGCGCCAGCAGCCGCACCGTCTCGCCCTTGACGGCGGCGACGAACCGGCTGATCGCGACGTGCTTGTTCGGAAGATCCAGCACCAGCGCGGCGTCGATCCGCGCAGGGCCGCCCGCGACATGCTCGAACGCGCCGCTTGCCGCCACCGCGAGAGACTTTTCCGGACCGCGTGCAGTCACCCGGGCGTTTCCGGTGATGCCGGAGGCCGCAAGGCCGTTCGCAGCCAATGCCAGATCGACCTCCGGACTGCCGACCGGATCCAGCACGCTGCCGGAAAGCGCCAGCCTGCCGATCCGCAGCGTGCGGCTCGCGACCGCGCCGCCGAGATCGATGCGTAGCCTCGGACGTCCGTCGGAGGCCTCCCGGCTGGTGCGTAGGCTCGCAGCCAGGTGGCCGGCAACGGTCTGGCCGACGACCCGGCTGAGATCGGCCAGGCGCGTCATGCGAACATCGAGGCTGCCCACCGGCAGCACCGCGCCCGCCGGCAGGGTGAGATCGGCGTGGCCGCTGGCGCTTTTCCAGCCGAGCCGGTCAAGCGTGAGGTGGGCGGCGCCGCTCGGCTGACGCTGCAGCCGCGCAGCCAGGGTCAGGGGGGCGCGGTCGAGGCTGCCGTCGAGGGTGACACTGCCTTCCGGGGCTTTCGGCAGGTGGGCCGCGTCGGCCACGAAGCGAAGCGGGCCGGACGGGATGCTGGAGGTGCCGAGTTCGCCGCTTCCCTCGACGTGCGCCGCCAGGTCTGCGAGCGGACCTTGCGCGCTGCCCTTGAGCGAGAGCGCCCCGCGCAGCGCGGGCGACGCCGCCTGCAGGTCCGGCAGGCGCAGGCCGAAGCTTGCATCCAGCACGTTGGACAGCGCGCTGCCGGCCGCGGTGAGATCGATCGCGCGGCCATGCAGGGTCAGCCCGTACAGCCGCAGATCACTCCCGGCCAGCGAAGCGGTGAGGCCGAGCTGCCCCTGATCGCCGATCAGGCTGCTCGCCTGGGGCAGTCCACCGGTGATCGCGATCGTGCCTCCCAGGCCGAGCACGCCGATCCGGTTGGCATAGGAGAAGTCGGCGGCGACCGCGGCGTGGCCGTCGAGCGGCGTGCCCGCGGCCGCAGCCAGCGGTGCGAGTTGCGGC
>CAXUNX010000042.1:0-18928 GCA_964252545.1 uncultured Acetobacteraceae bacterium | reverse complement strand
GGAGCCCGCCGCCGGCGCGACGCCACGCAGCATCGCCGGGCCGCAGGAGAAGCTGGCGCCTTCGCGGCCGCAGACGCAGGCGCCGGCGCGGCGCTGGCAGCGCCACCTCGAACGGCCGCTCCGCCGGCTGCTGCCGCGTTCGCTGCTGGGCCGTTCGCTGCTGATCGTGCTGATCCCGCTGCTGGTGACCCAGGGCATCTCGCTCGGGCTGTTCTATGGCAGCCATCTCGACATCGTTTCGCGCCGGCTTTCGGCGGCGGTCACCGGGGAGATCAACCAGACCCTGCTGCTGCTGGACCGCTACCGCAGTCCGCGCGACCGCGACTGGATCATCAACAGCGCCTCGAACCAGTTCCAGCTGGAGATGCGGATCCGCCCCCACCGGAAGCTAAGCCGGCTCGGCTCGACGCAGGTGCTGGGCCCGATGGACGACGATCTCGCCACCGCCCTGCAGCAGATCCGTCACCCGTTCAGCGTGGATTGGATCTCGGATCCGCACACGGTCAAGATCCAGGTGCAGCTCGACGGTGCGGTGCTCGACATCGACGCGCCGCGCAAGCGGCTCGATGTCGGGCCGATCTACCTGTTCGTGAGCTGGGTTGCGGGAAGTGCGCTGCTGCTGTTCCTGATCGCGGCCCTGTTCATGCGCATCCAGGTCCGCGCCATACGGCGGCTGGCCCGTGCCGCGGAAGCGTTCGGGATGGGGCGGGAACAGGAGCCGATCCGACCCGAGGGCGCCCAGGAGGTGCGCAAGGCAGCCGCCGCCTTCAACCGCATGCAGGAGCGCATCCTGCGCTTCATCGCCCAGCGCACGGCGATGCTCGCCGGGGTTTCGCACGATCTGCGCACGCCGCTGACCCGCCTGCGGCTGTCGCTCGCGATGGTGCCGCAGCACGGCGCGCTGCACGGCGAGGAGCTCGCCCCCGAGATCAGCGAGATGATCGGCGACGTCGAGGAGATGGAGCGGATGATCGAGAGCTATCTCGCCTTTGCCAGGGGCGAGGGCGGCGAGCAGGCGCAACCGGTGGACCTGCCGCTGCTGCTCGAGGAGGTGGCGCTTTCGGCGCGGCGCGCCGGCGCGGAGTTCGTGCGGGTATCGTGGCCGCCGATGGCCGAGATGATGCTTCGGCCGGGGGCGATGCGCCGCGTGCTCGCCAACCTGCTCGACAATGCGCGACGGCACGGCGGCCGCATCTCGCTGGTCGCGACGCGCGAAGCGAGGCGGGTGCAGATCGTCATCGAGGATGACGGTCCGGGCATTCCGCCGGAGCGGCGCGAGGCGGTGTTCCGCGCCTTCGAGAGCAGCGGCAGCGGCGGCACCGGGCTCGGCCTGACCATCGCGCGCGACATCATCCGCGCCCATGGCGGCGAGCTCAGGCTCGAGCCCTCGCCGATGGGCGGGCTGTGCGCGCGCGTGCAGTTGCCGGTCTGAAGGTTCTAGGGGGAACCGGCGGCGCCGCGCAGCCGGACCTCCCGCAAGCCCAGCAACAGCAGGAAGGCCAGGGCGGTGGCCAGCCCGCACAGCAGGAAGCCGCCAACCAGGCCGCTGCGGATCGCCTGCGTGTTGGCAAGGCCCGCGAGGGGAGAGGAGATCGCCCGCATCCGCCCCGACAGGATCGCGCCCGACGCCGCAACGCCGGTCGCGCCGCCCAGCGAACGCAGGAAGATCATGGCGCCCGTGGCAGCCCCTAGCTCGGCCCGCGCCACCGCATTCTGCACGCCATTGACCAGGTTCGGCATGGTCACCCCGGTGCCGAGCCCGAACACCGTCATCGCCACAAGGAAAAGCCACGGTGCCGCGACGATCTCGGCGAGGCCGGCGAGCCCGAGCACGGCCACCGTCATCGCCGCGGTTCCCCCCAGCAGGAACGGCTTGCTGCGCCCGAGGCGCGAGACGATGCGCCCGCCGATCACCGAGCTGAGCACCATGCCGGTCACCTGCGGCAGCACCATGGTGCCGGCCACCGCCGGCGTCATGCCCAGCACCTTCTGGTAGTAAAGCGGCAGGAACACGATGGTCCCGAACATCGCGAACGCCACCAGGGCGCTCACGGTCACGATGCGCGCGAACACCGGGTTGGCGAACAGCGCGAGCCGGATCAGCGGATCCGCGGCTCGCCGCTCACGCCCAACAAACAAGCCGGCCAGGACCGCCGTGGCGCCGAACAGGGCCGCCGACCTGGCGGAGATCCAGGGGAACTGGCTGCCTCCGGAGGCCAGCAGCAGAAGCAGCGTGGTGGTGAAGCCCATCAGCAGCAGCGTGCCGGCATAGTCGATCGAGCGGGCGCGGGCAGGAGGCGGGTTGCGCAGGCCGGTGGCGATCATCGCCAGGGCGATCGCGCCGATCGGCAGGTTGACATAGAAGATCCAGCGCCAGGACAGCGCCTGGGTGATGATGCCGCCCACCACCGGTCCGAGCACGCTGGTGAGGGCGAAGGTGCCGGTGAACAGCCCCTGGTAGCGCGGCCGTTCGGCCGGCGAGACGACGTCGCCGATCGCCGCCTGCGCAAGCACCAGCAGACCGCCGGCGCCCATGCCCTGCACCGCCCGGAAGCCGATCAGCTCGAGCATGCTCCGGGCACTGCCGCAAAGCAGCGATGCCGCGAGAAACAGCAGGATGGAGAGAATGAACATCCGCCTGCGGCCGTGGATGTCGGAAAGGGTCCCGTAGAGCGGCGCCGTCACCGTGGAGGTCAGCATGAACGCCGTGACCACCCAGGACAGGTGAGCGGCACCCCCGAGCTCGGTGACGATGCGCGGCAGCGCGGTGTTGACGATGCTCTGGTCGAGTGCCGCTAGCATCATCGCCAGCAACGCCCCCGAGAGCACCGTCCAGAGCTGCGCCTTGCTGGCCACCATCGGCCGGGCCGGCGCCGGCTCCGTCTCCGGCGGCGAGGCCGCCAGGCTCATGCCGCGCTCAGGTGCCGCCGCCGATGGTGTTGCCGGTGCCGCCATGGCCATAGCCGTTGTTGCTGTTGCCGATGCCGCTGCTGCCCAGGCCGCCCAGCGGCGAGTAGCGCCCGACATTGCCGATCAGCATCTGCACAAACGAGGTCTCGCTGCCGGGCGAGGGGGTGCTTCCGGCGGCCATCGCCACGTTGCGGGCATCGGCCTTGTCGAGGATCCGGCGGCTGCGCAGCACGCCGCCCTGATCGAAGCTGAGCACCACCACCTGCTGGTGCTCGATCTTGGGAAGCGCCAGCGGAACCGGCGCGGTGACCTCGCCGATATAGATCCAGGTGTTGTCGTCGAAGGTGGCGTGCGAGGTGGGTGAGCCGATCAGCCGGCTCACCTCGCTTCGGGTGCTGACGCCCGGAACGAGCTTGTCATAGTCGGTCGACTCGATGATCACCCCGCGATCGGTGGGGATCGGCGCGAAGACGCTGCAGCCGGCCAGACCAGGCGCGCAGCAAAGCACCACCAGGCGCAGCGGCGGCAACGCTGACGGGAGAAACGCCGCAAAACCCCTGGATGTCGCTGAGGACCGCATGGCGGGAGCAATGTCCTGTGATAATGAGCTGCGGAGATCTGGCGGTCGTCCGGTGCCCGATCGACGGGAGCCTGTCAACCAGCTTCGGAGGCGGCAATCCTGGCATATCTCGGTCTCCGCCGACGAACCGATGCGCACGCGGCCGGGGCCAGCCTGTTCCGGCAGGCGGTGGCGGCATCACGCAACCCTGTTGCCTATCTGGAGCTCGCGGTCGACGACACGCTGGACGGGCGCTTCGACATGATCTGCCTGCATGTCGCGCTGCTGGCACGCCGGCTGTCGCACTCATCGCACCTGGCCCGGGCGGTGCTCGAGGCGATGTTCAGCGATCTCGATGGCTGCCTCCGCGAAGCCGGGGTGGGCGACATGGGCGTGCCGCGCCGGGTTCGCGCGATGGCGGAGGCGTATCGCGGCCGGGCCGCGTCGTATGGCGCGGCACTCGACCGCCGTGACACCGAACAACTGGTCGCAGCGCTGCTGCGCAACCTTTGGCGCGGCCGTGACGGCCTGGAGCCCGAGGCGCGACAGCTCGCAGCCTGGGCGCTGGCGCAGGACGCCGCGCTGGCGTCGCAGCCGGACGGGGACCTTGAACGAGGCAGCGTGTGGTTCATGCCGCTCGTGAGCCAAGCCGATTAGCCGGAGGGCAGGGAGCACCATGACCACCACCATCCAGCCGGAGTTCTGCCGGCGCGTGCCGGTGAGCCGGATCGGGCCGGGCGGCCTGGACCAGGCGATCGAGGCGAACCAAAGCGAGCGCCTGGCGCTGGCGGCCCGTCTGCAGATCCCGTCGATCGCCTCGCTCAGCTGCCGCTTCCGGCTGAGCCCGGAAGGCGGCGGCAGGCTGGCCGCGGCCGGCGAGCTTTATGCCGAGCTGACCCGGATCTGCGTGGTGTCGCTCGAGCCGTTCGAAACCGTCGTGCGGGAACGCTTCGCCCTGCGCTTCGTCCCCGAAGAGCCGCAAGACGAGGATCTCGACCCGGACTCGCCTGACGAGCTGCCCTATGACGCAGACAGCATCGATCTTGGCGAGGCAGCCACCGAGCAGCTTGCGCTGTCGCTGGATCCTTATCCGCGCATGCCGGGCATAGCGTCGCTTCCCGCGGAGGCGACCGAGCCCGCCAGCGGCGGCACCATCGAAACGGACGAGCGGCAGCACGGCAATCCGTTCGCGGCACTCAGGCGGCTCCGCCCGGACGCCGGCTCGGGGGAAGCCTAGTCCCCGCTTTTGGCCACCCCGTTTGGGCGCCTTGCTTGCGAACGCGGGACGACTCTGCTAGAGCCCGCGCCTCAACTTTGCCAGGAACGCGAAGGCGCGGCAGGGGCCGCCGGGATCCGCTTCCAGTTTCTGCAATCGGAGGGGCTTACCCCCATGGCTGTTCCCAAGAGAAAGACCTCGCCTTCCCGCCGCGGCATGCGTCGGAGTCACGAGGCGCTGCCGGTTCAGGCCTATGCCGAGTGCGGCAACTGCGGCGAGCTGAAGCGCCCCCACCATGTTTGCAGCCATTGCGGCCATTACGACGGGCGGGAAGTCGTGCAGGCCGGCAAGAGCCTGAAGGGCACCGTCCGCATCTGAGCGGGGGTTGACCCGTTGGATCATGATGCGCGGGAGCTGAGCGCCAAGCCGGTCACCAGCGGTGCGCCGGGTGTCGGAGCGATCGGCACGTTTGATCTCGCGGTGGATGCCATGGGCGGCGACCGCGCGCCGGAGATCGTGGTTGACGGTCTCGAGATCACCGCCTGCCGGCATCCGCGCGCCAGGATCCTGTTGGTGGGCGACGAGGCGCTGCTGCGTCCGCTGCTGCGCAGGCGCGCCCGGGCCGCCGGGATCTGTTCGGTGCGCCATGCGGCCAGCGCCATCGGCATGAACATCAAGCCGACCGCGGCGCTTCGCGTCCGGGATTCCTCGCTGCGCCTGGCGCTCGATGCGGTGGCCGCCGAGCAGGCGCTGGGGGTGGTTTCCGCCGGCAACAGCGGCGCCCTGCTGGCGCTGGCCAAGATCGTGGTCAAGACCGTGCCGGGGATCGACCGGCCGGCGCTCGCAGCCCTGAGCCCGTCCTCGCGCGGCGACGTGGTGATGCTCGATCTGGGCGCCAACATCGTCTGCAACTGGCGCAACCTGGTGGAATTCGCGGTGATGGGAGAGGTGTTCGCCCGCACCGTGCTCGGTTTGCCGGCTCCCTCCATCGGCCTGCTCAATGTGGGTGCCGAGGAGATGAAGGGCGACGAACGGGTGCGCCAGGCGGCCGAGGTACTGCGCGGGTCGGCGATTGCCAAGCAGTTCCATGGCTTCGTCGAGGGCAACGACATCACCGCCGGCACCACCGACGTGGTGGTGACCGACGGCTTCACCGGCAACATCGCGTTGAAGACCGGCGAGGGCGCGATGCGGCTGGTCGGCGATCTGCTCAAGCAGGTCTATTCGGCCAGCATCGTTTCCCGGGCCGGCTATGTGCTGGCCCGACCCGGGCTCGAGCGCATGCGCGAATGGCTCGATCCGCGTCGCTACAACGGCGCCGTTCTGCTTGGCCTAAACGGCGTGGTGGTGAAGTCGCACGGCGGCACCGACGCGGAGGGCTTCGCGCACGCGGTTGACGTGGCGATGGACATGGTGACCCACGGCTTCAACCAGCGCATCCGCGAGGGGCTGGAACGGATCGGCCCGGGCGGCAAGCGGGCTGCCGAGGGCACCGCCCCCGTGGTCGCGGCACGCTGAATGGATCCTGTGCGCACCACCGCCGTGCATCTGGTCGGCGTCGGCGCCTATCTCCCCGAGCGGGTCGTCACCAATCACGAGCTGGCCACGCGCATCGACACCTCGGATGCCTGGATCCGAGAGCGCACCGGGATCGCCCAGCGCCACCTGGCGGCGCCGCACGAGACCGCGGCCTTCATGGGCGCCGAGGCGTCGCGTCGGGCCTTGGCGGCTGCCGGCATCGACGCGGCCGAGGTGGATGCGGTGATCCTCGGCACCTCGACCCCGGATCAGGCGTTCCCGGCCACAGCGCTCCGGATCCAGGCGGATCTCGGCATCGCCCGTGGCTTCGGCTTCGACATCAGCGCTGCCTGTTCGGGCTTCATCTTCGCGCTCGCCAGCGCCGAGGCGTTCATCCGCAACGGAGCCGTGCGCACCGCGCTGGTGGTCGGCAGCGAGGTGTATTCGCGCATCCTCGACTGGAACGACCGTGCCACCTGCGTGCTGTTCGGAGATGGCGCCGGCGCGGTGGTGCTGCGCGCCGGCGAGGCGGCGTCCGGGCGGGGCGTGCTTTCGTCGCATCTGCACGGAGACGGGCGCATGGGCGACCTGCTCTATGTCGACGGCGCCGTGGGCATGACCGAAAGCACCGGCCACCTGCGCATGAACGGCCGCGAGGTGTTCCGCCACGCGGTGACCAAGCTGTCCGCCTCGGTCGATGAGGCGCTGGCGGCCAACGGTTTGACGCATGCCGACGTGGATTGGCTGGTGCCGCACCAGGCCAACAAGCGCATCATCGACGCCATCGGCAGGAAGCTCAACCTGCCGGCGGAGCGGGTGGTAGTGACGGTTGACCGGCACGCCAACACCTCCGCCGCCTCGATCCCGCTGGCGCTGGCCGATGCGGTGGGCGATGGCCGCATCCGCCGTGGCGATCTCGTGCTGATGGAAGCGCTCGGCGGCGGCATGACCTGGGGGTCGGCGCTGGTTCGGATGTAGGCCCGGCCCGCGGCGCCGGGAGTTTCGTTCAATTGACGGGCCTTGCGCGGTTGCTTACGCTTTGCGCATGAGTACCGTCACGCGGGCCAACCTCGCCGAAACGATCTACACGCAGGTGGGGCTTTCGCGAAACGAGTCCGCGGAGCTGCTGGAAACCGTGCTGGAGCGTCTCGTGTCCGCGTTGCAGGCGGGTGATTCCGTTAAGATCAGCGGCTTCGGGACCTTCTCTGTCAGGCAGAAGGGACGCCGCGTCGGCCGCAATCCGAAGACCGGCGTCGAGGTGCCGATCCTGCCTCGCTCAGTACTGGTGTTCCGGCCCAGCCAGGTGCTCAAGGCGCGCGTCAACGGACGCGAGGTCTCCGCCGAGGCGGCGGAGGAGGATGACGGATGATCGCCGACCCCGAGCCGCCAGTCGGCGAGGGCACGGACGATGCGCCCTTCGAGCGTGGCGTCCGCCCCAAGAAGGCCGCAACCGCATTCCGGACAATCAGCGAAGTCGCGGACGACCTGCATGTGCCGCAGCATGTGCTGCGTTTCTGGGAGACCCGCTTTCCCCAGGTCAAGCCGCTCAAGCGGGGCGGCGGCCGCCGCTACTACCGACCGGACGACGTGGTGCTGCTTCGGCGCATCGCCGACCTGCTCTACATCCAGGGCTACACCATCAAGGGCGTGCAGAGGCTGCTGGTCGAGGGCGACGGCACCCTTCAAGGCGACCTGCCGCCACCGGAGATGACGGAGGCCGACGAGGACCCCGCATCGCCGCTCACCTCGCCGATGTTCGAACTGCCTGCGGCGGAGCCTGAGCCGGCGCGCGTCGACCCGGTCGCGGCATCGCGGATGCCGCCGCCGCCCGCGCTGGAGGCCCACGACGCGATGCGGGAGCGGCAAGCGGTGCAAGCCCTGCTCAGCCAGATCCTGGCCGAACTCGAGGCGATGCGCCGCCAGCTGCCGGTGTAAGGTTGCGAACCGCCGGGCGCGCTGCTAGATCAGCGCTGCCGCACGAAAGGCGGGCAGTAGCGCAGCCTGGTAGCGCATCAGTCTGGGGGACTGGGGGTCGTGGGTTCGAATCCCGCCTGCCCGACCAAACACCACCGCGAGCCGTCCCGATCCCGCCGCGTCCGGAACCGGCTGCAAAGACCGCTGCGGAACAACCGAATACTGGTTCCGGATGGCGTGGCTCCGGCTGGAGCCGCCTGGCGCGCCCAGGCCGCCGCTTCGGCACCCGTGCATCAACCCTGAGCGTGCCTGCGAACACCACAGGGTAGTCGCGCCGCGCGCCAAGCCTTGCGGATCGGGGGACCGGCAAAGTCCGGACCGGGCGTCATCGCCTTCACGCGCCTGCCAGCTTGCCGCGCCTGCCAGCCTGCCGCGCCTGCTTGTGGTCCGCCCGGGCTGCTCGGTCACGCTGCTGACCGCAGTTTAGATTATGCACGTGTTGACACGTCCCAATATTTCAATAAACCACTTCCAAGCGTAATTCGCTTGAACAATGCAGGTTTAACACGATGCGGTGCTGCTTTCGACCCGGGGCTTGGAGGCTGACATGAGCGTCCAGTCGGTTGCCGCGGCTGCCAGCCAGCAGACGGCGCCGGTCCCGTCCGCCGCCCCCGCCCGGATCCTGCGTTCGCCGGAGCAAGCCCTGCTGGTGGCGCGCGAGCTTGCGGACCGGTTCCGGGAGGGAGCCTCGGAGCGGGACCGCGATCGCAGGCTGCCGGTCGACGAGATCGAGGCGTTCTCGGCGAGCGGGCTTTGGGCGATCACCGTGCCGCGCGCGCTCGGCGGCCTTGATGCGTCCTATGTCACGGTCGCCCAGATCATCCGCATCGTCTCTGCGGCGGATCCCTGCATCGGCCAGATCCCGCAAAATCATCTCGGCGTGGTGCAGGCGATCCGTTCCAACAGCGATGCCGCGCAGCAGGCCCTGCTGCTCGGCAAGGTGCTCGAAGGCGCCCGCTTCGGCAACGCGTATTCGGAATTCGGCAGCCGCAATGCCGGCGTGTTCGAAACCACCATCCGGCCGCAGGGCGACGGCTTCATCGTGCGTGGCCGCAAGTTCTATTCCAGCGGCGCGCTGCTCGCCCACTGGGTGCCGATCGCCGCGACCAACCAGGATGGCCAGGTGGTTCTGGCGATTGCCGAACGCGGCGCGCCGGGGCTCACCATCATCGATGACTGGTCGAGCTTCGGCCAGCGCACCACCGCCAGCGGCACGGTGACCATCGACGACGTCTTCGTGCCGGCCGACCATGTGGTGCCCCCCGGCGGCGGGACCGACGACCGGCCAAGTGTCGACGGCCCGGTCAGCCAGATCATCCAGGCGGCGGTCGATGCCGGCATCGCCAGTGCCGCCATCGAGGATGCGGTCGCGTTTGTTCGCACCAGGTCGCGGCCCTGGATCGATAGCGGCCTGGAGCGCGCCTCGGACGATCCCTATGTGATCCGCGACATCGGCGACCTCGCAACCCGGCTGCATGCGGCCGAGGCCATGCTCGACCGGGCCGGAGAAGCCATCGATGCGGCGATCGCGCAACGCAACGAGCAGACGGTTGCGATGGCGTCGATCGCGGTTGCCGAAGCCAAGATCCTGACCACGGACATCGCGATCCTGGCCACCAACAAGCTGTTCGAGCTGTGCGGCACGCGTGCCACCCTCGCCGAACACAATCTCGACCGGCACTGGCGCAATGCACGGACGCATACCCTGCACGATCCGGTCCGCTGGAAGCATCACGCGATCGGCCAATACTACCTCAACAACAGGTTGCCGCCCCGTCATGCCTGGATTTGATCCGACCCGGCCCCCGCTCGCGCGTCCGGACGCCGCGCGCATCAGCAGCGACGAGGCAGCCCTGCGTGCCGCTGAAGCCCTCGCGGCGGAGGTTGCGGCCGGCGCGTCCACCCGCGACCGCGACCGCGTGCTGCCCTATGGGGAGATCGACCGTTGCAGTGCTTCGGGCCTGTGGGCGATCAGCGTGCCGCGCGCCTATGGCGGCGCCGATGTTTCCGCCGCCACTCTCGCCGCGGTGACGGCCATCCTGTCGGCGGCCGACCCGAGCATCGGCCAGGTGCCGCAGAACCATTTCTACATGGTCGAGGCGTTGCGCCTGGACGGCACCGATGCGCAGAAGCGGTTCTTCTTCGACCTGGTTCTGCGCGGCGCGCGCATCGGCAACGCGTTCAGCGAGAAGGCGTCCAAGCGGGCCACCGAGTTCACCACCCGGCTGCGTCGCAGCGGCGACGGCTTTATCCTCGACGGGCAGAAATTCTATTCCTCCGGCGTGTTGTTCGCCGACTGGATCGCTGCCGTGGCGAACGACGAGGAGGGCCGTCCTGCCATCGCCTTCCTGCCCGCAGCAACCCCGGGGGTGGTGCGCCATGACGACTGGTCGAGCTTCGGCCAACGCACCACCGCGAGCGGCACGACGATCTTCACCGGCGTGCCGGTGCCGGCCGACCGGGTCGTGCCGCACCAGCGCGCGTTCGACCGCCCCACCGCGATGGGACCGCTCGCGCAGGTGATCCATGCCGCGGTTGATGCCGGGATCGCCCGCGCTGCGATCGCCGAAACCGAGCTGTTTGTTCGCACCAGGTCGCGGCCCTGGATCGACAGCGGACAGGAGCGCGCCTCGGACGATCCCTACAGCATCGCCGATCTGGGCCGGCTGCATACCGATCTGCATGCGGCCGAGGCGATGCTCGCGCGCGCCGGGCGCCTGGTGGATCGTGCGCGCGCCGAGCCCGACGATCGCAGCGTGGCGGAAGCGTCGGTGGCGGTGGCGGAGGCCAAGATCCTGACCACCGAGCTTGCGATCCTGGCGACCAACAAGCTGTTCGAGCTGTCGGGCACGCGCTCGACCCTGGCCGAGCACAACCTCGACCGGCACTGGCGGAACGCGCGCACCCATACGCTGCACGACCCGGTCCGCTGGAAGTACCATGCCGTCGGCAACTTCTACCTCAACGAGGTCAATCCTCCGCGCTACGGCGCGATCTGAAGCCGAGGTGATCCCCGATGTTCAAGCAGATCCGCCTGAACGCGTTCGACATGAACTGCGTCGGACATCAATCCTCGGGATTGTGGCGACACCCGCGCGACCGTGCCGCGACCTACAACACGATCGGCTACTGGACCCATCTCGCGCGCATCCTGGAGCGCGGGCTGTTTGACGGGCTGTTCCTTGCCGACGTGCTCGGCACCTACGACGTGTATGGCGCCACACCCGCGGCTGCGCTGCGCAACGCGTCGCAAGTGCCGGTGAACGATCCGGCGATGCTGATCTCGGCGATGGCGGCGGTGACCGAGCATCTCGGCTTCGGCCTTACCTGCACCTTGTCCTACGAGCCGCCCTATCCGTTCGCGCGGCGCATGTCGACTCTGGACCATCTCACGCAGGGGCGGATCGGCTGGAACATCGTCACCGGCTATCTGAACAGCGCCGCCAAGGGGACGGGGCACGTCAAGCAGGCCGGGCACGACACGCGCTACGAGATCGCCGACGAATACATGCAGGTCGTCTACAAGCTCTGGGAAGGAAGCTGGGACGACGATGCCGCGGTGCGCGACGTGGCCGCCAACATCTTCACCCATCCCGAGAAGGTGCGTCCCGTGCATCACGACGGCGAGTATTTCCGGGTCGATGCGATCCATCTCTGCGAGCCCTCGCCGCAACGCACGCCGGTGCTGTACCAGGCCGGTGCCTCCACCAAGGGACGGGCGTTTGCCGCCGGGCATGCGGAATGCGTGTTCCTGGCAGGTCCCTCGAAGCAGGTGGTGGCACCTGCGGTGGCCGACATACGCAGGCGCGCGGCCGAGCTCGGCCGGGATCCCGCCTCGATCCTGATCTTCTCGCTGCTGACGGTGATCACCGGCCGCACCGACGCCGAGGCGCAGGCCCGGTTCGACGAATATCGTGGCTATATCAGCCACGAAGGCGCGCTCACCCTGATGTCGGGCTGGACCGGGGTGGATTTCTCCAAGTTCGCACCGGACGATCCGGTCAAGCATATCCGCAACGACGCCATCCATTCCGCGATCGACTCGCTCACCGTCGACGATCCGGACAGGATCTGGACCGTGCGCGAGCTGGCCGAGAACTCCGCGATCGGCGGCCTGGGGGCGCGCATCGTAGGCTCGCCGCAACGCGTCGTCGACGAGATGCAAGGCTGGATCGAGGAAACCGGCATCGACGGTTTCAACCTTGCCTATGCGGTGACCCCGGAAACGTTTGAGGATTTCGTCGAGTTCGTGGTACCCGAACTGCAGCGCCGCGGCCTCTACAAGCAGCATTACGCGCCGGGCACGTTGCGCGAGAAACTGTTCGGAGCCGGAGCGAGGCTCGCGGCACCGCATCCCGCGGTCGACTACCGCGCGCAGGCGAAGGCATCCGAACGCCCCGCCGACGCCGCCTGATCAGGGAAGCAAGCTCATGAACCAGATGGTCCGCCTGCTGGCCGCGTCGCTGCTCTCGGCCGCCTCCATATCCGCGGCACACGCCGGCGACGTGCCGGTAGCCCCCACGCTCGCCGGCAAGCGCATCGGCATCACCACCGTCGGCACCAGCCACTACTGGGACCTCAAGGCCTACCAGGCGCAGGTCGCCGAGGTGAGGCGACTCGGCGGCACGCCGATCGCGCTCGACGCCGGACGCGACGACAAGCGCCAGATCGCGCAGATCCAGACATTGATCGCGCAGCGTCCTGACGCGATCATCGAGGAACTCGGCAACGTGGCCGTGCTGGAGCCCTGGCTGCGGCGGATCCGTAGCGCCGGTATTCCGCTGCTCACGGTCGATACGGTCTCGCCCTCCTCGATCAACGACACCACCTCCGACAACCACAAGATCGGCCACGAGCTCGCAGAGCAGCTCGTGTCCGACCTGCACGGCCACGGCAGGATCGTTGTCTTCAACGGCTTCTACAGCGTGCCGGTCTGCGCCATCCGCTATGACGAGCTGCAGGCGGTGCTCAAGCAGCATCCGGGCATCACCGTGATCCAGCCCGAGCTGCGCGAGGTGATCCCCAACACGGTGCAGAACGCGTATGGTCAGATCAACGAGATCCTGAGCAAGTATCCGCAGAACAACAGCATCGCCGCGATCTGGTCGGCCTGGGACATCCCGCAGATCGGCGCAACCCAGGCGGTGGAGGCGGCGCACCGCAACGAGGTGAAGACATACGGGGTCGACGGCAGTCCGGAAGCGGTGCAGATGCTGGAGAACCCCCACTCCGCGGCCGCGGCAATCGTGGCACAGCAGCCCTCGCTGATCGGCAAGACGGCAGTGGACAACGCCGCGCGCTACCTGGCCGGTGATCATCACCTGCCGCTTCTCACCATGATCGACTCGACCCTGGTGACCAAGGCCAACGCGGCGGAGGTGCGCAAGCAGCTTGGTCAGGGCTCATGACCCATCCGGCGCTGGTGATGCGCGGGATTCGCAAGAGTTTCGACGGCGTCGCCGCGCTTGGCGGCTGCGATCTCGTGCTGAACCGGGGAACCGTGCACGGGCTGGTGGGGCAGAACGGCGCCGGCAAGTCGACCCTGATCAAGATCCTGGCCGGATTGCTGCGCCCGGACCAGGGCACGATCGAGCTGTTCGGTCAGACGGTTTCGGTGATCTCGCCTTCGGAAAGTGCCCGGCTGGGACTGGGCTTCATCCACCAGGACCGGCTGCTGGTGCCCAACGCCACCGTCGCCGAGGCGCTGTTTCTCGGCCGCGAACCCCGCCGGTTCGGGCTGCTGGACCGGCGTCGCATGCGGGCGGGCGCGCGCGACGCCTTTCGCCGCCACTTCGATCTCGAGCTGCCGGTCGACGCGCTGGTGTCCGACCTCACGATCGGCCAGCAGAAGATCGTGCAGATCACCCGTGCGCTGATGGACCAGCCTTCCATGCTGGTGTTCGACGAACCCACGGTGGCCCTGGTCAGCCGGGAGGTGAAGCACCTGACCGGCACGGTGCGCCGCCTGCGCGAGGCGGGCCTCACGATCCTCTACGTGTCGCACTACCTCGATGAGATCCATCAGCTCTGCGACTCGGTGACGGTTCTGCGCAACGGCAGAACGGTCGGCACCGTGGCGCCGCGCCAGGTGCCGCTCGGCGACATCGTCTCGATGATGGTTGGCCGGCGCGTCGACACGCTGTTTCCGCCCCGGCGCGAGCCAACCGGCAGCCGTTTGCTGGAGGTGCGCGGGCTGGCGCGCAAGGGCGCCTTCGCCGACATCTCCTTTGAGGTTCGCGCAGGCGAGATCCTGGGAGTGACCGGCGTGCTCGGGTGCGGCGGCAAGCCGCTGCTGCGCGCGTTGTTCGGCACGCCCGGAGCCGAGGCCGGCGAGATCACGCTTGACGGCAGGAAGCTGGCGATCGCCACGCCGCGCGAGGCGATCCGGCAGGGCGTGGCGTTCGTGCCGGAGGACCGGCGGGTCGAGGGCGTGCTGCCGCGTCTTTCGCTGCGCGAGAACGCGACGCTGGCGAGCCTTGATGATTTCCGCAAGCGCGGCCTGCTCGACCGCGCCCGCCAGGGGCGTGCGGCCGATCTCCTGATCGAGCGGCTGCAGGTGCGCACCATCGGCCGCGAGCAGCCGGTATCCGAGCTCAGCGGAGGCAACCAGCAGAAGGTGGCGCTCGGCAAGTGGCTGCGGCGCGATGCCAGGCTTTACTTGCTCGACGAGCCCACCGTGGGCGTCGACGTCGCGGCCAAGGCCGAGATCTATGCGCTGCTGGCGGAAGTCGCCGGACGCGGATCGGGGGTCGTGGTGTTTTCCTCGGATCTCGAGGAGCTGCTCGGCCTGACCGACCGTATCCTGGTGCTCTACCGGGGCGGCATCTCCGGCCGCTTCGAGAGTGCCCGCACCGACGCGTCGACGCTGCTCGCCTGCGCCACCGGCGCCCAGGAGAGGGCAGCGTGAGCGGAACCACCCGCTTCGTCGCCGCAGGCGAGGCGCGCGGGCGGCCTCGCACCCTGCCTGCGATGTCGTTGCGCGCGGCGAGCCTCGCCGCCATGGCCGCAAGCCTCGCCGCGTTCGCCTGGCTGGCGCCCGGCTTCCTTGTGCCAGCCAACCTCGTCAACATCCTGCAGCAGGTCGCGGTACCGGGCCTGCTTTCGTTCGGGATGACCGCGGTGATGATCGGCGGCGGCGGCGACGTGGTGCGCGGCGGCATCGACCTGTCGGTTGCCGCCAACATGGGGTTCTGCGCCGCGCTGTATGCGGTGCTGGTTCATGCCGGCCGGCCGGACGCGGTGGCGGTGGCGCTGACGCTGCTGGCGGGGACCGCCGTCGGCGCGCTGAACGCCCTTGCCGTGCAGCGATTCCGCATCGTGCCGTTGCTGGCGACGCTTGCGGTGATGAACTTGGTGGGCGGGCTCGAACTGGTGCTGACCCGCAACACGGTGGTCTCGGTCTCGACGCCGCTGCTGGAACGGCTGGGCGGCAACGGCCCGTTCGGCGCGCCCTGGCTCGCCATCGTCTTCGTTGCGACGGCCTTGCTGCTTGGCGCGCTGCTTGATCATGCGCCGTTCGGGCTTCGGCTGCGCGCGATCGGCGCCCATCCCGAAGCAGCCCGCGCGGCCGGGCTTCGCATCGGCGCCACCTTGTCCGCGAGCTATCTGCTCAGCGGCCTGTGCGCCGCCGTCGCCGCCATCTTGTCGGCGGCACTGCTCAGCGGATCGTCCCCGGGTTCCGGCGACAGCCTGCTTCCCGCCGTGCTGACCGCCCTGCTCGGCGTGGTTGTTTCACGCCGGCTGACCCCCTCGATCGGCGGCACCGTGCTGGGCGTGATCTTTCTGGGCGCGCTGGTCAACGCGTTCCAGCTCCTGAACCTGTCGAGCTACTGGGTGAGCGGCGTGGAAGGCAGCCTGATCCTGGTCGCGGTGGCGCTTGCCGCCCTTGCGCGCCGGCAGGCCGCCGGGTGAGTGCCAGCGCCGCCTTCGCTGCGAGGCGGGGCATCGTGCGCGATGCCGCGCGCTTCGCGCTGCCGGGAGCCCTGCTTGCGGTGTTCCTGTTGTTCTCGGCATCGGCGCCGGGGTTCCTCACCGCCGGCAATCTGCGCAGCCTGTTGGTTGATCATTTCGTCATGCTCGGGTTCGTGGCCGGCGGCATGACGCTGGTGGTGATCGCGGGCGGCATCGATCTCTCGCTCGGCACGGCGGCCGACATGGCCAGCCTCGCCTTTGTCCAGGCGATGTTGCTCGGCAGCGGCTTCTGGCCGGCGCTGGCGGCGGCCATCCTTGCCGCCCTGGCGGTGGGTGCGCTGAACGCCACGTTGATCGGGGTGGTGGGGATCGCGCCCTTCCTGGCCACGCTGGGCACGCTGTTCATCGGCCAGAGCGTGCAGCAGCTCGCCTCGGGCGGCGGACAAACCATCTATCTGATGAACCTGGCGCTGCCCGCCTCGGTCGGCTTCGTGGCACATGGCAGCCTGCTCGGCATGCCGGTGCCGGTCTGGCTGGCGGCCGGGTGCCTGGGCCTGCTCTGGGTGCTGAGCGAACAAACCCCGTTCGGGGCGCGGATCGTGGCACTCGGCTTACAGCGCGGCGCCGCACGGCTTTCGGGCCTGCCGGTGCGGCGCGACACGGTGCTGGTCTACGTGCTTGCCGCCGGCTGCTGTGCCGCAACCGGAGTGCTGCTGTGCTGCACGGTGAAATCCTATGCGCCGGGAGCGGGAGGCGCCTATGTGCTGGATGCCATCGGCGCCACCTTCATCGGCACCACGATCCACCGGGGCCACCGGCCCAGCATCATCGGCACGGCGCTCGGCATCTTGCTGCTCAGCGTGGTGGCTGACGGCCTGGTGCTGATCGGCTGGAACTTCGAGTACCAGCAGGTGGCAAGCGGCCTGCTGGTGCTGGTCATCCTGGCGGTCAGCTTTGGAACAGCAAGGATCCGGGATTGAGCCCCCCTGTCATCATCTCACCCGACAAGCGAGGCGCAGAGTGCCTGTAGACCGCGTGCCTTACCGGAACGCCATGGCCCGGCTCGGAGCCGCCGTGAACGTGATCACCACCGTCTCAAAAGGCGTCCGGCACGGCTTCACGGCCTCGGCGGTCTGCTCGGTCACCGACCAGCCGCCGACCTTGCTGGTGTGCATGAACCGCGGCTCGCGCTCGCGCGACGCGTTCTTCATCGGCGCCCCGCTTTGCGTCAACACGCTCGCCGGAAGCCAGCAGGAGATCTCGGCGCTGTTCGCCAGCGGCATCGAGATGGAGCAGCGCTTCGTTGGCGCGGGCTGGACCACGCTCGTGACCGGAGCACCGGTGCTGGAACAGGCGATCACCGTGTTTGACGGCTTCGTCGCCAACATCCTCGAGGTCGGAACCCACAGCGTGCTGTTTTGCGAGGTCGAGGCCGTGCAGACTGGGGATCTGGCGCACGGGCTGGTTTATTTCGATCGCCGCTATCACGGCCTGGAGCCGCCTGACATCATCGGCGGGCACGCGGCAGCTCCGCACGGGCGCCAGCCTTCCGGCTTGGCACATTCCTGAAGGCACAAGAGCACAAACCATGACCACACCTGACAACATCCCGGTGCACGCGGCGGACGCCGCGGACGTCCTGTGGTTCCTGCCCACCCACGGGGACGGGCGATACCTGGGCAGCAGCGTCGGTGCGCGCCATGTCACCTTGGGCTATCTCAGCCAGATCGCGCGCGCCGCCGACGAGCTTGGCTATTACGGCGTGTTGTTGCCGACCGGCAAATCGTGCGAAGATAGCTGGGTGGTCGCCTCCGCGATGGTGCCGCTGACCGAACGGCTGCGCTTCCTGGTTGCCGTCAGGCCGGGCTTGTCCGAACCCTCGATGACCGCCCGGATGGCCGCCACTCTGGACCGGCTTTCCGGCGGCCGGCTGCTGGTCAACGTGGTCGCGGGGGGCGATCCGGCCGAGCTCGCCGGCGACGGGGTATTTCTTGATCACGGCGCGCGCTACGAGGCCACCGACGAATACCTGACCGTGTGGCGCCGCCTGCTGGCGGGCGAGACCGTGGATTTCGAGGGGCGTCATCTGCGCAGCCGGCAGGGCAAGCTGCTGTATCCGCCGGTGCAGAGCCCGCATCCGCCGCTTTATTTCGGCGGCTCCTCGGCGGACGGCCAGACGGTCGCGGCCGAGCATATCGACGTTTATCTCACCTGGGGCGAGCCGCTGGACGCGGTGGCCGAGAAGATCCAGTCGATGCGTGCGGTGGCTGCCGCACGCGGCAGGGTGCTGTCCTACGGCATCCGCCTGCATGTCATCGTGCGCGAAACCGCGGACGCCGCCTGGGCGGCCGCGGATGCGCTGATCCGACATGTGAGCGACGCCGACATCGAAACCGCGCAGCGTGCCTTCTCGCGGTTTGATTCGGTCGGCCAGCAGCGCATGGCCGCCCTCCACCGGGGCCGCCGCGACCAGCTCGAGATCGCGCCCAATCTGTGGGCCGGCGTCGGCCTGGTGCGTGGCGGCGCCGGCACGGCGCTGGTGGGAGACCCGGATCAGGTTGCGGCACGGATGCGGGAATACATGGCGCTCGGGATCGACCGCTTCATCCTGTCGGGCTATCCGCATCTCGAGGAATGCTACCGCTTCGCCGAGCTGGTGTTCCCGAAGCTGCCGTTGCGCTCGACCACCGGCCGCGACCTCGGCCAGGCGCGCCACGCCGGCCCGTTCGGGGAGGTGATCGCCAACGTCGCAGCCCCTCGCGCCGGCTCGGCGGACGGGGCGAACAGGGCGGACAGGGCGGCGGGATGAGGCATGCGGGGCGCCTGCCGCGGGTGGTGGT
>CAXUNX010000041.1:0-19256 GCA_964252545.1 uncultured Acetobacteraceae bacterium | reverse complement strand
GAAAGCGTCGCCGGATAGCGCGCGGCGATCGCCGCCAGTCCCACCTTGTCCAGCAGCGCGAGCGCGCGCGATCTCGCCCGCGCGGCGTCCATCCGCTTCACCACCCGCGGCGCCAGCATCACGTTCTCCAGCACGGTGCGGTGGGCGAACAGGTTGAAGCCCTGGAAAACCATGCCGACATTGGCACGCAGCCGGTGCGCCAGGCGCTCGTCGGCGCGCGTCCAGGATTGTCCCGGCCTGCGGCGCAGGCTGACATCCGCCACGCAGATCTCGCCACCGTCGGGCCGCTCGATCAGGTTGAGGCAGCGCAGGAAGGTCGACTTGCCGCACCCGGACGGTCCGATCACCGAGACCAGCTCTCCCTTTCCGACCTCCAGCGTGACGTCCGAGAGCACTGGCTGGCCATCGAAGCTCTTGCACAGAGCCCGCGCCGCCACGATCACCTGCGGCTCGCCTCCTGCCCGTCGCTGAGGCTGATCAGCCTGTCTTCTGCAGCTCGGCCTGCAGCTCTGGCAGTGCGGTGAACAGGTCGGCGACGAGGCCGTAATCGGCGACCTGGAAGATCGGCGCTTCCTCGTCCTTGTTGATGGCGACGATCACCTTGCTGTCCTTCATGCCGGCGAGATGCTGAATCGCGCCCGAGATGCCGACGGCGACATACAGCTCAGGGGCGACGATCTTGCCGGTCTGGCCGACCTGGTAGTCGTTTGGAACAAAGCCTGCGTCCACCGCCGCGCGCGAGGCGCCGATCGCGGCTCCCAGCGCATCGGCGATCGGATCGATCAGCCGGAAGTTCTCGCCGCTCTGCATGCCCCGGCCACCGGACACGATCACCCGCGCCGAGGCCAGCTCCGGCCGCTCGCTCTTGGACAGCTCGGAGGAAACAAATCGGGAGATCTCCGGCGTGTCTGCCGCGGCCACCTGCTTGACCGGTGCAGCACCCCCCTCCAGCGGAGCCGCGTCGAAGTTGGCGGCGCGCACCGTCAGGACCTTCTTGGCATCGGACGACTTCACCGTCGCCAACGCGTTGCCGGCATAGATCGGCCGCACGAAAACGTCCTGGTCCACCACCTCGACGATCTCGCTGATCGGCTGCACATCCAGCAGGGCTGCCACCCGCGGCATCACGTTCTTGCCGGTGGCGGTGGCGCCGGCAAACAAATGGTCGTAGCCGGCGGCGAGCGAGACCAGCAGGGCGGCCAGCGGCTCCGCCATCACCGTCGCATACACCGCGGCGTCGGCCCGCAGCACCTCGGCGACCCCCGCGATCTTCGAGGCCGCCTCGGCCGCGGCGCCGACGTCGTGCCCCGCCACCAGGACATGCACAGCGCCTACGCCGAGTGCTGCGGTGACGGCGGAAAGCGAGGCCTGCTTGATCCGGCCAGCCTCATGGTCGAGCAGAACAAGAGCGGTCATGATCAGATCACCTTGGCTTCGTTGCGGAGCTTGCCGATCAGCTCGGCCACCGATCCGACCTTGACCCCGGCCTTGCGCACGGCCGGCTCGGCAACCCGCAAGGTGACCAGGCGCGGCGCCGCATCGACCCCGAGCTCGGCCGGGGTCACCGTTTCCAGCGGCTTCTTGCGCGCCTTCATGATGTTGGGCAGCGAGGCGTAGCGCGGCTCGTTCAGGCGCAGATCGGCGGTGATGATCGCGGGCAGGTTCAGCGACACGGTCTCGAGGCCGCCATCCACCTCCCGCGTCACCGTGGCGGTGCCTTCAGACAGCTCGACCTTGCTCGCGAAGGTCCCCTGCGACCAGCCGAGCAGGCCGGCCAGCATCTGGCCGGTGGCGTTCATGTCGTCGTCGATCGCCTGCTTGCCCATGATCACCAGTTCTGGCTGCTCGCGTCCCACCAGGACCTTGAGGATCTTGGCGACCGCGAGCGGTTCCGGGCTGGTTTCGGTCTGCACCAGGATGGCGCGGTCGGCGCCCATCGCCAGCGCCGTGCGCAGGGTTTCCTGGCACTGCGCCACGCCGATCGACACCGCGACGATCTCGGTGGCGACGCCCTTCTCCTTGAGGCGCACCGCCTCCTCGACCGCGATCTCGTCGAACGGGTTCATCGACATCTTGACCCCGCCGGTTTCAACGCCGGAGCCGTCCGATTTCACGCGTACCTTGACGTTGTAGTCGACAACGCGCTTGACGGGAACAAGCAGCTTCATGAGGTTGGGTTCGCTTCCTTGAGTCGGGAGAAGATCACATGCCGCCAGGATAGTTCGGGCCGCCGCCACCTTCCGGCACAGCCCAATCAATGTTCTCGGTGGGGTCCTTGATGTCGCAGGTCTTGCAGTGCACGCAATTTTGCGCGTTGATCTGCAGGTGCGTCGGCCCGTTCGATCCGTCACCCTGGACGGCCTCATAGACGCCAGCCGGGCAATAGCGGCTTTCCGGAGAGCCGTACTGCTCCCAATTGACGCTGAGCCAACGCCCGGGATCGCGCAGCCGCAGATGCACCGGCTGGTTTTCCTCGTGGTTGGTGTTGGAAAGATACACCGAAGAAAGCTTGTCGAAGGTGAGCTTGTTGTCCGGCTTCGGGTAGACGATCGGCCGGGAGTGCGCGCGGTCGTCCAGCAGCTCGTGGTCGGCGTGGCGGTGACGGAAGGTCCAGGGCGCGCGGCCGCGCAGGATGGCGGCATCGACGCCCGCGTAGAGCGCGCCGCCCACCATGCCGAAGCGCGCAAAAGCCGGCCTGACATTGCGCACGTCGCGCAGCTCTCCCCACAGCCACGAGCTCCGCACCCGCCGGGTATAGGATACCGGCTCCACCGCCGCTGCGTCCTGGAGCGCCTCCGCGACCGCTTCGGCCGCCAGCATCCCGGACTTCATCGCCGCATGGGTGCCCTTGATCTTCGGCACGTTGAGGAAGCCGGCCGAATCTCCGAGCAGCGCGCCCCCGGGGAAGCTCAGGCGCGGGATCGATTGCAGCCCGCCCTCCGACAACGCCCGGGCGCCATAGGAAAGCCGCTTGCCGCCCTCCAGGTGGGAGGCGATGGCCGGGTGGGTCTTCAGGCGCTGCATCTCATCAAACGGCGACAGCCAGGTGTTGGCATAGTCGAGCCCCACCACGAAGCCGTAGGACACCAGGTTCTCCCCGAAATGGTAAAGCCACGAGCCGCCATAGGTCTTGCGGTCCAACGGCCAGCCGAAAGTATGCTGCACCAGGCCGGGACGGTGCTGACCGGCGGGAACCTCCCATAGCTCCTTGACGCCCAGCCCGTAGGTCTGCGGATCGACGCCCTCCCGAAGGCCGAACCGCGCCATCACCTGCTTCGACAGCGATCCCCGGCAGCCCTCGGCGAAAAGCGTGTAGCGCGCGCGCAGTTCCATGCCGGGAGCGAAACCCGGCCCGTGCTCGCCCTCGCGGGTGACGCCCATGTCGCCGGTGGCGATGCCCGCGACGCGCCCATCCGCCTCCAGCAGCTCGGAGGCGGCGAAGCCCGGATAGATCTCGACCCCGAGCGCCTCCGCCTGGCTTCCCAGCCAGCGGCAGACATTGCCAAGGCTCACGATGAAATTGCCGTGATTGCTCATGTGCGGCATCACCGTACCGAGCAGCGGCACCCGCACGCTGCGCGTCTCGGTGAGATACAGCATGCGATCTTCGGTTGCGGGCGTCTCCAGCGGCGCACCCAGGCCGCGCCAGTCGGGGATCAGCTCGTCAAGCGCGCGCGGCTCGATCACCGCGCCGGACAGGATGTGCGCGCCGATCTCGGAGCCTTTCTCGACCAGGCAGACCGAAGCCTCCGGAGCAAGCTGTTTCAGCCGTATCGCCGCCGCCAACCCGGCGGGGCCGCCACCCACCACAACAACGTCGAACTCCATCGCCTCGCGTTCGGACACTCTTCATCTACCTTAGTTGCGCGCGGGATTTTACGCGTAAATGGTTGCAAAAGGCAAAATGGCACCTTGAGGCGTTGCCTCGCGGGCGCCCCCTTGGATCGGAGACCCTGTTCTCTCCTGCCGCGCCTTCAGCGGATGTTAAGCTCTGCGCCGCACTCTCATGAGATGGGATCGCCTCCAGCGCCACAACATGTGTTTTCCGACCGGCGCGCCGCAACCGCGCTGGAGTTCGCGCTTGTTTGCGTGCCGCTGCTCATCTTCATACTTGCCGTCGTGCAGATGGGGCTGCACTTCTACTGGCAGCAGACCCTGGATTACGCTGTCCAGCAGGCTGGCCGCCAGGTCCAGATCGGCCGCATCGGCTCCAGCTACACGTCGACGGCATTCGCAAACCAGGTGCTATGCCCGGCCTTCTCCGCCTCGGCTGGCTGCTCCGACCTGTTTGTCGATCTGCACCCGGTGTCCGACTATCAGCGACTGACCGCGAGCGGCGTGCAGGATGCGCCGGACAGCACCAGCACCACCGGCCTGGTTTTCTGCACCGGCCAGCCGGGACAGCAGATGTACGCGCACGTCGTGTTCATGGCTCCCTCGTTTATCGGCAGCCTGCTCGGCACCGGGGATTTCGACTCCATCGTGGCTAACGCCGCCTTCACCAACGAGAATCCGGCCGGGGCCACCGTGGTGCCCGCAAACGGCTGCTGAGATGGCCCGCACCCGTGCTCGCGCCCGTGCCCGCGCCCGCGCCCGCGCAGGACTCGCCGGCCTGGAGTTCGCGATCGCCGCACCCCTGCTGACCCTGCTGCTGCTGGCCACGATCGACGTCTCGAGGGCAATCCTCACCGCCCGTCGGATGGAGATCGCCGCCGGTTCGATCGCCGAGATGGCCAGCACCGCGGCCGCGGAGGCGGCAAGCCCCAACACGCTCACCAGTACGCAGGCCTGGCAGTCCACCACCGCGGCGTTCGCCCTGTTTCCGGACTGGGCCCGCTCCGCCGGAAACAACACCTTCTCGATCACGCTTTCGAGCATCAACTTTTCGGCCGCCGGCAGCGGCTACCAACCCAAGGTCGCCTGGAGCGTCGCGAACGCGCTCGGCATCTCAAGATTGCGGCCGTGCGGCTCGCCGGCGGTGGTTTCGAACAACATCACGCCCACCACCGGATCCATATCCGCAGGAGATGTCGGAGTCACGTCGCTGCTGGTTGCGGACGTTTCCTACACGTTCCAGCCGATGTTTCTCGGCTTCGTTCTTGTCACCATACCGATGACCCAATCGGCCTCCGTGTCGCCGCGCATCGGCAACGGTGTCAAGTTGCTGATCGACGGCGGTGCGGCCAGCACCATCATCTGCCCACAGGCGAGCTGATGCGCTGCCTCCCGTCGCCCGCACGCGGACGTTCCGGCAACGTCGCCATCCTGATCGCATTGTTGATTTTGCCGATGATCGGCGTGGTCGGTCTCGCGGTAGATTTCGGCCGGCTGAGCTGGATCAAGGGCAAGATGGATGTTGCCGCTGATTCCGCAGCCCTGCTGACCGCCTCGGCAGCCGCAAACGCGTGGCAGGCGAACGACCAGAACGCAATAGCTGAGGGTATCGCTGCCGGCCAGAAACGCTTCAGCGCGCAAAGCTCCGATCAGCCCGTGACGGAGGCCGCAGCCAATGTCGGACTTACGCGCAACGGCGGCTTGTTCACGTCCACCGTGACCTATACGGCGGAGGTTCCGATGACCTTCATGCGGGCATTCGGCTTCGATACAATGCCGATCTCGAGCTCCTCTTCCGCCAGCCTGTCGCTCAATTCCCTTGTCGACATCCAGATCCTGATGGATGTCTCCGGATCGATGACCATCGGCGCCACCCAGGCCGACATCGACTCTCTGGACCAGCTCGCCGCGACATTCCATCCGACCGGTCCGGTGCCTTCGAACTTCGGGCAGGGAGCGGCCTGTGCGTTTGCCTGCCATTGGAGCAGCACCAACGTCGATTCCTACCAGTACGCGCACCAGCACAATGTGCAGCTACGCGTCGACGTCATGCGAAGTGCGGTCGGTCAGGTTCTCGCCACCATGCTGAGCCTGGACACCAACAACAACTACCAGGTCGGGCTCTACACCTTTACCGACAGCTTCTCGACGGTCTATCCGCTCAGCCCGGCGATCGCCGGCGCGTCCGCGGTTCTGAGCAACGTGGCACCTCCCGCCTCGATGGCCGAAGGAAGCCAGACTGATTTCACCAACGCGATGAACCGGATGACGAGCATCGACCAGGCGCTGCCCTGGTCGGGAACCCAGGTGCCGCAGCGTTTCCTGTTCCTGGTCACCGACGGCGTGTATGACGCAGGATCGCCGCGCGCGATCAGCCCGTTCGATCCGTTGAGCTGCAATGCGCTGAAGGCGCTCGGCGTCACCATCCTGGTTCTCTACACGCCCTACACGCCGATACCGGACAACTCGTTCTATGTTGCCAACGTCGAGCCCATCGCGCCGCAGATCTCGCCCGACCTGCAGGCCTGCGCCTCCTCGCCGAACTATCTCTACACCGCAAGCGACGCGGCCGACATCCAGGCCAAGCTGCAGACCATGCTCAGGCAGGTCGTGCAAACCACGAGCCATCTCACCCAGTGATCGGCGGCGCTCGTTGAACGGCCGGGATTCATCAGCCGTTAACCACCCGCGTCACATTCTCCCGTGATGCTGCGCGGCTATGCCTCACGATGCTGCCTGGCCTCGACGCTGGCCGCTGCATGGCTGCTGTCGGCCACTTCCGAGGTGCGTGCCGCGGCAAGCCCTTGCCTGCAGGCGGCCAGCGCCGCCGAGCAGGCGTTCGCACTTCCAGCCGGACTGCTCACGGCGATTGGTGCGGTCGAGACCGGCAATCAGCCATGGTCGGTCGATGTCGACGGCAACGGCCGCCGCTTCAGCTCCGGCCAGCAGGCGGTGGACTTCGTGCAATCCGCCAGCCGGGCGGGAGGACGCTATATCGACGTCGGCTGTTTCCAGGTCGATCTGCATTACCATCCCGATGCGTTCGCTGCACTCGGTTCGGCGTTTGATCCGCTCGCCAACGCGATGGCGGCCGGCCGCTTCCTTCGGGCGCTGCGGCGTGACGCACCGTCCTGGTCGTCCGCCGTCGCGCGCTATCACTCCTCGCTAGAGTCCCCCGGGCAGGACTATGCGGCCCGCGTGTTCAGGGCTTTCGGCAAGCCACTCCCCGACCAGTCGGAGAGCGGCTGGCCGGCCGGCATGCTGGAGTTCGGGATCCACATCATCACACCGAGCGCAGCGGCATTCGGGGCTGACGCCGGCGGCGGGCGCGAGGCCGGGCTGCCCGCGGTGATCACGCCGTGAGCCTGCCCGAGCGGGCGGAATCCTCCGGCGGCATGATCAATCCGGCGCGGATTAGCCGCTGGAGCCTTGTCGCACTCGGCATCCAGCTCGCGATGCTGTTCGCGATCGTGCTGGGAACCCACGGCCTGATCATGCCTCTTTCCCATCCCACCACCACCGACTTCGCGAGCTTCTATGCCGCCGGACGGCTGGCCGATGGGCCGGCTCCCGCCCTCGCCTACAACCGGGCGGCCCATGAGGCCGCCGAACAGATCGCGACTTCTCCAGGCATCAACTACGTCTTTTTCTTCTATCCGCCCACCTTCCTGCTGATTTGCGGACTCCTGCCCCGCCTGCCCTACATCATGGCGTTCGTCCTGTTCGAAGCCCTCACGGCCGCCGCCCTGTTGCAGACGCTGCGCTGGGTGACAGGGCGCGGTGGCTGGCGGCAACTGCTGCCCGCAGCCTCATTTCGCCGCTGATCTGGAATGTGGGCATTGGGCAGAATGCCTGCCTGACCGCAGCCCTGTTCGGCTGCGCCACCGTGCTGTTGCAGGCACGCCGTCCGCTCGGCGCGGGCCTCGCCTTCGCCTGCCTTTGCTACAAGCCGCATTTCGGCCTGCTGATACCGCTGGCGCTTGCGGCCGCCGGCGAATGGTCGGCGATCGCGGCCGCTGGCCTGGTTCTGGTCTCGCTAGTCGGGATCTCCGCCCTCCTGTTCGGGCCGGAAACCTGGCTCGCCTTTCTGCACGCGATGTCGCACGCCCAAGGCGATTTCGCGGCTGGCCACGTTGTCCCGTGGAGGCCGATGATCAGCGTCTATGGCGCCGCCAGGATGTTGGGCGCGGGGCCGGCCGCCGCCTATGTCGCCGAGGCCCTGGTCTCGGTGGTCGTTGCCGGTTGCACGGTTTGGAGCTGGCGACGCCCCGACGATGGCAGCGGTATCAGGAATGCGGTGCTGGTCTCGGGCACCTTGCTGATCGTGCCGGTGGGGTTGTTCTACGATCTTGTTTTGCTGCTGGTCGCTGTCGCCTGGATCGTCCGCTCGGCCACCCGAACCCCGTTAGGGAGCCGCGAGCGCCTCGTACTTGCCTCCGTATGGCTGGCCGGGCTGGTTTGTTACCCGGCCGCCGGAGCCGTGCACGTGCCGGTGGGCACAATCTGTACTTGTTGCATTTTCATCATGTCGTTGGCGCGGCAGCACCGCATGGGAGACCGTTCATCAAATTTAAACAGTCATTCCTTATTTTGGATCTGCAAGGACATCGTCGTTCTGCTGGCGCGCAGGCGGCCACCGCTTCGTCGCTGAAGTTTCTTGAAGTTCTCACTCTTAACGATATAGGAATGAAACCATGTTGACCATCTTGACGACTTACGCGTCTCTGAAAATGGACCGCCGCGGCGTGACGGCTCTGGAATACGCCATCATCGCCGGCGTCATGGGTCTGGTTCTCGTTACTGCCTTCACTGCCCTTGGCACCGACATCAAGAACCTTTTCACGAAGGTCGGCGGCGAGCTTTAACACGGAGCGGCGACGCGACGGCGCGTCGCCGCCTCCACCCTCAAGCAAGGTGCCTTCATGGCTGAGTACGCGTCGCTCGGTGCCGGCCTTACGCTTCTTTGCTGCGGCCTGCTCATCTACGGGGCGATCCATGATGTTGTCGGCCGCACGATCCCGAACCGGATCGCGCTGCTGATCGCGCTCATCGGTCTGCTGCAGGCGGCGCGCGGCCATACCCTTCTCGCCTCCGCCCTCGTGTCCGCAGCGATTTTCGCCGCTGGCTTCCTGGCCTATCGCCAGGGCCTGCTCGGCGGCGGCGATGTGAAGTTGCTGGCAGCCACATCCCTGCTGATTTCGCCCTGGCGGGTGCCCTTGCAACTGGAGGCGATCGCCATCGCCGGCGGCCTGCTTGCCATTCTCTACCTGCTCGCCGGGACCCTTGTTCCCGCCCCGGCGCCGGCGCGCCCGCCGCACCGGCTGGGCCGGGCGCTACGGGTCGAGATGTGGCGGATACGCAGGCGTGGGCCGCTGCCTTACGGCGTCGCCATCGCCTTCGGCACCGTCACCCTGCTCGCCGGACATTGAGGCGTCTCCCATGCGCATCCTGCTTGCCCTGATGGTGACCCTCAGCCTCGCGGGCCTGACCGCGGTGGGATGGCTGCTTGTGCATCCAGCTCCTGTTGCCGTCACCAGACAGGCAGCAGCGCCGGTCCCCGTCTCGGTGTCGGTGATCGTGGCCAGCCGCGTCGTGCATGCCGGCGAACTGATGCGGCTGGACGATCTCGCCGTGGCCAGCTTTCCCACTCAGGCGGTGCCGCCGAACGCGCTGCGCGATACGGCCGCGAACCGCGCCGGCCTTTCGGGCGCATTGCTGCGCGTCACCATCCCGTCAGGTGGCTTGGTGCTGTCGCAGGATCTCGTTCGTCCGGGCGATCATGGCTATCTCGCGGCGGTGCTGACGCCAGGGGCGCGCGCGGTCAGCATCGGCGTCGATGCCGTGGCCGGCGTCGCAGGGCTGGTCTGGCCCGGAGACTATGTCGACCTCATCATGACCCAGATTATCGATGATCCCGGCACCCCGGCCGGTCACCGGATGGCGGCGGAGACCGTGCTCACCGGCCTGCGGGTGATTGCCACCGACCAGTCCCTGGTGCGCGGAGAGGCGCCGGCCAGCACCACCGAGCCTACCCGCACGATCACCCTCGAGGCCACACCCGAGCAGGCGGAGCGAATCTCGATCGCGAGCCGGCTTGGCCACCTGTCGCTGTCTGTCTGCTCGATCGCCTCGTGCGCCGGAACCCACCCCGCCATCAGCCTGACCTGGGGCAGCGACATTTCACCTGCCCTAGCCCAGGGCAGCAGCGGCGATGGATCGATCCTTCACCTGTTCAACGGCGCCGCGGAACAAAAGGATTTTCATTTCTGATGGTCTGCAAGACGTTTGCGCTTCGAATGACGTTGCTGTTGGCGTCACTCGCCTGCGTCGGAAGCCTCGCCGCGCCGGCACCGTGCCGGGCCGCAGGTCGTGAGCTACCGGCACTTACCCTCGAAGCCGGGTCCGGCAGGTTGATCAAGCTGCGCGGCCGCGCCACCAACGTTTTTGTTGCCGATCCGAAGATCGCCGAGGTGCGCCCCGCAAGCGCCGACAGCCTGTTCGTGTTCGGCCTGGCGCCGGGGCACACCGTTGCCGCCGCCGTTGACGCAGCGGGCAACTCGGTCGGGCAGTACGGCCTCACCGTGATGCCATCCGGCTACGCCGCCCGCTCCGCGCAGGACCTGGTCAGCCGGGCAATGCCCGAGGAGGAGCTGAGACTTCAGCAGGGCCAGGACAGCCTCACCTTGTCCGGCCAGGCGGACTCGCCCGAGGCCGCCCAGCAAGCCGTGTCGATCGCCCGGAACAGCCTCGACAAGGACGGCCAGGTCTTCAACCGGATGACCCTGCCGGGCTCGATACAGGTCAATCTGCGGGTGCGGATTGCCGAGATGTCGCGCACGCTCACCCGCGAGCTCGGCATCAATTGGCAATCGGTCAACGCGCTCGGGACCAGTGCCGTGGTCGGCGTATCCACCATGGCGCCGATCGCCACCCTCTCGACCGCCGCGGCCAGTAGCCTGGGCTTCCTGTCGCGCTTCAGTCTCGCCGGCCGGCCGGCCACGCTCGAGACCGTGATCGATGCGCTGTCGCAGGATCAGCTCGTGCACATGCTGGCGGAGCCGAACCTCACGACGCTGAGCGGTCAGCCGGCAAGCTTCCTGGTGGGCGGTGAATTTCCGATCCCGGTGGCGTTCAACAACAACGACATCACGGTGGATTTCAAGCAGTACGGCATCTCGCTGGCGTTCGTGCCCACCGTTCTCGCGGACGGCCAGATCAGCCTGCACGTGCGGCCCGAGGTCAGCGCGCTTACCACCCAGGGCGCGGTTGCACTTTCCGAAGGCAATTCGGTGATCCAGATCCCGGCGCTGACGGTTCGGCGCGCAGATACCACCGTCCAGCTCGGCAGCGGCCAGAGCTTTGCGATCGCCGGCCTGCTGCAGGACACCACGACCACCGCCGGACTGGGACTGCCTTTCCTCGGCGACGTGCCCGTGCTGGGGGCGCTGTTTCGCTCCGACAGCTTCCAGCACAACGAAAGCGAGCTGGTGATCGTGGTGACCCCGTACATCGTCAGGCCCGCGGACACGCCGGCAGCGCTCCACCTTCCCACCGACAGCTGGACGCCGCCCAACGATCTCGACCGCATCCTGCTGCTCAGACAAACCGGACGGCCCGGCGACGGGCTGGCCGCCTCGGGCGCCGCTTCCCCGCCGATGCACGTGCCCGGCGATGCCGGCTTCCTGGTGGAGTAGGGGCATGCGCGTGGTCTCCCATACCCTGGTCGCCAGCCTGCTCATCAGCCTGGAGGCCCTGCTCTGCGGCTGCACGGCAACCGACCCGCTCTATCAGGGCGGCCATTGGAACCCGACCGGCGCCAACGAGATGAACCTGTCCGCCGAGGTGGAAAACCCCGCCGATCTGGTTTCCGGCCGGCGCGCCCAGAGCACCGATGCGCTGGCCGCCGCTGCAGCGGTGGACCGCCTGCGCAGGGATCAGGTCAAGCCGCTGCCCGACACCGGGACCATGAACCTGCAAACCTCGCCGGCCGCTCCCGCGGCAGACACTTCACCCGTGGCCTCAGGAGGCTTGTGATGGCCGACGGCACGCTTGGCACGTCCTCGCTGCGCGGCGAAGACACCGCACCCGTTCAGGCGCGGCTGGCGATCATGGCGTTCGTCAACGACACCGAAAGCGAGGTCGCCCTGCGTCAGGGGTTGGAGGACTTCATTCCGCAAGGCATCGAGATTCGGCGCATGAGCTGCGGCCAGGCCACCGCCCAGCTCCGCAGGATGCCGACACCGCGCGTGCTGATCGTCGATGTCAGCGGAGAAGAGCACCCGATGAGCGCGCTCGCTGATCTCTCGGAGGTGGTCGAGCCGGATGTACGGGTGCTGGTGATCGGCGACCGGCAGGACATGAACTTCTACCGCCAGGTGACGCGCGGGTTCGGCGTGCTGGAATATCTTTACAAGCCGCTCGTGCGCAGCATGGTGTCGCGTCATTTCGGACCCTGTATCGGCAGCGGCGGCGGCCAGTCCGTGGAAGCCGCCCATGGCGGCCGGGTCATCAGCATCACCGGTGCCAGCGGCGGCGCCGGCGCGACCACGGTGGCGACCAATCTCGCCTGGCACTTTGCCAACGACATCCGGCGCCACACGCTGCTGCTGGATCCCAACCTGCAGACCGGCGCAATGGCGCTGATGCTCGGCGTCAAGGGCGACACCGGCCTGCGGTCGGCGCTGGAATTCCCGGATCGTGTCGACGAGCTGTTCCTGGAGCGCAGCGCGCAATCGGTGAGCGACCGATTGGCCGTGCTCTCGAGCGAAGAGGCCCTGACCGAGCAGCCGATCATCGCCCCCGGCGCCGTGCAGCATCTGCTGACGACGCTCAAGCGGCGCTACAACTTTGTTATCGTGGACGCGGCCTTCCGCCCGCTGCCGCTCAACCGCGATCTGATCGATCTGTCGCACCAGCGGGTGCTGGTGATGGATGCGACGCTGGCCTCGATGCGCGACGCGATGCGGCTGCTGGCGCTGCCGAGCGGACCGGTGCAAAGCCGTCGCGCGCTGCTGGTGCTCAACCGGCTCGGGCAGCCCGGAACGCTTTCCCTGCAGCAGATCGAGCGCGGCATGGGCCTGTCTCCTGACGTCATCATCCCGTATTCGCCCCGCCTGGTCGCGCAGGCGGCGATCACCGCCAAGGCCGCCGTAACAACCAAGGGCGCGTTCCGCAGCAGCATCCTCGCCCTCGCCAAGGAGGCCGCCTTCGTGCGCGCGCTGGAGGACGATGCGCCAGCCGGCCCATCGCAGCGCGCCGGCTGGCGTCGCCGGCTGTCGGCCCCGCTGGCACGGGCGTCATGAGCGGCGTCACCGGCTTCGGACGCCGAAATCGCGACGTGCTTGCCGCGACCCCGATCGCCGCCGCGGCAAAGCCCGAGACCGGATCCATGCTGCTCGAGCTGCGCGGCCTGTGCCTGAGCAGGCTTGATCCCGCCTCCGTGGTCGCCCTTGCCCCGGACCGGGTGGCGAGCGAGATCGAGCGGCTTGTTGCCGAGATCGCAACCGAGCGACGGATCCAGCTGAATGCGCGCGAGCAGCACGAGATGGCCGCCGAGCTGGTCAACGACATGCTCGGGCTGGGACCGCTGCAGCCGCTGCTCGACGACGACAGCGTGGCCGACATCATGGTCAATGGCCCTGACCGCATCTTCGTCGAACGCGCCGGCAAGACCTCGCTCTCCTCGGTGCGCTTCCGGGACTCTGCGCATGTGATGGGAGTGTGCCAGCGGATCGCGTCCGCGGTCGGGCGTCGCGTCGACGAATCAAGCCCCATGGTTGATGCCCGCCTGAGGGATGGCTCACGCGTCAACATCGTCTTCCCACCCCTCGCCCTCGACGGGCCCTATATCTCGATCCGGAAATTCGGCCGCCAGGTGATGGACTTCCCGCAACTGGTGCAAAACGGCTCCTGCTCCCCGGCGATGGCCCGCATCCTGGAGATCGCCAGCCGCGCCCGCCTCAACATCGTCATCTCGGGCGGCACCGGCTCGGGCAAGACCACGCTGATGAACGCGCTGTCGCGCCTGATCGATCATGGCGAGCGGGTCATCACCGTCGAGGACGCAGCCGAGCTCCAGCTGCAGCAGCCGCACGTGGTGCGCCTTGAGACGCGGCCGCCCAGCATGGAAGGCAGGGGCGAGGTGACGCAGCGCGACCTGGTGCGCAACGCGCTGCGCATGCGCCCCGACCGGATCATCATCGGCGAGGTGCGCGGCGCCGAAGCCTTCGACATGCTCCAGGCCATGAACACCGGCCATGACGGCAGCATGTCGACGATCCACGCCAACACGTCGCGCGATGCCGTGACCCGGATCGAGAACATGGTCCAGATGGGCAATTTGGGCCTGCCGGCCCGGGCGATCCGCACGCAGATCGTGGGCGCGGTCAACCTGATCATCCAGATCGAACGGCACCGGGACGGCACCCGCCGGATCACCCAGGTGAGCGATGTTGCGGGGCTCGAGGGAGACGTCGTCATCCTGAACGACATCTTCCACTACGAGGCGGGCGGCGAGGGACTCGACGGCAAGCTTACCGGCCAGTATCGCGGCAATCGCACCCGTCCCAGTTTCCACGACAGCCTGAGCTATTTCCAGCTCGACCGCGCCTGGAATGCGGCTCTCGAGGAGGCGGGGCGATGAACCACGTCGCCTTGCTCTGGGCTGCGGGCTTCTGCACGGCCTCGCTCGGCGCCTGTGGCAGCGGGCTGATCCTGCAGCAGGCGCGAACCACCCGCCGCAAGGTGTCCGACCGGATGGCCGGCATCACCGGCCCGTATCGTCCGAGCAGCGTCCAGGAGCGCCGTCGCGAGCTGGCATCGGTGGGCGCAGGCGTGTCGCCGATGGCCCGGATCGAGCGCGTGTTCGGGTTCGAACGCGACAAGCGCTCCAAAGCCGGTCGGCCGTTTGCCCAGGTGGCCGCGGTGACCGGCGCGGCGTCGATCCTGGCAGGCTTGATCCTGTTCAAGATGTTCGGCGGCATCGCCGGCTCCGGCGGCATCATTCTTTGGGTGGTGCTGAGCCGGGTGTTCTATCGTCACCTGCAGCGCCGGTATTCCGCCGCGCTGTTCCGGCAGTTTCCGGACGCGCTCGGGATGATCGTGCGGGCGGTGCGTGTCGGGGTGCCGCTGAACGGTGCCGTCCGGATGGTCTCGGAAGAGGCGGCCAACCCCACCGCCGCGGAGTTCCGGCAGCTTTCGGAAGAGATCTCGATCGGACGGCCGATCGGTGATGCGCTGAAATCGATGTCTGTCAGGAACGAGCTTTCGGAGTACCGCTTCTTCGCCACGGCGTTGTCGTTGCAAAGCCAGACCGGCGGCGGTCTTTCGGAAACGCTCGATACGCTTGCGGACACCATACGCAAGCGCGTTGCGGCGCGGCTGCGCGGGCACGCGCTCGCTTCGGAGGCGCGCACCAGCTGCTACGTGCTCGGCGCGCTGCCGTTCTTCGTGGGCTTCTTCCTCTACGTTTCCAATCCCGGGTACATGTCGGTGCTGTTCACGACCTCGCCGGGGCTGGAGCTGCTCGGCAGCGCGATCGGCTCGCTTCTCCTCGGGCTCTATCTGATGAAGCTCATCACCAAGGCCACCCTGGGATGATGCACTCCCGATCCGAACTGCTCAGCCTGGCATTCGGCCTCCTGCTGGCCGGGCTCGGGGCGAGCCTGCTGCTGCTACACCGGGAGGCGGCCCGGGCGCACGTGGATCGGCGCCTCGACGAAATCCGCCGTGCAACCGGGCTTCCGGTTGAGGGTCCTCCCCTCGCCGAGAAGACCGAGGCCTGGATCCGCTTCGTGACCTGGATTGGTGCCGCACTGGCCGGCAGCGGGCTGCTGTCGCAATCCGCGCTGGCCGATCTGAGGCAAACCCTGAACAGCGCAGCCCTGACCGGACGCAACGGCCTTGCATTGTTTATCGGTGCCAAGGCCCTGCTCTCGGCGCTGTTGCTTGTCGCGGGATGGCTGCTGGTGCGTGTTCTCGGCATCACCTCGATGCTCCACCTGCTGCTGCCGGCACTCGGCTGCATCATCGGCCTGATGGCGCCTGACATCGCGGTCAGACGATTGCGCAAGCGCTATCTCGCACATGTCGAGGCTGGTGTTCCGGACACGCTCGACATGCTGGTGATCTGCTCCGAAGCCGGGCTTGGCCTGGAAGCGTCGATCGAGCGGGTTGCCGAGGAGCTCGAGCTTGCGCATCCGTCGGTGACCAGGGAGCTGCAACTAACCGCGCACGAGTTCCGCATGATCAGCGACCGGCGCGAGGTGTTCATGAACCTGGGCCGGCGCACCGGTCTCGACAGCCTGCGCCGGCTGGGCGCCACGCTGATCCAGACGGCCCAGTTCGGCACCCCCTTGAGCCATGCCCTACGGGTGCTGGCGAGCGAGATGCGCCAGGAAAGCATGACCCGCTACGAGGGCCGCGCGGCCCGGCTGCCGGTGCTGCTGACGATGCCGATGATCCTGTTCATCCTGCCCTGTGTCTTCATCATCGTCGGCGGCCCCGCCGTGCTGCAGATGATGCACGTTCTGAAGAAAGGCTGAGCCATGCGAACGCCCCGTCTCCTCGCGGCCGGCTTCCCGGTTGCTGGCGCTCTCGGCATCGCCTTGCTGTTGCTCGCCGGATGCGCCGGCGGTTCGCCGGGCGAGACACAGGAGCGCGAGCTGAAGGTGGCGGATGTCGAGCTTGCTTCCGGCATGCCGGAAGCCGCCCTGCAGCTGATGCAGCAAGCGGCGGCGCAGCGGCCGGACGATGCCGCAGCCCTGGTCCGGCTCGGCGAGGCGAACATGGCGCTCGGCCGCTGGGAGGCGGCGGAGACCAGCTTCCGCCGGGCGGTCTCGAACAATCCCGGCTCGATGGAGGCAGCGCTGGGCCTGGCGCGCCTGCATCTCGTGACCGACCCGCCGGCGGCCCTCGTGGACCTTCGCGGACTGGCCGCGCGCTGGCCGCGCGACCCGCGCCTGCTGACCGATCTCGGGGTCGCAAGCGACCTCGTCGGGCAGCCCACGGCAGCGCAGGCGGCCTATCGCCAGGCGATCGCCCTTGATCCGGGCAACCTTTCGGCGCAGGTCGATCTGGGGCTCTCCCTGGCGCTTTCCGGTCACCCGCAACAAGCGATGGCGATCCTGGCGCCGCTGGCCCGCAGCGCCGACGCCTCCCCGCGCATCCGGCAGGACTACGCCATCGCCGCCACCCTGAGCGGGCAAAGCAATGCCGCACAACTGGCGCTCGGCGGCATGCCGAAGGAACAGGTGGCCGCGGCGCTGAGCGCCTATTCGGCGTTCCGGGTCACGCCGCACTGACCAAGTGGGAGCGGGGCCGGCGGGCGAAGACCGGCGCCCGAGATCAGGGCCGTCCCTCGCTGGTCGTGAGACGGTCGCCCGGCGCCAGCCATTGCTGCACCCGGTCGAGATAAAGATAGATGACCGGGGTGGTGTAGAGCGTCAGCACCTGGCTCACCAGCAGGCCGCCGACGATGGAGATGCCGAGCGGCTGGCGCAGCTCGCTGCCTTCGCCGAAGCTGAAGCACAGCGGCAAGGCTCCGAGCAGGGCGGCGCTGGTGGTCATCATGATCGGCCGGAACCGCATCACCGCGGCATGGAAGATCGCCTCGCGGCTCTCCATCCCGTCGAGCCGTTCCGCCTGTAGGGCGAAATCGATCATCAGGATCGCGTTCTTCTTGACGATGCCGATCAGCAGGATCAGCCCGATCAGCGCGATGATGGTGAACGGGATGCCGAACAGCATCAGCGCCAGCATCGCGCCCACGCCCGCGGAAGGCAGCGTGGAGAGGATCGTCACGGGATGCACGAAGCTCTCGTAAAGGATGCCCAGCACCACGTAGATCGCAGCCAGCGCCGCGATCACCAGGATCTTCTCGCCGGCGAGCGACTGCTGATAGACCAGGGCGGTGCCGGCGAACCCGCCGATCAGGCTCGAGGGCAGCCCGACCTGCCGGCTCAGCCGCGCGATCGCCGCCTGCGCGTCGCTGAGCGAGCGGTTCGCGGGCAGGTTGAACGAGATGGTGGTGGCCACGAACTGGCTCTGGTGGTTGACCGCGAGCGGGGTGTTGCCGGGTCCGAACACCGCGACGGCCGAAAGCGGCACCATCGTCTCGGTGCTGGTGGCGACCGCGGCACCACTCGAGCCCACGCCCTTGCCGGTGGTGGCGAGGGCCGACTGCGCAGCGGTGCGCACCGCGTTGTTGGCGGCAGCGCTGGTGGACGCGGCGGTGGCGCCGGCAGACAGCACCGTGGCGTTGCTGCTCAGAGCCGCCGAGCTGTTGGCAGCCGAGGCTGCGGTCGACGACAAGGCGGGCGAGGCGGGCGGGGAGATCGCGGCCGGCCCGGTGAGCGGGGTGGGTGCCGACACCGAGCCCGCGCTCAGCGCGGTGGTGGAGGAACCGCTCGGCTGGGCGCCGGTTGTGCTGATCCAGATCTGCTTCAGGATCGAAGGGCGCTGCCAGTAGCGCGGCGCCACCTCCATGACCACGTGGTACTGGTTGCGCGCGTTGTAGATGGTCGAGACCGAGCGCTGGCCGAACGCGTCATACAGCGTGTTGTCGATCTGGTACATGGTCAGGCCGAGTCGGGACGCCGTGGCGCGGTCGATCACCAGGTCGGTCTCGATTCCTTTCTGCTGCTGGTCCGAGCTGACATCGACGAAGGTGGGGTCCCTCGTCATCGCCGCCAGCAGCTTGGGCGCCCAGCCATAAACCTCCGCGGTGCTGTCTCCCAGCACGGTGTATTGGTACTCCGCGTTGCTGGAGCGTCCGCCGATGCGGATATCCTGCACCGCCTGCAGGAACATCCGCCCGCCCGCCACCCCGCCGAGCGAGCGGCGCAGGCGCGCCATCACCACCGCGATCGGCTCGCGCGCCGCGCGCGGCTTCAGCGAGACATAGACGGTCCCGGTGTTGGTCTGCGCGGAAGCGCCGCCGCTGCCGGAGCCGGTGTAGCCGACCACGCTCTGCACGGCGCGATCATGGCCGATGATCAACATCATCCGGGTCAGCTTGCGGCTCATCAGCTGAAACGAGATGCTCTGGTCGCCCTGCAGGCTGCCGGTCAGCCGCCCGGTATCCTGTTCGGGAAAGAACCCCTTGGGGATGATGGCGATCAGCCAGACGTTGAGTGCGATCGTGCCCGCGAGCACCAGCAGCACCAGCAGGCGGTGATCGAGCGCCACCCGGAGCGATCGCGCATAGCCGTTCTGGATTCGTCCGAACAGGGTGGGAGGGCGCAGCCCGGCATGCGCTCCTGTCTCGGCCCGTTCCGGCCGCAGCAGCAGCGCGCAGAGCATCGGCGTCGTGGTCAGCGAGATCAGCATGGAGATCACGATGGCGATGGAGAGCGTCATCGCGAATTCGCGGAACAGCCGGCCGACGATGCCGCCCATCAGCAGGATCGGCAGGAACACGGCGA
>CAXUNX010000040.1:0-19353 GCA_964252545.1 uncultured Acetobacteraceae bacterium | reverse complement strand
GTCAGGCTGGCGCCTCCGCCGGCCGGCTAAGGGGCTTAAGCCGCAGATCGGGGTTGTCGGCGCGGCAAGGCCGCCCTTCCGCGAGGGCGCCGACGGTGAGCGCCATGCGGGAGATGTCGAACTCGGACAGCTGCCGCAGGTCGAGGCGGCCCCGCCCAGCGTGCCGCGTGCCGTGAGCGGATGTCGCCCGCCGGGGATTGGTCAGGGAAAGGCTGCCGTCGCTGGCCCGAAGGGCAAGCAGCGCGATTCGGCCATGCAGCAGCGCCGGCAGGTCGAACGCCGCAGAAGCGTGCGCCGCATTGCCGGAGCGGTTGTTCGGGTCGCTCCATCGCACCCCATCCGCGACAAGCCCGAGCGGAGCCGACGGCCCCTCGGCCCAGCCGTTCCAGGCAAGCTGCATCCGGCTGAACGAGACGGCCGGCGTGCGGTCCTGCGCCAGCATCCGCCGGGCGCTGTCGGTGACGTCGATCGGTCCCATCCATAATCGCAGCGCCAGGGCGATTGCGGCAAAGATCGGCAGCGACAGCAGCACCAGCAGGGTGGTCAGCAGGAAATGCCACCAGCGGCCGCCGCTCGCGGCGGTCACGCCCGACGCACGGCCCGAGGCTTGACCGGGGACGCTCATGCTTCCCACCCTCTCATCCGGCGGACCCGCCGCCGGACGGAGCGACATGACCGCCTTCCAACTTCCCCGCTCCTGGCCGGCTCCGGCGGCGCCGGAGCGCGCCCGATGGCTGAGCGAGCAGATCCCGACGCGCAGCCGTGCTGCGGCCGCGCTGGTCGAGTGCCTCGGCGGCAACAGCCCGTTTCTTTCGGCGCTTGCGCTGCGCGAACAGGCCAGCCTCGGGTTGCTGATCCGGCACGGCCCCGACCGCCTGGTCGATGGCGCGCTGTTTCGGCTTGCCGGGTTCGACACGCGCCTGCCGCGCGCGCAACTCGCCTCCGAGATGCGCCGGGCCAAGCGACAGATCGCGCTGGCCAGCGCGGTCGCCGATATCGGCGGGATCTGGGACCTGGAACAGGTCACCGCAGCACTCAGCCGGCTGGCGGAGGCGGCACTCGGCGCCGCCACGCGTCACCTGCTGCAGGCGGCGGCTTCCCGCGGCGAGCTGCTGCTGCCCGACCCCGACCAGCCGGAGGCGGATAGCGGCTTCATCGTGCTGGGCATGGGCAAGCTGGGAGCGCGCGAGCTGAACTACTCGAGCGACGTCGACCTGATGCTGCTGTTCGATCCGGCAGCACAACCCGGCCACGAGGATCTGCGCCGGGTCTTCACCCGGCTGGCGACCGACCTGGTGAGCCTGATGCAGGCGCGTGACGCCGACGGCTATGTGTTCCGCACCGACCTGCGGCTTCGCCCCGATCCGTCGTCCACGCCGCTCGCCGTGCCGCTGCCCTCGGCGATCGCCTACTATGAGAGCCTGGGCCAGACCTGGGAGCGCGCGGCGATGATCAAGGCGCGTCCGGTGGCGGGGGACATCGCCCGCGGAGCGGGATTCCTGCAGACGATCCGGCCGTTCATTTGGCGCCGCAACCTCGACTTCGCTGCCATCGAGGACATCCATACGATGAAGCGCCGGATCGACCACAAGCAGGGGCTTGCGCCGCTGGCGGGCGCCGGGGCTGCCCAAAGCCTGCTCGGCATGGACCTCAAGCTCGGGCGCGGCGGCATACGCGAGATCGAGTTCCTCGCACAAAGCATGCAGCTGGTCTGGGGTGGCCGCGCGCCCGAGCTGCGCGACCGAACCACGCTCGGCGCCCTCGACCGGCTCGCCCAAGGCAACTACCTGCAGGCAGCCCTCGCCGCGGACCTGACCGAGAGCTACCGGCTGCTCCGCCGCATCGAGCATCGACTGCAGATGCAGGACGATCGCCAGACCCACAGCCTGCCTGCCACAGAGCCGGGCTTCGAGGCGTTCGCCTGCTTCATGGGACTCGCCGGAGGGGCGCTTGCCCGGAGCCTTGACGGTTCGCTTCGGCGCACCCGCGAAGCGTTCGAAAACCTGCTGGCGGACCGCTCCGGCACGGAACGCGGTCCGTCGATCGACCTGGACGGGAAGTCGCTGCAGGCCCAACTCGCCGGGTTCGGCTTTGCGCAACCCGCACGCGCCGCAGCCCTGCTGGAGGGCTGGCGGGAGCGGCATCCGCGCGCGCTGCGCAGCGAACGCGCCCAGGCGCTGCTTCGCGAGATGCTTCCCGCCCTGCTCGGGGCGTTGCACGAGCAGGCCGATCCGATGCTGGCACTGACCCGCTTCGACGCCTTGCTGAACCGGCAGAGTGCAGGCGTGCAGTTGCTGTCGCTGCTGGTGCGCAACCCGCCTCTGCTTGGGCGCATCGCCTTTGTGTTGAGCGTGGCACCCTCCTTGGCCGAGCACCTCGCCGCGGCACCGGCGGCGCTTGAAGGGCTGCTGGTTCCGCCTTCGGGCCACGAGGCGGAACTCGTGCTGCGGCTGGTCCATACCCAGATGCGCCAGGCGGGCGACCTGGAAGGCGCGATCCGGCAGGCGCGCACGCTGGTGCGCGGCGAGGAGTTCCGGCTCTCGCTCGCACAACTGGACGGCCGGCTGGATGTCGACCAGGCGGGAGCCGCACGCAGCAGCCTGGCCGACCGGGTGATCACCGGCATGCTGGAGCAGGCGCTGCACCAGCACCGCGCCCGGCACGGACGGGTGCCGGGCGGCGGCATGGCGGTGGTGGCACTCGGCAAGGCGGGCTCGCGCGACATGATGGGCGGCTCGGATCTCGACCTGATGCTGATCTACGACCACCCGGACGAGGTCGCCGAAAGCGTCGTGCCGAGGCGCAAAGGCCATGCGGCAGATCCACGCCGCCGTCCGCTTCCGGTCAGCCAGTACTACATCCGCCTTGCCCATGTGCTGATCGCCGCCCTCAGCGCCCCCGGCGCGGAAGGGCCGCTTTATGCCCTCGACATGCGCCTGCGGCCGTCCGGGAGCAAGGGGCCGGTCGCGGTGTCGCTGGCGGCCTTCACCCGCTACCACGCCGAACGCTCGTGGAGCTGGGAGCGGATGGCGCTGTGCCGCGCCCGGGTGGTGGCAGGACCGCCCAGGCTGCGCCGGCGCGTGCAGTCGGCGATCGCCGCAGCCATCGAGCAGCCGCAGGTGCAAAGCCAGACCCTGCTGGACGACGCCCGCGCGATGCGGGCCAGGATCGCGGCCGAGTTGCCGCCGCGCGGGCCCTGGGACGTCAAGCTGATCGAGGGGGGGTTGCTGGAGGTGGAGTTCATCGCCCAGACCCTGCAACTGGTGGCGCGTGGCTCCACCATGCGCCACCCGACCACCCGCATCGCCTTGCACCGCCTCCGTCGGGGCGGACTGCTTTCGGCAGCGGATGCGAGAATGCTGATCGACGCCGACCGTTTCTGGCGTGTCCTGCAGAGCACGCTCCGGATTCTGTATGGAGCGGCATTGTCTCGCCCGCTCACCGATGCGACGCCGCCCGCTCTGGACGCGCTGCTGCGGCCGATGGCAGAGTTCCTGCAGCAACCTTCGGAGCCTGGGCCACCGGCATCACCCGTCGGGCTCAAGGAGCTGGAACAGCGAATGCGGCTGGAAGCGACCCGGGTCCGCAGCGGCTTTGTGCGGCTGATCGGAACACCGCGACCGGACGATGGGAAGAAGTGAGCATGGCCGAGACCACGAACTCGCTTTCCGCCGGTGACCGGATGCCGGACTTCGATCTTCCCGCTGATGGTGGCCGGCGGGTCCGGCTCGCAGCCCTCCTCGGCAAGCCGTTCGTGTTGTATTTCTACCCGAAGGCCGACACCTCCGGCTGCACGCAGGAAGCCAGGGAGTTCATGCAGGCGTCAACACAGGGCATACCGGTGATTGGCGTTTCCCGGGATCCGATCAAGGCGATCGAGGCGTTTGCAGGCAAGCTCGGCCCGGGCGTCATCCTGGCTTCGGACCAGGATGGCAGCCTGTCGGACCAGTGCGGAGTGTGGGTGCAGAAATCGATGTATGGCCGCAGCTACTTCGGAATCGAGCGAAGCAGCTTCCTGGTCGGAGCGGACGGCCGGATCGTGCAGGCTTGGCGAAAGGTCAAGGTGCCGAACCACGCCGCCGCCGTCATGAAGGCGGCGGCAAGCCTCGGCTAGATGGCGCGTGGAGCTCGCGCAAGCCGACCCGTTCAAGCCGTGCCGATCCGTTCAGTAGCCATATCCCGGATAGGCCACCGGTGGCGGCGGCGCCGCATAGACGACCGGTGGCGGGGCCGCATACACCACGGGAGGCGGCGCATACACCACCGGTGGCGGCGGGGCGGCGAGGCCGGCCCCAAGGGCGCCGATCACCGCGCCGGCTGCCAGTCCACCAACCAGGGCGCCGGCGATCCCTGGACCACGATAGCCATAGCCTCGGCCATAGCCGTAGCCCCGGCCGTAATATGGATGGTGCCAGCCATAGCCACCATGATAGCCGCCATAGCCGTGATGCCACTGCGCCTGGGCCGCGGGCGCGCCGGCCAGGGCTATGGTGGAGAGCAGTGATGCGGCCACAACAACACGCACCGACTTGCGCATCATGAAAACCCTTTCCTTTGACGGGACCGGCGGTGCGGAGCGATCCGCACCCTATGCCGCCCTCGCAACCGATATGGTGATCGGCCGCATCGAGATACAGAGCGCCCGGTCCGTGGCAATTTGCGGGCAGGCTGCGCTGCAAAGAGTTACAGTTCTGACACGGCAGCGTGAGCCCGGTGCCTGTTGCTAGAGGTTTCCCCCGACGGTGCCGGAGGGTGACCCGGGAGCGCCGGCGGGTGGCGGTGGCGCAGCACCCGGACCCAGTTGCGCACCGCCGCCGTCGCTGCGCTCGTATGGTCCCGGTCCTTCGGGATGCGCGACGCGGTCGTAGCCGGAGGGGGGCTGGAAAGTGGCGGCCGGCACCGGGCCATAGGTGACCTGCTGCGCCACCAGCCGGCCGCGCGCCCCCTGGGAGTCCGAGCCCTGCTCGCTGAGCACGACCCCGTCCGCGGTGATGCAGGCGGTGGCGTTGCCGCCGGCTCCGGTGACCGTCCAGCGCGTGCATTTCATGCCGTTGACGGCACCGGGACCCGCCGCGGTGAAGCTCATGCTGGCATCGAACAGGAAGGGGCTGCGAAGCGACTGGCGTTCCGGCACCTGCATAAAGGCGTGGGCCCTGTTCATCACGATCGTCAGCAGCTGACGGTCGCGGTCAAGGATGGTCGCCCCTTGTCCGTCCGGACTGTCGATCCGCATCAGCCGGCCGTTGCCGCTGAACGAGACGACGATCCTCTGGGGAGCCGGCGCGGCTTCCGGCTGCACGTCGTAGACCACCCGCACGTCGCGGGTCGGCATGAAGGGAGGATGGTCGGGCGATTGCGCTCTCACCGGCCAGGCGGTCGTTGCCACGAACCCGGCGAGCGACGATGCAACAACAAGACGGACGCGAACAGCGTGACGCATGATCTGGCTCCGAGAGCAGCACCCGGGAAGTGTAATCCGGGCCGCCGGCTGTCAACCAACGGCGCGGCAATTATCCCGTGCGGGCATCAGCAAGCGCGCCCGGCTGCGCGAGCCGCCGGATCTCGGCTCGGATGAGGTCCTCCTGCTGCGCCCAGAGCCCGGTTCGCGCGGTGGCCGCATCGAGCAGGGTCAGGTAGCCGGCACGCGGGATCTCGATGGCGCCGAACTGCTGCAGGTGCGTCGTGATGAACTGGGTGTCGAGCAGGCCGTAGCCGCCCAGGCGCAGCCGGGCCACGAGGTGCACGAGCGCCACCTTGGAAGCATCACGGCTGCGGCTGAACATGCTTTCGCCGAAGAACGCGCCGCCGATCGACAGCCCATACAGGCCGCCGCACAGCACGCCGTCATGCAGGCACTCGACACTGTGCGCATGCCCTTGCTGATGCAGGGCCACGAACAGGGCCCGGATCTCGCGATTGATCCAGCTCTCCTCCCGGCCGGGAGCCGACGCGGCACAGCCGTCGATCACCGCCTCGAAGCGCGTGTCGACCTCGATCGTGAAGGCATCCGACAGCGCGGTGCGGCGCAGCCGCCGCGGCAGGTGGAAGGCCTCGAGCGGCAGCACCCCGCGGATTTCCGGATCGAGCCAGAACAGCTCCCGCGAGTCGCGTGTCTCGGCCATCGGGAACAGCCCGCCGCGATAGCGCTCGAGCATCATCGCGGTGCTGACCTCGACACGACGTCTGAACATGGTGCACAGGTTGCGCACGCCGCGAGACGGACGCAATCCAAACAGCCTGCATCATGAACACTGAACCGCGACGGCGTCCCTGCGCTGCCAGCCATCTGCGACCACCGGGTCCATCACCCAGCTCCACAAACAAGGTCCGTCTATGCAGTTCGACTTCAGCGCCCTCGACACGCCCAACATCTACAAGCTGATGGCCGCGACGATCATTCCCCGGCCGATTGCATGGATCACCAGCCAGGACCCGCAGGGGCGGCTCAATGCCGCCCCGTTCAGCTTCTTCAACATGTTCGCCGCCGAGCCGCCGATCCTGGGGATCGGCATCGGCACCCGGCCGGAGGTCGCCGAGGCCACTCCCAAGGACAGCTGGTCCAACATCCGTGCGACCGGCTGCTTCGTGGTGCAGCTGGTTGATGAAGCCAGCGCCGAGGCGATGAACCGAACCGCCACCCCGTTCGCACCGGGCGAGAACGAGTTGGGCGTCGCCGGCATCGCGACGCTGCCTTCGGTTCGCGTGCTTCCGCCACGGATTGCCTCGAGCCCGGTCGCCTTCGAGTGCACGCTGTATCAGGAGATCCCGCTCGGCGAACGCAACGCGCTCATTCTTGGCCGGGTCATGATGATGCATGTGCGCGACGATGCGATCCGCGATCCCGAGCGGCTGCATATCGCCACCGAACAGCTCGGGCTGGTTGGCCGCATGCACGGCGGCGGCTGGTATGCCCGCACCACGGACCTGTTCCGGCTTGACCGGCTCAGCCTCGACGACTGGCATTCTGGAAGGCGATGAGCCCGGATGATCCTTGTTTTCGCCGTCTTTGCGGCGTTGTCCGGACTGGTCTCGCTGCTGCTTCCACACATGGCCGGCGGCCTCGGCGTGGACATGATGCTGATCTATCTGCTGCTGGCGCTGCTGTGCGCGGTGTTCGGCCTGTTCAAGCGCAAAGGCCCGGGCGGGCGCTGATCAGGCCGCCTGCTTCTGCGCCAGGTTTGCCCGGATGCTCTCGACCGCCTCCTGGACCGACCGGCCGCCATGGCTGCGTTCCAGCCGCCGGATGGTGAAGTGCGCCCTGGCAAGCGCCCGGTAGTGCGCGAGGAAGGCGGCGTTCAGCGAGGCGCCGCACAATGCGCCCGCCACCGGCATCATCTGCAGCGATACCTTGCGCGACAGGGCGAGGCCGTAATGCGACGAGACCTCCGCCAGCAGCATGACCACCGGCCGGCCACGCAGCACCGCGCGGGCGGAGAAATAGCCGAGCTCGCTTTGTTCCTCGCTGCCGTCGAAGGAGCGGAAGGCAAACACTTCCAGGCAGGCGCGCTTGCCCTCGACGCTGGAAAGATCCTCGCCCTCTTCGCGCGCGATCCTGGCGATCTCGCGCATGATGGTCAGGGTGGTGAAGCCGATATCCGGGATCAGCCCCGAAAGCCCGGCAAACCCGCCAACCGCGCCGGAGGCTGCCACCACCGCCTGGACCGCGTGATCGCGCCAGCGACGGTCGGTCGGCGACAGCTCGTCCGCCATCAGCATCGGTGCTGGGCGCTTGAGGCCGAGCAGCGCGATATCGAAGGCGCGCGATATCGACGCTTCGCCGATCCCCTGCAGCTTGAGCTGCAAGGCCGGCGCCAGCCCCAATCCACGCATGCCAAGGCGGGTCACCTGCCCCACCGCGCCGCCCATCAGGTCGGCCAGCCGCACCAGCATGCCGCGGCCAGCTTCGACCTGGTCGAGCGCGCGCTCGAGGGCATTGAGCGAGGCGGCACTCAGCGGCTGCATATCGGGCGAGAGCGGGGTCAGCTCGTTTCCTTTGGCGCTCATCTCGATCTCCTGGTGACGCCAGGACAACGCGTCAGGACGGATCCGGCTGCACGGTGATCAAACCCAGGCGATCAGACGCCGGAGTCGAGATCCCCGGAGGGGTTGGCCGAAAGCTTCTGGGCGACATGCATCAGCACGGTGCGGTCTTCCGGCGCGCAGCGGCGAAACAGGCGCAGCAGCGACATCTCCTCAGCGGAAAGCACGCTGTCGGTGGCGAGGCCTTCCCATCCCTCCTTGAGCATGCTCACCGACACGCCCAGTGCCTCGGCGATCCGGCGGAGCTTGCCGCCCATCTGGCCGGCCCGGCCGGTTTCCCACTGCGCCACCGCGCTGCGGGACACCCCGGTGGAGACCGCCAGCGTGTCCTGGGTGAGACCGCGCGCCCGGCGGAGCGTGCGGATACGGCTGCCGATGGTCACGGCGGGATTATGCTGCGCCGCAGGAACACGCATGTCCGGTAACGGTGGGCGCGATCCGTTGATCGGTGCATCCGCCAGCGAAGGAAGATGCGTCGCGCTGGCTTCAACCCGGATCTCAGGTGCACCGACGGCCGGCTGGTCATGGGTGTATCCTGGAGCGTGCATAAAAAACCGCCAATCGTCTCGTTCCGGGTGCAACAATCTAACGCGACAAGCCAAGTCGCTCGGTACACAAAATCTTGAGCGTGCTGATTAACGTCAAAGTAATGATATCTGCTCAAGGTCCGGCAACTTGGTCGATTGCGCGGGATTGAACATGCTGGATCGGGGCAGTGCCCCGGCGCCCCACGCGCCTACCACCCGCCATTCTCGCCGGCGTTGCCCTGCTCGGAGTTGAACCCATGCCTCGTCGCACCACCAGCCTCCTCACCCGCTTGGCCCTCGGGCTCGCCCTGGCGGCGAGCGCCGCGGCAGGGGCGGCCGCACCCGCTGCGGCCCAGGCGCTTCGCTCCTCCTCGGCTTCCTCGCTCGCTGCCGGCGCCGCGTCCGACCGCAACTCCGTGTCCACTCCCAACACCACCGGCCTGCCCGGAGCATCGGAGCGGCAGAGCGTCACCACGGGCACCGGCTCGGGCTCGGCGGTGTCGATTCTCGGCATGCCGCTCAGGATCGCGGCTCCGGTCACGCCATCCTATGACAGCGACGAATCCTATTCGACGTTCGCCGGCCAGGCGGCGACCGGCAAGGAAGCGGTGCTGCAGCAAAGCATCGACGGCGCGCCCTGAGCCTGGCCTAGGACCGGAGGCGGGAGGGCGCCTGCCAGCGCCCGAGCTCGATGATCTGCGCCCAGTGCTCGGCGGAAACCGGCACAACCGATAACCGCGACAGCCGTACGACTCCCAGATCGGCAAATCTCGGGTCCGACTTCAGGCTGGCCAAGGTGACCGCTTGGCCGAACGCGCCGGCCGCGCGCAAATCCACGCAAACCCAATCTCCCTGATCGGCGGTCGGGTCTGGATAGGCTTCCCGCACCACCTCGACCACGCCCACGATCTCCTTGCCGATGTTGGAATGGTAGAACAAGGCGCAGTCATGCACGCGCATGGCCTTGAGGTTGTTCTTCGCCTGGTGGCTACGCACGCCGGTCCAGGGCTCGATGCCACGCTCGACCTGCTGCGCCCACGAGAATGCCTCCGGCTCAGACTTCACCAGCCAGTAGCTCCTCATTCGGCAACAGCGCCATCGCGGAACACCGTACGGAAGCCGCGGATCACCACGCTCTCGAACAGGTCCACCTTGGTATAGGGATCGCTCGCAGCGAACCCCTCGGCGGCGGCCCGGTCGGACACATCGATCACCAGCAAGCTGCCGCACGGGCGCCCGTCATTGCCGAGCAGCGGTCCAACATGCACCAGCCGGTCGACATACCGCTCAAGATAGGAAAGGTGGTTGGCGCGCGCCGCCAGGCGGGTCTCGAGGTGGCCTGGTTTGTCGGTGCAGATGATCGCGAACAGCATGGTTCCTCACAGTGTGCCCGGCGTGCCAACCGCTCCGTGGCGGGTTTCTCGGCGGCGACATACTTTCCGGCCGCGATGATAGGATCGTGCCTCGCGCCGGCACAGGGGTTGTGCTCTTTTGTTCTCAGCACCGATCACGCTAAGGTCAGACGACTTGGACGCAACCTCGACCTTTGTGAAGCCGCGATCAAGCCGAGCAGGAAGCTTCCTGCACCGCTTCGCCAACCCGGGCCGCTTTCTTCGGCTGGCCGCGCGGCTGCAGCCTTGGCTGAACGTTGCCGCATGTGTGCTTACGGCCTGGGGGCTGGTGTGGGGGCTGTTCTTCTCCCCGGCCGACTGGCAGCAGGGCGACGCGGTGCGGATCATGTACGTGCATGTCCCTTCAGCCTGGCTGGCTTCGGTCGGGTACGTGGCACTGGCGGTGTGCTCGGTGCTTTCGCTGGTGTGGCGGCATCCGCTGGCCGACCTGGCGGCGGCAGAGATCGGCCCGGTGGGCGCTTCGGTCACCGGGATCTGCCTGGCGTCCGGCTCGCTGTGGGGCAAGCCGATGTGGGGCGCCTGGTGGGTGTGGGATGCCCGGCTGACCTCCGTGCTGGTGTTGTTCTTCCTCTACCTTGGCCACATGGCGCTGATCCGTGCGTTTGACGAACCGCAACGCGGCTACCGGGCGGCGGCGATCCTTGCCCTGGTCGGTGCGGTCGACCTGCCGGTCATCAAATTCAGCGTGCAATGGTGGAACACGCTGCACCAGCCGGACAGCATCACCCTCACCGGGGCGCCCACCATGTCGCTCTCGATGCTTTGGCCGCTGCTCGTCTCCACCCTCGGCTTCTCGTTCGGCTTTGCCGCCATCGTCGTGGCCCGGCTGCGTGCGGCGGTGATGGAGCAGCGCCTGCGCGGGCTCATGATGAGCCGCCAGCCGGAGGAGGTGCGCGCGTGACCCACCTGCCCTTCATCGCCGGCGCCTACGGCCTGACGCTGGCACTTGCGGGCTGGCTCGCGATCTCGGCCGCCACCAGGCTTTCGCGCGCGCGCCGCCGGCTGACCGCCTTTGAGATCCAGCTCGGCGGCCGCCGCGACGGCAGGATCAGGCAGCCGCGGCCTCAGGAGACACGTCGATGACGCGCAAGTCACGGCGCCTGTGGCTGCTGGTCGCCTGCGGGCTCGGGCTGGGGTCGGCCACCGGGCTGGCGCTCGATGCGTTCAGCGCCAACATCGTGTTCTTTGTTGCTCCATCGCAGCTGCTTGCACAGCACGCCGCGGCCGGACGGATCGTGCGGCTGGGCGGGATGGTGGTGGCAGGCTCGCTGCGGGAGCTCCACCAGAACGGCGAGCCGGTGGCCCGCTTCATGGTGACGGACGGGCAGAGCGCCGTGGCAGTCCGCTATGTCGGCATCCTTCCGGACCTGTTCCGGGAAGGACAAAGCGTCGTGGCGCTGGGCGAACTCGGAGCCGACGGAAATTTCAGCGCCTCCGAGGTTCTGGCCAAGCACGACGAAACCTACATGCCGAAGGAAGTCGCCGAGGCTCTGCGCAAATCCGGCAGGTGGGACCCGAAATTCGGTCCCGCGCCGTCCGCGTCGAGCTGGAACCGCATGATCGTGAGCGGGTCCGCCACGGCGACCAGAGGAAGCTGACCGCGATGAGTCCGGAGCTTGGTCGTTTCGCGCTGGCGCTCGCCTGCTGCCTTGCCGCAGCCCAGCTGGTGCTGCCGCTGGTTGGCGCCGGGCGGCGCGACATCCGCCTGATGGCCACGGCGCCGGCGCTGGCGCTGGGCCAGCTTGCGGCGCTCGCGATCTCGTTCGCCTGCCTCGCCAACGCTGCGGTGTCTGACGATTTCTCGGTGCAGAACGTCGCCGAGAACAGCGCCATCGCCAAGCCGCTGCTCTACAAGATCACCGGGATCTGGGGCAACCACGAGGGCTCGATCCTGCTGTGGGCGCTGATCCTGGGGTTGTGCGGCGCCGCGGTCGCAGCCTTCGGGCGCAACCTGCCGGCAGCGCTCCGCGCGCGCGTGATCGCCGTGCTCGGCGGAGTTGCCGCCGGTTTCGAGCTGTTCTGCCTCACCACCTCCAACCCGTTCGACCGGGTGTGGCCGGCGCCCGTCGACGGCAGCGGCATGAACCCGCTGCTGCAGGATCCCGGCCTCGCCTTCCACCCGCCGATCCTCTACGCGGGCTATGTCGGCTTCGCGGTCCCGTTCGCCTTCGCGGTGGCGGGCCTGCTGGAGGGCCGGGTGGACGCCGCCTGGGCGGCCTCCGTGCGGCCGTGGGCGGTGGCCGCCTGGTCGTTCCTCACGGCCGGCATCGCGCTGGGCTCGTGGTGGGCCTACCGCGACCTCGGCTGGGGTGGCTACTGGTTCTGGGACCCGGTGGAGAACGCCTCCCTGCTGCCGTGGCTCACCGGCACCGCCCTGGTGCACTCCGCGATCGCCGCCGAGAAACGCGAGGCCCTGAAAGCCTGGACCGTGCTGCTGGCGATCGGCACCTTCGCGCTGTCGCTCGGGGGCACCTTCCTGGTCCGCTCCGGCATCCTCAACTCGGTGCATTCCTTCGCCACCGACGCCTCGCGCGGCATCTTTCTCCTGGGGCTGCTCGGGCTGGTGATCGGCGGTTCGTTGCTGTTGTTCGCGTTGCGCGCGCCGAGGCTCACGGCGGGCGGCATCTTCGCGCCGCTGTCGCGCGAGGGCGCGCTGGTGCTCAACAACATCCTGCTCTGCTCGATCTGTGCCGTCGTGCTGACCGGCACCATGTATCCGCCGTTCGCCAGCCTGCTGTTCGGGGCGACGCTGTCGGTCGGCAAGCCGTTTTTCGATGCAACGGCGGTGCCGATGACGATCCCGCTGTTCGCGGCGATGGCGATCGGTCCGATGATGCCGTGGAAGCGTGCGCAGCTGGCCCCGGTGCTGATGCGCCTGTGGTGGGCGGCGCTGGCCGGGTTGCTGGCGACGCTGATCGCCGCCTTCAGCCTCAAGGGAGTGCTGCCGGTGCTGGCGTTCGGCTTCGCGGTGTGGGTGATCGTCGGCGCCGCCGCTGACCTCGCGCACAAGATCCAGCTGTTCCGGCTGCCACCCGTGCAGAGCTGGCGCCGCGCCCGGCTGCTGCCGCGCGCAGCCTTGGGTGCGGCACTCGCCCATGCCGGCGCCGGGATCACGGTGATCGGGCTTGCCGGCATGTCGCAGGCCACGCACAGGATCGTCGAGATCCATGCCGGCGACTCGGTGGATTTGGCAGGAGATCGCTGGACCCTGAACGGGGTCCGCACGGCCCCCGGTCCGAACTACCTTTCACGCATCGCCACCATCACGGTGACCCGGGGCGGCCACCTCGTCACGGTGCTGCATCCGTCCAAGCGAAGCTTCGCCAGCCAGAACCAGACCACCAGCGAGGTGGCGATCCACACCAACCTCCTCACCGACCTGTATGCCGTCCTGGGCGACGAGCACGGCAGCGCCGTCGTGCTCCGCCTGCACCACAATCCGCTCGCACCATGGATGTGGCTTGGCGCCCTGCTCATGGCGTTTGGCGGCGGGTTGTCGTTGAGCGACCGGCGTGTCCGGGTAGGAGCGCCACGGCGCGCGAGCGTTCCCGAGGCGGCTGTTCTTGGCTGAGCCTGTGACTTCCGGACGCGCGTTGCCCCGGCGTCAGATGCTGATGCTGGCGCCGCTCGGGGTGGCGGTGGCGGCAGGCGGCGGCTTCTGGGCGATGTTGTCGCGCATGGGAAGCGGGCGGTTCGATCCGCACGATGTGCATGCCCCGTCCGCAGGCCGCTTGGTGCCGGCTTTCGACCTGCCGTCCCAGGCGCCGGGCGACGGGTTCTCGTCCGGCCTGCTCAGAAGCCAGCAGCGGCCGGTGCTGGTGAACTTCTTCGCCTCCTGGTGCATCCCCTGCGTGATGGAAGCGCAGGTGCTGGCAGCCCTGGCCTCCACGCTTCCCGTGTGGGGCATCGCCTACAAGGATGCGCCGGACAACGCCCAGGGCTTCGTCAGCCGCACCGGCGATCCCTACCGGCGACTGGCCTCGGACCGCGATGGGCTGGTCGCCATCGATTGGGGCGTGTCCGGCGTTCCGGAGAGCTTCCTGATCGCGCCGGGCGGGGTCATCCGCTGGCACCTGGCCGGCCCGCTCACCGCGGAGATCATCGAGGGCGAGCTGCGGCCGATCCTGGGTGGTTTGAAGCGATGATCCGCCGGGTCTGCCTGGCTGCCTCGCTGCGTGGCTGCCTGCTGGCCTGCCTGATGTTCCTGATGCTGCCGCCGCCTGCGGCCAGGGCAGTGGACGATCCGTCCGAGATGCTGCCGAACGCCACCATGGAAGCGCGCGCGGAACTGATCGGGGCGCAGTTGCGCTGCCTGGTGTGCCAGAACGAGAGTATCGAGGATAGCGGGGCTGGCCTCGCGCGCGATCTTCGCCATGTGGTGCGCCTGCACGTCGCCGCGGGCGAGAGCAACCGCCAGATCATCGCCTGGATGGTGCAGCGCTACGGCAATTTCATCCGGCTGAAGCCCCCCTTCAGCGCCATGACCGTGCTGCTGTGGTGCATGCCGCTGCTTGCGCTGACGCTCGGCAGCGCTGCCGCCTGGTTCGGATGGCGGGCGCACGCCGCGGCGCCGCCCCTGCCGCTTTCAGACACCGAGCGCCGACGCCTCGACGAGTTGATGGGCTAGGTCGGTGCGCGCTTGCGCGGGGATCTCATGGCTTGAACCTGAGCGAAGGCGTCGTTTGCGAGGCCTGCCGCCGAAAGGAGGTGCGGGGCTTCGCCGCCGCACGCGGATCGCGCAACACCGATGATCTGGTTCTCGATCGTGCTGCTGAGCGCGCTGGCGCTGCTGCCTTGCGCCCTGGTGTTGCGCTCCCGGCCCGGTGCCCGCGACCGCCACGAGGCAGCACTCGCCTTGCATCGCGCCCAGCTCGATGAGCTCGAACGCGACCGGCTGCACCGGCTGATCGCCGAAAGCGAATATGCCACCGCCCGGCTCGAGATCCAGCGGCGGCTGCTCGCCGAATCCGCCCGGCAGGCGGAGGCCGGCCGCCTCGGCTCGAGCGCGCCGGTGCTGGCGATGCTGGTTCTGGTTCCAGCGGCGGCGATCGGCCTTTACCTGATCGGCGGCCGGCCCGGCCTGCCGGCGCAACCGATCGCCCGGCGCATGCAGCAGGCGGACGCGCGTCAGCTGGAGGATGCACGGCTGCTGGCGGAGCTGAAGGCGCGGCTGGCCAGCCTGCCGCAAGGCTCGCCGCAGGCGCACGAGGGATATCTGCTGCTGGGTCAGGCGGAAGCAACAGAAGGCGACTGGGGCCAAGCCGCGGTCGCCTGGACGCGTGCTCTGCAGGACGGATTCGACCCGACGCTGGCGGCACAGGTTGCAGAAGCGCAGGTGCAGGCCGAGGGCGGCGTCAGCCCCGCGAGTGCTGCCTTGTTCCGGCGCGCCCTCGATGCGGCGCCAAGCAACGCGCCCTGGCGGCTCCTGGCCGAACAGCGCATCGCCCAATCGGAACACCACTGAACAATCAAGCGGCCGGCTCGGACCGCGCCAGCTCGATCCGGTTCCGGCCGCGTCGCTTCGCGCGATACAGCGCCTCGTCGGCGACGCGGATCAGTCCGGACGGGCCGCTCGCAAGCGCGGGGTCGCGGATGGCCAGGCCGATCGACAGCGTGACGCGGCCGGCTTCGGAGGCGGCATGCGGAAGATTGAGCGCCGCCACGGCGCTTCGCACGCGCTCGGCCACAACCAGGGCGGCGCGCTCGCCGGCATCCGGCAGGATGATCATGAACTCTTCGCCGCCATAGCGACCAACCACGTCATGCGGGCCGCGGGCGGCCGCGAGCAGGACGCCGGCGATCGCACGCAGGCAGTCATCGCCGTTCAGATGGCCGTAAAGGTCGTTGAACTGCTTGAAATGGTCGACGTCGAGCATCATCAGCGACAGGGAGGTCGCGTTGGACGTCGCCTGCCGCCATTCCTGATCGAGTTGCAGGTCGATCCCCCGCCGGTTGAGCAGCCGGGTCAAGGCGTCGGTGGCCGCCACGCTCTCGAGCTGGAGATTCAGCTCCTGCAGCTGCTGGTTGCTCTGCGTCAGCCGCTGCGCCAGGGCGCTGTTCTGTTCGGCCGTGTCGAGCGCCCTGGTGACGTATTGATGGCTGTTGCCGATGATGGTGTGCATCGCGGCGATGTACATCGATACGAACAGGGCAACGAACACATAGAACAACGAACCCGTGCTCAACAACGCAACCAGAAGCGGCAGCAGCGCACACAGCACCTGGCCGTTTGCCACCAGCGGGAAGGCGCAGTTGCGGATCGCGCCCGCGGCAACCAGGCTGGTCTGCACGATGATGAACAGGAACCGGATGTTGGGATCGGGCTCCACGACGCCCACGCTGGCACCACCCCAGAGCGCCCCGGCGAGCCAGGCTCCGGTGAGATGGCGCGCCACCCATTGTTCAAGGCCAAGACTGTCGGGGTGCCGGCGGTAGGCGCGCGCGAGCCTCACCCGCATTGCCGCCAGCGGCAGCGAGAGCGCGCCCCAGATCAGCATCCACCAGGATCGGGTCTCGCCGAAGCCGACCAGGGCGAGAAGCACCAGCACGACCGCCCCCTGGAGCAGGGTGGTATCCTGCTCGAAGAGGGTGTCGACCAGTCCACGGGCGACGCCGGGAGTGAAGCGGTCGAGCCGGAGCGCCCGATGGAGGATGTTGCGTCGAGGCATATGTCCCGCCTGGGCTACCGGCACGGCAGCACCGCGACTTCTTACAGCAAATCGTTACGAAAGCCGTAATGCCGCTCCCTCGACAGTTGCCGGCTTTAGGCCGATATGCAGCGAAAGGCAGTCTGAGGGAGGACCCCACCATGTCTGGTGCAATGCCCGCAACGAGACCCGCCGCGATCAACCCGCCCGGCAAGCCGATTGCGCTCTCCAGCCTGGTCGACCTGCCGCGGCTCGTGACGGACTACTTTTCCGGCAAGCCGGACCCCTCCGACCCGAACCAGCGGGTGGCGTTCGGCACCTCCGGGCACCGCGGCACTTCCGCAAACAACAGCTTCAACGAGCTGCACATCCTGGCGATCAGCCAGGCGATCTGCCTTTATCGCGAACAGCACAACATCAGCGGGCCGTTGTTCCTGGGCCGGGACACCCATGCGCTGTCGCAGCCTGCGTTCACCAGTGCGGTCGAGGTGTTCGCGGCGCACGGCGTGTCGGTGATGGTCGATGCGCAGGACGGCTTCACGCCCACTCCGGTGGTGAGCCATGCCATCCTCAGCTACAATCGTGGCCGCCGCGATGGCCTGGCGGATGGGGTGCTGATCACGCCGTCGCACAACCCGCCCGAAGATGGCGGCTTCAAATACAATCCGCCCCACGGCGGACCGGCCGGAGCCGAGGCCACCGACTGGATCGAATCGACGGCGAACCGCATCCTGGCCGGGGGGGCGGAGATCCGCCGGATCAGCTATGCGGCGGCGCTGCGGTCCGGCCACGTGCACCGGCACGACTATGTCGATGGCTACGCCGCCGACCTCGACCAGGTGCTCGACATGGAGGCGATCGCCTCGAGCGGGCTGAAGATCGGCATCGACCCGCTGGGCGGGGCTGCGGTGCGCTACTGGGAGCCGATCATCGCCCGCTTTCGGCTCAATGCCACGCTGGTGAACGAGAATACCGATGCGACCTTCCGCTTCATGACCGCCGACTGGGACGGCAAGATCCGGATGGACTGCTCCTCGCCGCATGCCATGGCCGGGTTGATCGGCATGCGCGATCAGTTCGATATCGCCTTCGCCAACGATCCGGACGCCGACCGGCACGGCATCGTCACGCAGTCGGCCGGCCTGATGAACCCCAACCATTATCTCACCGCCGCGATCGACTACCTGTTCACGCACCGGCTCGGCTGGAGCGCTGCGGCCGGGGTCGGCAAGACCATCGTCTCCTCCAGCAGCATCGACCGGATCGCCGAGCGGCTCGGGCGTCGTCTGGTGGAGGTGCCGGTCGGCTTCAAATGGTTCGTGGACGGGCTCACCGACGGCTCCCTCGGCTTCGGCGGCGAGGAAAGCGCCGGCGCCTCTTTCCTCCGGCGCGACGGCTCGGTCTGGTCGACCGACAAGGACGGGCTGATCCTCGGCCTGCTGGCGGCCGAGATCACCGCCGTCACCGGACGCGACCCCGCCGAGAGCTATGCCAGGCTGACCGACACGCTGGGAATGCCCTGCTACGAACGGATCGACGCGCCGGCCTCGCCCGCGCAGAAGAAGCTGCTGAAGAGCCTGAGCCCGGCGCAGGTGGAGGCGGGCGAGCTGGCGGGCGAGCCGATCCTGCAGCGGCTGACCGAGGCGCCCGGCAACGGCCAGCCGTTCGGCGGCCTGAAGATCACAACCCGGAACGGCTGGTTCGCGGCGCGCCCGTCCGGCACCGAGAACGTCTACAAGATCTACGCCGAAAGCTTCATCGGTCCGGACCATCTCACCCGGATCCAGGGTGAAGCGCAGGCGATCATCAACCGGACCTTTGAGGCGGCCGGACTTCAATAAACCTGAGCAGAACAGGAGGAAACCATGGGCAAGCCGGACTTCAAGGCACGCTACGGCAATTTCATCGGCGGCGAGTGGGTCGAGGCGGCCCGCGGTCGAACCTTCGAGAACAGCTCGCCGGTGAATGGCCAGGTGCTGTGCGAGATCGCGCGTTCGGACGCCGCCGACGTCGAGCGGGCGCTGGATGCCGCGCACGCCGCAAAGGAGAGCTGGGGGAGCACCAGCGCCGCGGAGCGCGCCAACATTCTTCTGGCGATCGCCCAGCGGATGCAGGATCACCTCCCGCGACTGGCGGAGGCGGAGAGCTGGGACAACGGCAAGCCGATCCGCGAAAGCATGGCCGCGGACGTCCCACTGGCGATCGACCATTTCCGCTATTTCGCCGGCGCGATCCGCGCCCAGGAAGGCGGCATCTCGGAGATCGACCACGACACCGTGGCCTACCATTTCCACGAGCCGCTCGGCGTCGTGGGCCAGATCATCCCCTGGAACTTCCCGCTGCTGATGGCCTGCTGGAAGCTGGCGCCGGCGCTCGCCGCCGGCAACTGCGTGGTGCTCAAGCCCGCGGAGCAGACGCCCGCCTCGATCCTGGTGTTCGCCGAGCTCATTGCCGACCTGCTGCCGCCGGGCGTGCTCAACATCGTCAACGGCTTCGGGCTCGAGGCCGGCAAGCCGCTCGCCTCGTCGAACCGCATCGCCAAGATCGCCTTCACCGGCGAGACGACGACCGGCCGTCTCATCATGCAGTACGCCTCGCAGAACCTCATCCCCGTGACGCTGGAGCTGGGCGGCAAGTCGCCGAACATCTTCTTCAAGGACGTGGCCGACGAGGACGACGACTTCTTCGACAAGGCGCTCGAGGGCTTCACGATGTTCGCCCTCAACC
>CAXUNX010000039.1:18997-20006 GCA_964252545.1 uncultured Acetobacteraceae bacterium | reverse complement strand
CTGATGCTGGACTGGCGCGGCCAGGTGACGGAGGCCACCGGCGCCAACATCTTCTTTGCCTTCGACGGCGCGCTGCACACGCCGACACCGGACTGCTTCCTGGACGGCATCACCCGACGCACGGTGATCGCGCTGGCGCGGCTGCGCGGCATCGAGGTGATCGAGCGGGCGATCATGCCCGAGGAGATGGCTCAGGCCAGCGAGGTGCTGCTCGCCGGCACCGCCGCCGAGGTGACGCCGGTGCGGCAGATCGGCACGCTGCACTTCAACCCTGGCCGCATCACCGAAGCCTTGATCGGCGACTACGAGGCGCTGGTGCGCATGCCGCCCGACCAGGTGGCCGCCCGCCTGGCGGCGTAGCCGAAGCCCTCGCGCAGCGAGGCGGAGGCGCGGCCGATGCGGGCGACCTCCGCCAGCCTGCGATCCAGGAAGGCCTCGGTGTCGGCGCCCTCGCCCTGGTTCAGCCAGAACAGCAGGGTCGAGGCGTAGACGCCGCTCAACAGCGCGCGCTTGCTGTACCAGCTCATGTCGACGGCGGTGTCTCCGGCGGCATGCCAGATCGAGTCCACGGTGCGCGCCACGCTGCGCAGTCCCGCCAGCCGGTTGCCGGGGAGCGAAAGCACCGAAAGGCCGCGCCGGATGGCGTCGCGCTCATCTGCCGCCTGCTCGAGGCGGAGCAGGATCAGGGCACGGATGCGTCGCCGCATGGAGCTCTCGTCGATCGAGGCCGCCGCCTGCTCCATGCGCCGGTCGCCGAGGTCGGCATGCGCCTCCACCATCTCCGCCCCGCCGCCGGGAAACAGCAGGTCCGCATCCGGCCCCGCCGCTGCGCGGATCGCCCGCACGCTCCAGCCCAGCTCCCCGACCAGCGGGATCATCGCCAGCAACGCCTCGTCGCGCGCGGCGCTGCGCTCGATCGGACCCGGGAACTCCACCACCGCGGCGCGCTGCGCGCCCTCGATGAGGGCCGGCAACAAACGCGGCAGGACCGCGGGAAGCAGGCGGAACA
>CAXUNX010000039.1:0-18987 GCA_964252545.1 uncultured Acetobacteraceae bacterium | reverse complement strand
ACGCTCATGCCGGCCATCCGTGGCGGGCGAGCTCGTCCTCGAAGGCAAGGCGGCTCAGGTCGGTCATGCGCATCGGATACAGGATCCCGTCGAGATGATCGTTTTCGTGCTGCAGCACGTTGGCAAGGAAGCCGCCCGCCTCGCCCGAGACCGGCTGGCCGTCGCGGTCGAGGCCGGAATAGTGCACCCTCTCAAAGCGCGGCACGGCGCCGCGCAGGCCGGGGATCGAGAGGCAGCCTTCGGTGCGCAGCAGCGTTTCAACACCGGCCGGCTCGATCCGCGGATTGATCAGCACCTGTGCCGGCAGGGCCGGATCGGCCGAGCCGTCGCTGCGCTCCTCGGGCACGCGGTAGACGAACAGCCGCAGCCCGACATGCACCTGCGGCGCAGCCAGCCCGGCGCCCCGCGCATCGTGCATGGTCTCGATCATGTCGCCGATCAGTTGCTGGATGAAGCCGGCAGCGGGCTCCGCCACCGGCTCGGCCCGGGCAAGCAGCACGGGATGTCCCATGCGGGCGATCTTGAGAAGGGCCATGCAGCGCTCCGGACGGGCACGAGCTCCACCAGATGTGGGGCGGGAAGCGTTTGTGCAACTGCCGACCGCCGTGCTATAGGCCGCGCCTTCTTTCGAATCGCTGGGCACGGCAGCGTGCTGCGGCATACGCCCCGACCCGGGATTGCCTCAACCTAGGAGTATAGCGTTCAGTGCAGGTTCTCGTTCGCGACAATAATGTCGACCAGGCGCTGAAAGCGCTCAAGAAGAAGATGCAGCGCGAAGGGATCTTTCGCGAGATGAAGCTGCGCCGCCACTACGAGAAGCCGTCCGAGCGCCGGGCCCGCGAGGCCGCCGAGGCCGTGCGCCGCGCCCGCAAGATGGAGCGCAAGCGCCTCGAGCGCGAAGGCTTCTAGGCAACACAGCCGCGCCGCAGCCTGGGAGCTGGAGCCGAACTAGGCGCCGGGCGCGATCATCGCGCCCAACTGGCCCAATAGCCGGCCAAGCAGGGCCGCGAGCCATGCCGGCCGACGCGCGACGGTGATCGGCGCCCTGCTCCGCCTGCGGGCGTAGCGAACCCGGATGCGGGTTTCAAGCAGCGGGAAGCGCAGCGTGGTCTCAAGCGTGCGGTAATGCAGCGGCGGGTCGGCCCAGCCGGCCCCGCCATCCGGCATGCCGTGGAAATGCGCATCGAGCAGGATCGGTCGCGCGGCGCGCCCCGCCCGCGGCGAGGACCGTGTGCCGGACGCCGGCAACACCTCCTGGCGTGCGGATCGCGCGATCTGCAGCCCGCGCACGGCGAGGGCGTCGCTCGATGCCGCCCTGATGATCCGGCACAAGGCCACATCCTGCCGGATCAGCGATCCGATGCGCCTGCGCTCCCCGTCATGCAGATCGCTCCATTGAAAGAAGCTCCTGGAGCGGTTGCGCCACGGCGGCGCCGGCACCTGCCATCGCTGCTCGCGCCACTGGTCGAGCCGCGCGCTGTTGATCACCTCCACATCGCCCGCCGCCAGCAGGTCGACGGCGCTCGGGGCGGTGCCGTCGCCAAGGAAGTGGCAAAGCAGATCGCGCGGCAACAGCTGATCCTCGCGTATCATCCTCGGCAGCAGCCCACGGAGCTGCGCAGGCGACAACCGGCTGAGCGGCACGCGCAGTCCCAGCAATCCCGACCAGAGCCGGGTGTCGGGCCGGCTGAACTCCGGATCGGAGTCGATCACCGTGAGGATGTAGTTCATGTAGGAAAGCACCAGCTCGGACGCCGGCCGCACTGTGGTCCAGATGCTGTCGCCGAAGCGTGCGAGCTTCCCGTCGATCACGAACCGCAACGTGTAGTGTCCGCTGACATGGATGGCCTCGTACGACGGGATGCCGCGGCAGATATCGGCCACGCTGTCGAGAAAGCCTCGGCCGCTGACCCAGCGGGCGCCGAGCGCGTTGTGCGGAATGGTGCAGGCGTGCAGGGCGAGGGTCTCGCCCAGCGAGGTGCCTCCACAGCGCGGCACGTGAACAAAGAAGCGTCGCGGCTTCTCCGGGAACGCCCCGAGCAGATTGGGCACGATGCCGGCCTGGAACTCGGTGCTGAGCAGCAGCGCCGTGAAGTAGGCGCGGGCGTCGAAATGGTCCCGGGTCAGTCCGGCATAGTGGATGTTCTCGGGCAAGCGCCCGAGCACCGCATAGGAAAGCTGCTGCGGCGTGGCGCCGCTCCAGTCCACGCCGTCCGCGAGCTGTTGCAGCGAGCTGCCTCGCTGCAGGCGCGCGAGCAGCTCGAAGGTGTCCCGGAGTGCGCGCGGTGGTTGAAGCAAATCGGAGGTTCCTCGCCGGACGGAGATCGGAATTTCAGACGCCATGGGTTCAAACGCCTGGTATGCAGAACATTAACCGAACTGTCATCTCGTTGAACCGTGCGGCGGGGCGACGCGGCGTCGCCCGGGCAGATTGCGTGCATGCGGCGGTCCCACTACGCTGCCGCGATGGCAGATCGCCCAAACGAGCCGGTCTCGATCAACGCGCTGAGAGACCCGGTCTCGGTCGAGCGCGAGCGGCTGGAGGCGCGGCTGGAGCGATTCGCCACCAGGTCGAACGCTCCCGGACGGCGCTCGGGCCTGTATGCCGTGCTGGGTGCGCTCCTGGTGGTGGGCTTCGGCGTCTGGGGCTTCAGAAAGGAAACCAACACCCGGCTCGCTCCCGTGCACGCGCAGAGCACCGGTGCTGCGGTGATGGTGGTGCTGCCCGCCCGCTGAGCCGGGCAAGACCGCGGCGGCCCTGGCTAGGCGCGATCATGCCCCCGCCCGGGCGCCGTCATGCACTGTTGGGAGCGGGCGTCGGCGCCGCTTCGGCGCCGTCCGGCACGGGTTCGGTCAGCGCCGCGTGGTTGTTGCGCACGCTGTTGACCGCGCGCGAGACTGGCCACATGCGAAGCGTGTTCGAGGCTGCGGGAACCATCAGTGCCGTGGCCGCCGCGCGGTCCGGGCTCAGCCACGTGGCCCAGGCGTCCTGCTCCAGGATCAGAGGCATGCGGTGGTGCAGCGATCCGGCCTCGCTGTTCGCCGCCGTGGTGATGATCACGTAGCTGCGCAGGATCGTGCCGTCCGGCCCGGTCCAGCTTTCCCACAGGCCGCCAAGTGCCAGCGGCGCGCCGTCGCACCGTGCTATGGCGAATGGCTGCTTGCCGGCCGGCTCGGTCTTCCATTCAAAGAACAGGTCCGCGGGAACGATGCATCGCCGCCGCTCGAGCGCCTGGCGGAACATGCCGCTGCTCGCCACGGTCTCCGCGCGCGCGTTGATCGGCCTGCGCGCCGCCTTCAGGTTTCGGGTGAAATGCGGCACCAATCCCCAGAACAGCAGATCAAGCCGCCGCTCGCCGGTGCCCGGATGCCGACGCACCACCGGCCTGCGATCGCCCGGTGCTACGTTCCAGCTTGGCTCGAGGTTCGGCACCGCGCCGAGCGCGCCGAAGATGCGGACCAGCTCGGCCGCAGGAAGCGCTGAAACATAGCGACCACACATGCCGCGATGATGTCGCTGTCTTCCGGGGACGTCGAGTGCCAGCGGGCGTGCGCGCGATGTGGACCAGCCCCTCGCCTCGGCCGGCTTCGATGCGTGGCTCGGCTGCGGCGTTCTGGTGCAGCACGTGGCGATGGTTGCGGATCATCTGCAGTAACCGCCGGCCTTGTTATTGCGCCCACGCGGTTTCATCTTCGTGATCGGCATCGCCCTGACAGTCACAACCCTAAATCTCCTTACCAAGACGAATTGACTTCGGGTGAGGCATGCCGTAATTATTGATGCGCTCAAGCAAGTTCGGGGGATCGTGTCATAACGCGAAACGGTGGGTCGATCCCGGCTGCAGAAAGCCAGCCGCGCGGCACGAGAACCGCGGGCAGCCTGGCGTCCGATGGCAGCGATCCCGGACTCACCGACGTTCTTTACCTGCAGGAGCCGGGAACGGCGGCGCCGGTCAGCATCGCAGACGTGAACCAGGACGGCATCGGCGACTGCTTCCTGCTTGCCGCGATCGGCGAGCTGGCGCTCTACCATCCCGACGCGGTCACCAACATGATCAGCGTCAACGCCGACGGCTCGGAGACGGTTCGGCTTTATGTCGACACGAACGGCGATGCGCCCGGCCAGGGTGGCAGCGCGCTTGCCGCCGTGCCGGTCACGGTCAACAACGTGTTCCCGGACGACGCGGTCAATAGCGGCGCCGCGCAGGACGTGTTCGACGGCCAGAAGGAGATCTGGGTCCAGGTGCTGGAAAAGGCGGTGGCATCCCTCAACGGCGGCTACGACGTCCTCAACCAGGGTGGCTGGGCCGGAGACGCCATGCAGGAACTGACCGGCAAGGCGGCCGAGGCGGTGGCACCTTCCAGCGTCACCGCCCAGCAGCTGACCGGCGACGCTGCGGCCGGCGACCTGGTGGTGTTCGACACCCCAACATCGACCACCCTGCCGTTCGACCTGGTGGACGACCATTCCTATATGTTCGAGGGCGTGGCCTCGGTTGGCGGCACGGAAATGGTGCAGCTGGGCAACCCATGGGGCACCGACGATCCTCCCTTGATCCCGGTGTCGCAGCTATCCAGCGCGTTTGACCAGGTCGATATCGGACAATGGGCCAGCGCCCCTCCCCCACCGGCGCCGACCGGGATCGCCCTGGCGGCCGCGAGCGACAGCGGCACGGTGGGCGACGGGATCACCAACCAGCCCGTGCCGACCTTCACCGGCTCGGCCGAGGCCGGCACAACCGTGACCCTCCTGGACGCGGACGGGTCGCTCGGGGTGATCGGAAGCGGCACGGTCGATCAGACCGGACACTGGTCGATCACCAGCACCGTGCCGCTGCCGGACAACAGCTACATGATCGTCGCCACGGACACCGACGCGTTCGGCGACGTGTCGGCGACGTCGCAGCCCTTCAGCCTCACCATCGATACCAAGCCTCCTGCCATCCCGACCGGGCTCGCACTGGCTCCTGCAAGCGACAGCGGCGTGGTGGGCGACGGCATCACCAACATCAACACCATCACCGTGACGGGCGTGACCGATCCTGGCGTCCTCGTCCTGCTCGAGGACAGCACCGGCAAGGTGGGCTCGGCGATCTCGGACCAGTCCGGCGACTGGTCCATTACCACGGCTGCATTGTCCGACGGCGCGCACGGGTTCGAAGCAGAGGCCGAAGACGCGGCGGGCAATCTTTCTGCGGCTTCGGAATCCCTCTACGTCACCGTGGATACGACGCCTCCGGCGGCGCCGGCGAACCTTGCGCTGGATGCCGGCAGCGATGCCGGGAGCACCGACGACGAAACGCCCACGGTCACCGGCACCGGCGAAGCGGACGCCACCGTGACGGTGAGGGATGGCGGCGAGGCGGTCGGCTCGGCGATAGTTGGAGCGGACGCGAGATGGTCCGTGACGACGGCCGCGCTGGTGCCGGGCCATCACACGCTGAGCGCGACCGAGACCGATGTGGCCGGCAACGTGTCCGCCGTTTCGGCTGCGTTGCCGGTCAACATCGTGGCGCCGTCTCCGGCGAGCCAAGTGACGCTGGGCGGAGGCAACCAGAGCGTCAACGCTGCAGCCGGTCAGATCGTGCAGGCAGGCGACGGCAGCGACACCATCACGGCAAGCGCCGGGCAAGTGACGGCCACCGGCGGCAGCGGCCAACTGCTGTTCTTTGGCGGTTCTGCTGAAAGCTCGGTGAGCGGCGGAGCCGGTTCGGCGGTTCTGTTCGGGGGCGCCGGCGGCGGGAACTACGCGGGGGGCGAAGCCGGCCACAACATCCTGGTCTCGCAGGGCGAGGCCGGCGTGCTCACGACGCTGACCGGGGTCGGCGCGGCCAACCAGCTGTTCGGGTCCGCATCAGGGGACGACATCCTCACCGGAGGCTCGGGCCAGGACTCCATCCTCGGCGGCGGCAGCTACACGACGATCAACGGTGGCGGCGCCGCAAGCGTGATCTTCACAGGGGACGGTCGGTCCACGGTGAATGGCGGTTCCGGTGGCCGAGACACCATTGTCGGTGGTTCGGGCGCGCTCGCGGTCAGCGCACAGGATGGCGACGCGATCTTCGGCGGTGGCGGGGCGCTCACGGTCGCAGCCAGCCTCCAAGGGGCCGACTCCATCGTCGGCGGCTCGGGTCCGCTCAACGTCGCAGGCAGAGGCGCCAACATGCTGGTGGTTGCAGGCACCTCGAGCTCGTATGTCAGCACCGGCAACGGCGCCAGCCTGGTGTTCGCCGGCTCGGGCAATCTCTCGCTTACGGGAGGTGCCGGTTCCATGCAGGTTGTTGCAGGATCGGGCAACGCAACGATCGCTGAAGGCAGCGGACAGACCGTTCTGCAGGTGGTGGATGGTGCCGCCGGAGGCACCGACGTGCTGAGCGGCTTTCGCGCCTCCACCGACCGCATCGAGCTGTTTGGCTACACGGCTGCGCAACAATCCGTCACCACCGCCGGCGGCTCGACGATGATCGCTCTGGCGGATGGCACGAGGATTTCGCTGCTCGGGGTCAGCGGTCTCGGCAGCAGCCTGATGGCCTGATGCGCCGGAGAACCCGTCGCCCGGCGGTCTAGACCATGTTCCGTTGGCATGGGCTCACGGCTGATGTTCTAGCCTGTCGTCTTGGCGATGAAGCGTGCGATGCGGTCGTGCATGCTGCGCCTCACGTCAGCATCAAGATAGGGTTCATGACCGGTCGGAAAGAACTCGAGTTCGACATTGCGGTCCAGCGACCGTGGAAGCGGCAGGTGCTTCACCTCGTAGATCGCCGCGAAGAAACTCGTGCTGAGATCGAAATACCCTCCCATGACCAGGACGTGCATGGCCGGGTTCCTGATGATGGTGTTCGCAAGATCGGGAATGACGTTGAAGAATCCCTGCCACGGCTTCCCGGTGGTGACGTGAAACGTGTCCCATTTCAAATCCGGCACGTCGGCAAAGGGCTGATAGGTGAGGTCCCGGCCGAACTTGAGCGTGTCGCGAGCATAGCTGTTCATCGCAGCCGCGATCGCCGGGCTGGTTGCGCTCGAGAACGGGTCATATTCCGCCCGGGCCGCCAGCGGGTCCACCGACCAGCCGGTGTATCGGGAGTCCAACCGTCCCACCGTCCGGCCGGCCTTGCCAAGGATGAGTTGCTCGAACGCGTCTCCCGGGAGACGAAGATCCGCCCTGATCCAGGTGGCGGCCGCGATCCCGGTATAGCTTTCGAGTCTGGCGGCAACCAGGCGTTCCGCCTCCGGAGAAAGGTCGGTTCCGGCTAGCAGGGCATCAGCGTATTCGTGCACCGCATAATGCTCGACCTCGTCGAGCCACGGGCTTAGGTGCGCCGGTCGGAGCGCCAGCTTGTGGTGATACCAGGCGATCGCTGCGTAGCTCGGAAGGGCGAGGAAGTAAGGGTTGTCGGTGGCGGGATTGGCTTTCCCGGAATCCAGGAAGTCGTCGATGTTCAGCCATTGGCTTACCGAGATGATGCCGTTGAGGCTGACATCGTCTTGCGCCAGTTGCCAGGCGAGTGCGGCATTGCGCACCGTCCCGTAGCTGTGGCCGAAGAGATATCGCGGCGACTCCCAGCGATCGTACTTGGTCAGGAACCGCTGGATGAAGCGGGCGAACGCGGCGGCATCCCCGTCAATCCCAAAGAACTTGCCGGCGGCGCCTTGTCCCTGGATGCTGCCGAAGCCGGTGCCCGGGGCATCGATGAAGACCAGATCGGCGGCGTCGAGGAGTGTGTCCGGGTTGTCCGTGATCCGCGCCGGGCCTTGGGTCTGCGTCTGCGGATCCGGCACCGCGACCCACACCGGACCGAAGCTCGCCATCACCAGGCTTCTGCTCGACGATCCAGGTCCTCCGTCATAGATGAAGACAACAGGACGATCCGCGGCGCGCCGGCCTTGGGCGAAGTAGGCGGTGTAGGACATGCGCGCCGTGGCGGGACGGGCATCCGGGTTTGCAGGCTTGGTTGTTTGCGTGTCCGACCGGAAGTTGCCGTCGAGATCAAGCCTGGCGTCTTGTTGGTCGGTCGAGCCGACACTCAGCAGGCCCTCGGTCGAGGTGAACCCAAGCCTCGAGCCGCTTCTGAGCAGCACCGAACCCTCGACGGTGGATGGCTCCAGCCCGCTTGCTGCGGCATCACGCCGTGCGCCAGGAAGGCTGCGGCTTGCTCGATCCACGTCAACCGTCTGGCAGGCCGCGCCGGTTGCGGCGCTGAAGATCATGAGCGTGACGCAGAATGCGAGCCGAGCAGGCGCTTGAAGGAGTTCGGTCATCACGGGAGGTCACCTGCTTGCTGGTCCGGCCTTGTGCCTCCGCCCAAGCATCATCGGTGCCAACCGATCCCGAGCTGCCAAGTCGCTGTGAGCAGCAAGGCTTCCTGCTGCTAGCCGGTAGCGGCGATGGGCATCAGTGGCTAAGAACGCCAACTCCTGGCACAGCTTGCCAAGCACCCGCATAATGCCTCCGCGCCTTCATGGCTCGCACCACCAGGATCCCGCTCGCAGCGGCACCTAGCGCCCGCCGACATCGCAGGGAGAGCCGCTGCCAGCATCACGGCCGGATCACCGTCATCTTGGGCATGATCCAGGGATAAGGCAGCTCCAGCCCGGCGCCGCCCAGCATGCCCACGCCGCCCATCAACACGACCCTTCCGTTCGGGCGCACCGCCATGATTGCCGCCCGTGCCACCATCGCCTCGACCGAGGGCGGCAGGATATCCAGCACGCAGTCGATCGGACCTGCGGCCGCCAGCTGCATGCGCGCCCGGTCGTCCCGCTCGTCCCCAGACAGCCTCAGCGTTCGCAGGCGTGCACCGAAGCGGCGCGCCAGTTCGACCAGTGCTGCCTCGTTGCGGCCAGGCGCCACCACGCAGCCCGCCCCATCGCCAACGCCCCCGCGATGCCGGCGCTGCCGAAATTGCCGGTGGCGCCACTGACCAGCACCGTTTCGCCAGCTTGCAGATCCGCCGCCAAAAGGCCGCCACACGGCACCAGCAGGGTGCCCAGTGCGCACCATCGCGCCGCGTCCGCCGTGTTGAGCGGCCCGATCCGGACGGCGTTCTCCGTGGGCAGCAACATCCGCTCGGCGAACGAGCCGTGATGGAAGTGCCTGGCAGGCGCAGGCCGCCCTCGTCGCGCGAACGCAGGGTGGGATCGCAGAACACCCAGTCGCCGGCAATCAGGCGGGTCGCATCCGGCCATGCGGCACGCACCCGACCGATTGCGCCGCAACCCGGCGCCACCGGCAACTCCAGCAGGTACTTCCGCGCGCCGCTGAACACCTCGTGCGCATAGGACAGCACGGGAGCCAACGACGACCCCGCGCTGAAGCTCGCGATCTATGGGCTGCTTTGAGGCGGCGGGCTCGTGGGCTTGACCATCCTGGTCGAGGCATCGAGCTCCCGGCGCCGCACGGCAACCAAGCCGTCGATGTCAGACCAGCAGGCCGCCTCCATCGACCGGCAGGATCTGTCCGGTCGCGTAGCTGTTGAGCATGAGGTAGATATAGGCCCGTGCCGCCTCTTGCGGCGAGCCGCCCCGGGAGATCGGCAGGGGCGCCACAAACGAGTGCAGCCTCTGCTTCGGCATGGTCTGCTTCACGTGTTCGGTGAGGATGATCCCAGGGCACACGGCGTTGACCCGGACCGGGGCGAGATCGACCGCGAGGCCGCGGGTCAGGTGTTCGACCGCTCCACCGAGCGCGGTTGCGACCGGCGCGCCTTTGGCCGGACGATGCGCAAGCATGCCGCTGGTCAGGGTGATGGAGCCGGCTGGGGCGATGGAACGGCAGCCATGCTTGGCCGCCGCGAGCGCCCCCCAGAAGCGCACCTCCAGAGCCTCCCGGGCCTGCGCAAGGTCGATCTCCGCGGTGGAAACAAACATCGCACCCCCGCCCCAATCGCCCGCGGTGATCGCCAGGTGATCGAACGGGCCGAGCGTGCCGAAGAAGCGGGCGACGCTTTGCTCATCGCGCAAGTCGACGATCCCGCCCGACGCGCCGGGCAGGCGCTCGACCGCGGCATCGACGCTCGCCTCCCGGCTTGAAGCGACGACGATCTCGGCGCCCAGCCCGCACGCCTGCTCAGCCACTGCGAAGCCGATCCCCGAGGCCCCGCCGATGACCACCACACGCCTGCCGTCGAGCGACATGGATGCGCCGCTCACCCAGCCTTTCCCGCAATACCCGGTGCGGTTGCGTGGCCTGACCGGCGCGTCGTCCGGTCAGCGTGCATAATAGCCGGGCTGGTCGATATCGGCGAGCAGGCTTGGCCCGGTCGGCGTCCAGCCGAGCAGCGAGCGCGTGCGCGCGCTCGAGGCCGGCATGTCCGCGCCCGCGAAGTCGGCGAACCAGCCGAAATGCTCCCGGCCGCGCTGCTCCACCGGCAGGCCGAGTTGGCGGCCGATCACCTCGGCGATCCGCCTGAACGGCACGCCTTCGTCGGCGGTGGCATGGTAGGCGGGCTCGGTCGCACCCTGCTCGAGCACGAGCCGGTAGAGACGACCGGCGTCCAGACGGTGCACCCCCGGCCAGCGGTTCTCGCCCTCGCCGAGATAGGCCGACACCCCCTTCTCGCGCGCCAGGCCGATCAGGATCGCCATGAAGCCATGATCGCCGAGACCATGGACCGACGGCGCCAGCCTGAGCGTCGTGGCGTGGACGCCGCGTTCCGCAAGCGCCCGCGCGGCTGCTTCGGACTTGCGGGGATAGGAAGGATCGGCCGGCGGCAGGTCCGCTTCGGTGGCGATCCGGCCCGGTGCGAGCAGCGCCACGCCTCCGGTCACCAGGATCGGCCGGTCTGATCCTTGCAACGCACTTCCCAGCGTCTCGATGGCGCGGCGGTCCTGCTCGGCATTGGCGGCGAACTTGGAGAAGTCGTGGTTGAACGCGAGGTGGATCACCGCGTCGGCCGCCGACGCGGCGCGGCCCAGCCTGTCGAGGTCGTCGAGCGTGCCGCGCAGAACCTCCGCACCGGTGGCGGCGAGCGCGGCCGCCTTGTCGTCGGAACGGGCGAGGCCCACCACCTGGTGGCCGGCGCCGATCAATTCCGCGATCACCGCCGAGCCGACCCACCCGGTGCCTCCGGTCACCAGTACCCGCATCGCGCAATCTCCCTGTATGTGCGAGCGCATTGTCGACGCCCGGCGCAGGCTGTTAAAGGTGGGAGATCATCCTGGTATAAACGCTGACAGGATCTGCCGCAGTGCCAGACAGTCAATCGCTCGGCGCCTATCTCAGGAACCGGCGCACCAAGCTCGACCCGGCGTCGTTCGGCCTGTCCGCCAGCCGGCGGCGGACCCCGGGACTGCGCCGCGAAGAGCTGGCGCTGCGCGCCAACATCAGCACGACCTGGTACACCTGGCTGGAGCAGGGCCGCGGCGGAAGACCCTCGGCCGACGTGCTCGACCGCATCGCCCGGGCGTTGACCCTGACGGAGGTGGAGCGCGAGCACCTGTTCCTGCTTGGTCTCGGCCGCCCGCCCGAAGTGCATTATCACGGCGGCGGCGATGCGATCACCCCGCGGCTGCAGCGCCTGCTCGACGCACTGACCTTCAGTCCCGCACTCGTCAGGACGGCCACCTGGGACGTCGTCGCCTGGAACCAAGCGGCCGCTGCCGTGCTGACCGACTACGCGGCACTGGCGCCCGATCAGCGCAACATCCTGCGCCTGATGTTCTGCGACACCCGTATCCGCGCTGCGCAATCCGAATGGGAGACCGTGGCGCGGTTCGTGGTGGGCGCCTTCCGGATCGACGCCGCGCGCGCCGGCGCCGACGCCGAGATCGCGCCACTGGTCGACGAACTCTGCCGGGCGAGCCCCGAGTTTGCGTCGATGTGGCGCGACTGCGACGTGCAGACCCATGGCGACGGGGTGAAGCACCTGCGCCATCCGCTGCTGGGACCGATCGCTTTGGAATATTCCGCCTTTTCGGTTGATGGCCGGCCAGACCTCAGCATGATCGTGTATAATCCGGCCACGCCGGCCGACCAGAAGCGCATCGGGTCGCTGATCGAAGCAAAGCGCGTTCTCGCGGCGCAATAATCCGGTGGATCAGGCGTGCGCAGCCTTGGTCGGGCGACCGCCGAGGCTCCGGCCCGGAGTTCCGGCGGCGGCTGCGTCGATGGAGCGAGAAACATCCATATCGGCGGCCATGACGTCCATCGGCCGCCGCGCTGGCGTCCCGTAGGGGATTCGAACCCCTGTTACCGCCGTGAGAGGGCGGTGTCCTAGGCCTCTAGACGAACAGGACGTGGCTACCGTGCTCTTAAAACAGAAGCGCCCCGGGGTGCAAGCCGACATCAGACCCGGCTTTCGATCACCGGTGTAGGGCAAGCCGTGCGACGATCCGGGCGGCGGCGGGGCTCCACACCAGCACGCGGTCCGGCAGACCGCCTCCGGACAGGGTCACCGCCAGCAGGCTGTCGGACTGCCGGGTGACCAGCGCCACCCGCGTGCCGGGCGGCTGGTCGAGCGAAAGCGTCGGCGCTGGGCCGCCCTGAGGCCCGCCGGCGGGAAACCCGGACGACGTCGACTGGGCGCGCTGCGTCGCACGGTGCACCACCGTGCTGATCAGCACAGCCGTTCCGACCAGGATCATCACTCCCATGACGATCACCGCAGCCAGCAAAGCCCTGATCCCGCGCATCCGCATCCACCTGTTTGTTCAAGCCCGGTTTTCCGCTAAGCCGGCGCAATGGCGGACACCGCGTTCCATGTCGTGGCACAGCCCGAGCAGGCCGGCCGGCGCACCGATCGCTTCCTTGCGGACGTCATCGGCACGTCATCGCGCTCCCGCGTCAAGGCCCTGATGGAAGCCGGCTGCGTGCTCCGCGACGGCCTGGTGCTGCGCGACGCGGCCGAGCCGGTCCGCACCGGGCTGCACTACACCGTGATCTTCCCGCCCGCCACCGCGGCACGCCCGCAGCCGCAAGCCATCGCGCTTTCGATCCTGCACGAGGATGACGAGCTAATCGTGCTGGACAAGCCGCCCGGCCTGGTGGTGCATCCCGCCCCCGGCAACGAGCACGGCACGCTGGTCAATGCCCTGCTCGCGCATTGCGGCGCATCGCTGCCGGGCATCGGCGGCGAACGGCGGCCCGGGATCGTGCACCGCCTCGACAAGGACACTTCGGGGATCATGGTGGTGGCCAAGACCGAGGCGAGCCTCGCCAGGCTTTCGGCCGATTTCGCCGCCCGCCGGATCGAACGCGCCTATCTCGCCCTGTGCTGGGGCATGCTGCAGCCGGCCTCCGGCGAGCTGCACGGGGCGATCGGACGCGATCCTCGTGACCGCAAGCGCATGACCGTGGTCACCCGCGGCGGCAAGCCTGCCCTCACCCACTACCGCACCCTGCAGGTGCTGCACGGCGCAACCAGCCTGCTCGAGTGCCGGCTGGCCACCGGCCGAACCCACCAGATCCGGGTGCATCTTTCCCAGCATGGCCATGCCCTGCTGGGTGACCCGGTGTATCTGCGGCGGGTTCCGGCGGCAGCACGCCTGCTGTCGGCCCCGGCCCGGGCGACGGCGCTGGATTTCCCGCGGCAGGCGTTGCATGCCGCCCGGCTGGGCTTCGCGCATCCGGCGCATGGCGGCTGGCTCGATTTCGAGACGGCGCCGCCGGACGATTTTCGATCCTTGTTGTCGTGCATGACGTCGAATTCAGGAGCCGAGGGAGGTTGATGATTGACCGGACCGCAGCGGTCCTGTATGCAGTGCACAATTCCGACGAGGGGGCGCCCCCGCCGGTCTGGACGTCCTGAGAATGCCTCGCCTTGCCGGGAGGATTGTCGGGGACGTGATGTCCTAACCCGCGCCCGACCTGAACCGGACGTGCAACCTGCTTGCGATAGCGCCGTATGGGCATCGTAGGGTTCGCTGAAGTTTCAGACGAAAGGAGCCTGAACGTGGCCTCTGCCGTCATCAATGTTGGTCCTGAGGGTAATCTTTCCCGGTATCTCCAGGAAATCCGTAAGTTCCCCATGCTCTCCCCAGAGGAAGAGCTCAGCCTGTCGAAGCGTTGGCGCGACAGCGAAGACACCGAAGCCGCGCACAAGCTCGTCACCTCGCACCTGCGTCTGGTGGCCAAGATCGCCATGGGCTATCGCGGCTATGGCCTGCCGATCAGCGAGCTGATCAGCGAGGGCAATGTCGGCATGATGCAGGCCGTGAAGCGGTTTGATCCGGATCGCGGCTTCCGTCTCGCCACCTATGCCATGTGGTGGATCCGCGCGGCCATCCAGGAATACATCCTGCATAGCTGGTCGCTGGTGAAGATGGGCACCACTGCCGCTCAGAAGAAGCTGTTCTTCAACCTGCGACGGCTCAAGGGCCAGATGCAGGCGATCGAGGATGGCGACCTGCACCCGGACCAGGTTGGGGCGATCGCCAAGGCGCTGGCGGTGTCGGAGACCGACGTCGTCAACATGAACCGTCGGCTGGCGGCTCCCGACCACAGCTTGAACGCCCCGGTGCGGGCCGACAGCGAGGGCGAGTGGCAGGACTGGCTGGTTGACGAGAGCGACAGCCAGGAAAGCATGCTCGCCGAGCACGAGGAGTTCTCGGGACGTAAGGCGCTGCTCGGCGAAGCCCTGCGGACACTCAACGAGCGTGAGCGCCATATCCTGATCGAGCGGCGCCTGAAGGAAGAGCCGGCGACCCTCGAGGACCTGTCACAGGTCTACAACATCTCACGTGAGCGGGTGCGTCAAATCGAGGTGCGTGCCTTCGAGAAGCTGCAGAAGGCGATGAAGACGCAGGTGACCAGTCGCCGGATGGGCGAGCGGGTCGCATCCGAACAATGGGCGTGACCGCCCTGAGCTGAGCCAGCCATCCCGTCGCCTCCTATCCGGGAGGCGGCGGCGGGTCAGCCGCCTCCCATTCCGTCCGGATCTCCAGCAGGCGTGCCTCGAACGCCTTGCCTTGCGCCGCAAGCTTCAGCCGGGTCACCAAGCCAGCCACCGCGCACAGCGTCTCGTTCAGCACCCAGCCGCAGCCGGCGCATAGCCATACCGCCGGCAACGTTCTGGTTTCGGTGAGCATCCGAAACAGCACCTGCAAGGTCGCACCTTCCTGAACGAAGCCGCGCACAGGCCCGAGTGCCGCCGCCAGCGAGAACAACACCACCGTGCGGGTCAGGGCCCGCCCCGGGATGTTGTCCGACACCATCACCAGCACCGCCGGCGCAAGCAGCGCGAGCAGCAGCAGGGCGGAGGCGGGCGACAGCATCAGCAGCATGCCTGCGGCCATGCCGTGCCACCATTTCCACCCTGCGCCCCGGGCGCGCGACGGCGCTCGTGGACCGGCTCCTGCCATCAGCGGAGCAGCTCAAACAGCAGCGACGCCATGACGCAGACCAGCCCTGCCGCGGAGGCCGTGTCGCGGGCGGCACGCAGGCTCTCTTCCACGCGCGACGTGCTGTTCTGCTGCTGCCTCACCAACGCCGCCTCGATCGCCAGCATCTCTCGCGTGGCCTCGTGCCGTGCCGCCTCGTCGTGCATGCGCTGCTGCGGGTTGGCGAGCAGGTCGAGCATCGCGGCCAGGTCTCCTGCCGCAGCGGCGGCCCGCAACTGCGCCCGCCGTGCCTCCCGGCGGCTCAAGCCCGGCTGGTGCTGCAGGCACGCCTCGAGCTGGACCAGCAATCCGGCGGCGATCCGGGGCAGCGGGCCGGACTGGGTGAGCGCCTGGCCACCAACAAGGATCGACAGCACGCGCAACGCCGGATCCGCCATCACGGCGACGGGATCCGCCGAAGCATCGTCGAGATGGGCGTCCAGGAACGCCAGGCTATGCGCGTCGGGCGGCGATGTGCCGGCCAGACGCTCAAGTGCGATGAGCACCGCGCGCGGGTGGGCCGCGAACTCGGCCGCAAGCTTCGGCGAAGCGCAACCGAGATAGGGGTTGAGCCCATAGGCGAGGCGCGCCAGGAAGATCTGCTGATCATCCTGGGCCGCGGCTCGGATCAGGCGGTGCGGCACGGCCGGCGCGATCGGCTCGGGACGACCCGGGCGCAGGGCCCGCCAGCGGCGGATGCCGCCCCGCTCCAGCAATTGCTCGATGAGCGCCGCGGCCTCCTGCGGCGTCGGCGACGATGGTTGCACCACAACGCCGGCGAGCATCGCGCCGAGGCCATCCGGCCAAAGCCAGCATCCCCGCCAGAACAGCGGTGCGAGCGGATCAAGCAGGGCCACCAGCCGCATCAGCCCAGTGTCGCTGAGCCTGGTGTCGCTGAGCCTGGTGTCGCTGAGCCGGGTGTCGCTTGGCCTGGCGGGGACCTCGGCTCTGGCCGACGAGGCGGCCGCTTCGAGCTGTTCTTCGCGCCGGAGCTCTTCAAGGACGGAGGCACTCGCGCTGTCCTCGATGCTTCGACGCAGCCATCGCTCAAGCGCGCCGCTATGCAGCAGCTGCGCCGCCTGGGCCGGCTGTTGCGCACAGAGCAGGCCGAGCGTCCGCCGGTTCCAGGCCAGCTCGTCGCCGATCGGCAACGGCCGCGGTGCTCGCGCGGGAGGGCGCTGGCCGCCGCGGTGACCATGGATGCCGTCCAGGTTGGCGAGTGCTGCGGGCGTGGGCCGGGACTGCGGATCATCCGACAGCATCGCGCGCAGGATATCCTCGAAACCACGCTGCAGCCGCAGCTCGCGCGTCAACGCCGCGTAGCTGCCATATTCAAGCTTGAGCCGGATGACCTCGCCTGCGTCCGTGTCGGCGAGCGGTACGGTGCCGGTCCAGAGTGCCAACAGCAACACGCCCAGCGCATAGACGTCGTCGGCGACGCTGCCGTCGCCGCGGGCCGCCGGGGCGCACACGCCGCTATAGGGAGGCTCGAACATGACCGGCTGGTGGAAGGCCGGGGGCGCTGCAAAGGCCGGACCCAGCATCACGCCTTTCGACCCCGAGCTCAGGAACACGTTGTCCGGACGGATGGCGCGGTGGGTAAGGCCGGCTTCCTCGAGTTGCTGCAATGCCGTCGCCAGCGGGCGCAGCACGTTGGTGAGCAGCGCGTTGCCCCCCCATGGAACCGACAGCGCCCCCAGCGACGGCCCCGCCGGCGCCGCCATGATGATCCAGTAGGCGGGACCCGCGACGCCGTGCCCAAGCGCCGGCAGCAAGCACTCGTGCTGCGTTTGCACGAACATCGGCAGCCTCGCCCTTGGCGGGGCGGCTGCATCGCAGCGGAGCGCCAGCACCTTAGCACCCGCGTTGTGCTGGTCCTCGGCGGCGAAGCCAGGAAGGCCGGCAAGCCCCGGCGCCGGTGTGCCGGGCAGGATCTGGAACCGGTCATCGATGAGCAGGCGGCCGGTCGCCGGGGCGGCGACACCGCCGCCCGGTGGCTTGGTTGCAGCCATTGGCAAGGCACCTTGTCAGCCGGTGCAGCTTGCGCGCGAAAGGTTAAGGCGCCGTTGACGGAACGGATCGCCGCTCAGGCAACAAACGGATCGCGCATCAGGATGGTGTCGTCGCGCTCCGGACTGGTGGAAAGCAGCGTCACCGGCGCCTCGACCAGTTCCTCGATCCGGCGCACGTACTTCACCGCCTCCGCCGGCAGCTCCGCCCAGGAACGGGCACCGCGCGTGGTCTGCCGCCACCCGGGCATCGTCTCGAACACCGGCTGGATACGCGACTGCGCCGCCGGCGCCGCCGGCAGGTGACGCACCGGCACGCCGTCGAGGGTGTAGCCGGTGCAGAGCCGGATCTCGGGCAGGCCGTCCAGCACGTCGAGCTTGGTCAGCGCCAGGCCGTTGATGCCTCCCACGCGCACCGCCCGGCGGACCAGGACGGCGTCGAACCAGCCGCACCGGCGTGGGCGCCCGGTCACGGTGCCGAACTCGCGCCCCCGCTGTCCGAGCATCTCCCCGGTCGCATCGGACAGCTCGGTCGGGAACGGCCCGGCGCCGACCCGGGTGGCATAGGCCTTGGCGATCCCGAGCACGAAGCCGACGCTGGACGCGCCCACGCCGCTGCCGGTTGCGGCGTTGGCTGCGACCGTGTTGCTGCTGGTGACGAACGGATAGGTGCCGTGATCGACATCGAGCATCACCGCCTGCGCACCCTCGAACAGGATCCGCCGGCCGGCGCGCTTGGCGTCGTCCAGCAGCTCCCAGACCGGGTCGGCGAACGGCAGGATGCGCGGCGCGAGCCCGCTCAGCCATGCCAGCAGCTCATGCTTCTCGAAGGTGGCGGCGCCCAGGCCGCGCAACAGCGCATTGTGGTGCAGCAGCAGCTCGTCCAGTTTCCAGTCCAGCGTCTCGGGCTCGGCCAGGTCGCAGACCCGGATCGCGCGGCGCGCCACCTTGTCTTCATAGGCGGGGCCGATCCCCCGCCCGGTGGTGCCGATCCGGCGCTCGCCGCGTGCGGCCTCGCGGGCGCGGTCCAGCGCGCCGTGCACGGGCAGGATCAGGATGGCATTCTCGGCGATGCGCAGCGTGTCCGGGCTGACATCAAGACCCTGGCCGCGCACCCGATCGATCTCCCCAAGCAGCGCCTCCGGATCGATCACCACGCCGTTGCCGATGATCCCGGTCTTGCCGCGCACCAGGCCGCTCGGCAGCAGCGAGAGCTTGTAGGTCTGATTGCCGACCACCAGGGTATGGCCGGCATTATGGCCACCCTGGAAACGCACCACGATCTCGGCGCGGCTGGCCAGCCAGTCGACGATCTTGCCCTTGCCCTCGTCGCCCCATTGCGCCCCGATCACGGTGACATTGGACATGCTCAGCTCCTCAAGGTGCCTGGTTGCGACTGGCCAGCGCCACCGGGCCGCCTTCGCTCAGGAGGTGGGTGCAGCCAAGCCGGAGCGCCTCAGCGCGATCATCCGGCACCGCCTCGAGCGCAAGCACGGTTGCAAATCCCTGCACGCGCAGCGAGGCCGCGACCGCCGGATCGCAATCGTGCGGCAGGAACAACCGGGGCTGCGCCGGCCGGGCGGGCGCCGCGCGCAGGATCGCCTCCGGACGCAGGGTCAGGCCGCAGGCGGGCTCGCCGCCGCCGCTGAGATACCGTCCGCCA
>CAXUNX010000038.1:0-20041 GCA_964252545.1 uncultured Acetobacteraceae bacterium | reverse complement strand
AGAGCATCGCCTTCACACGGCGGGGGTCACAGGTTCAATCCCTGTCGCACCCACCATCCGCTCATCTCAAAAGCCAAACATGTGGTCGAGCGAGAACGCGCCTGCCTCGTCCATCAGGCCGTGATAGCCGAACAGCCGGCATGTGGCGTCGCGGATCAGGACGTAGCCACGTGGCCCGGCCTGCTCCAGCAGCGCCTCGCCGAACACCCGGTGCGGCCAGACCATCATCGAACCACAACACCGGATCTCGATCCTCCGCTCGGCGATCTTATCACCGGCGCCGTCATGCAGCACCAGGCGCGTCCGCGAGGTCTCGTGCCAGGGTGCCGAGGCCGCATAGATCAAGCAGCAGAAACTCTGCCGGCGAGCATCGCCAAGCTTCAGAAACAGCCGCGTCGACAATCCAGGCGGAGGCCCCGAATATGATTGCGGCTCATCTCGATACACCATTGCGGTATTGAAGATGTGCGCTCCGAAGCTGGTTTCCGCGACATGCCCGCTCTGGAGGTTCTCGTAGCGCACCAGGGCGTGCATCCACCCGTCCGCGTCGCCGCCGTCGCGGAAATCATAGGCCAGCTCGGCATGTCCTTCCGGTGCCTCGAACTGCGCCAAGTCGAGTGCGACATCATGATTTCTCGGCAAGCACCCCAGGAAGTGCTGCCCGGCGGCGCGTCCTCTGGAATCGAACAGGTCGAGCCGGAGCGGCAGGTTGAGCTGGCGCTCGGCCATCGGCGCAGGCTGCACGATGCTGCGGAACCGCAGCGGATCCAGCACGGGAAACGGCAGCACATACCCTCGACCAAGCGTCTCCGGCAGCGTCTTGATGCCCGGATCAGCATGCAGATCCGCCCGCTCGACGTTCATGTGGGCGATCCGCGTGCGGCCGTCCCGCAGCACCTCATATCGAGGGCGCACCATGTGGCGTCCGCTCCGCAGCTCGATCTGCGCCGGCCAGCGTACATCCGGCAGCACCTCCGAGACGTCCACCGCAACACTCGCGAACGGAGCCACCGCGAAAGCTAGCGCCCCCGGCGTCTCGGCGCCCATGCGGTCCAGCTTCAGCGCCCCAGGGGCGATCGGCAGCGCGTGCGAGTTCTGCACCCAAAGGAACACTTTCTCCCCAACCGCCGGCGCCGGAAGGTTGGCGTAACGATCCGATGGCCAGGCGTTGGCGTCGTGCGTCACCGACAGGCTCTGATTGCCCGACTCGCCGAGGATATCCAGGGCATACTTCACCACGTCGTGGCCGGCGACCCCGATCGCATGGATGAACAGCTGACCCGTAAAGCCCGGCAATCCAAACCGCTCGCGAACGTTCCGGCTGTCGATCACGATCCCCACCGGGCCGTCCGGCACTTCCTCCACCCAGCTCGCCAGCGCCTGGCCGCCCCGATCATACAACCGCAGCCACAGCCGGACTGAACTCGCCCCGTAGGCCTGCCAGTAGTTCGCCGTTGTCAGCCTGGTTGCGAAGCCCCCCTCATCCCGGAAAAACGCGAAGTTCGTGGCGAAGTTGAGCCGGTTCAGATAGGAACGCGGTTGCGTCAGCATGATCTGGGGCAGCCGGACCTCGTCGAGCGTGATCACACGCAGGTGGGACGGCAGCATATGCTCGATCCGCGCCACGATCCTTTCTGCCTCGAACGCCGTGATCAACAGCACCGATGCCGTGGATCGACCGACCTCCGCGAGTGGCCGGGCCGGCACGCCAAGCAGCGGCTGACCAACCAGCAGCACATCGTGCACATACAGCTCGGACAACACAGGCAGGGTGTCATGCAACGCGAACAGCATGGCGGCGGCGCCGTCCGGATCATAGACCGCAAGCGAGCCCCCATTCCGCAGCCGCTCGCCGAGCGCCGCCACGGCTTCCGCCGCCAGCGGATGCGCGAGCGCCTTGTAGAGCGCATTGCCGCCCTGGCGCGCGTCATAGGTCTGGATAGCCAGCATGCTGCCTTACTCGATCCCTGCCGTGCCTGTGCCCATACCGAGCCGTTGGAGCATTTCCTGCGCCACAGCCAGCGTATCGTCCAGGGGCCGCGTTGGCCAATGCTCCAGCCGGCCGGAGAACTCCCGCACCCGGCCGGCCTCGCGCATCGTCTGCAGAAACAACCCGATCCGGCGCGACCGCCCGGGCAGCGGGGCCACCATGACCGGCACCGAAGTGGCCGCCGCCTCCGAGACCATGGACACGCTGTCCATCGTCACAACAATCATGTCCGCGCAGGCAAGCATGCCGAGATAGGGGTTTTCGCCGTGCTGGTCCCAGATCCAGGCGCCGAGCGGAGCCAGCGTTGCCCCCAGCAGCCTTTGCACGGCAGGGTCGGTGCGACGGGAAGTCGTCACCACCATTCCAACCCGGTCCGCCTTGATCATGGCGGCGAGCTGTCCCGACAGGGTCGCACCAACCGGACCATCCAACCGGTAGCGGCCATTCGAACCGCCGACCAGAACAGCAACCAGCGGCCGCAGCAGATGCGCGAACCGCGGCCACCAAGCCTCCCGCGCCGTCCTCAGCCGGGCCTTGGACACCCGGTGAAGCGCGTTTCTGGAGATCAGCACGTTCGGTCCGGACAGCTCATCGTGCGTATTGACCACTACGAGGTCGAACCGGTCGAGCCGCATGCGCGGGTTCTGGATCTGCACGACGCGCCGGTCCGGCTGCCGGAGTGCCGCGCCAACCGCAGCACCCATGCCGCCGACACTCAGCACCAGCCCGGCTTCAACCGGATGGATCGGCGCGATGCTCAAGAGGGGCTGCGGCCACATTGCCGCGGGTATCCATCGCCAGGGCCGCAGCGCCACCAGCGTCCGCACCGATTGATCGAGCTCCGCGCGTTCCGCCAACCCGATGGCCTGCGACTGCAGCCCGGCATAAGGCTGCGCCAGGATCAATGCATGATCGATCTGCATCAGGTGGTTTTGGGAGCCGGCAATCCCCCGGTCAATCATCGCACGGGGTCAGGTTGCACGGCGATGCGAGGCTGCCTCCGCTGGATCGGCGGAGCGTGGCCGCGCCGGCTGGGCTACAAGCGTCTGTGTCCTTGATGTATAGCCTGCGGCTGCGGTGCACGATCCCTCGGTTCGCCGTGAGCGCCGGATGGGGTGCAGACATCTCATGGTGGTCGATTTCGAAGCTCTCGGCCTTTCGCCTCGGATCCGGCAGGCGGTGCAGCAGCAGGGATACAGCATCGCCACGCCGATCCAGTCGCAGGCGATCCCCCCCATCCTGGCTGGCCGTGACGTGCAAGGCATCGCTCAGACCGGAACCGGCAAGACCGCGGCCTTTGCGCTGCCCATCCTCGACCGGTTGCTCGCCAAGCCGTTGCCAGTCCAGCATCGCCACTGCCGTGCGCTGGTGTTGTCGCCAACCCGCGAGCTGGCGAGCCAGATCGCCTCGAGCTTCCGTGATTACGCCCGGCACACCCCGCTTCGCACCAGCCTGGCCTATGGCGGCGTCCCGAAACACCCGCAGGCGCGCGCCCTCGCCAAAGGCACCGATATCCTGGTAGCCACACCCGGGCGTCTGCTGGACCTTCTCACCGACCACGCCCTCAGTCTCGATGAGACCGAGATCCTCGTCCTTGATGAAGCCGACCACATGCTCGATCTCGGCTTCATCCAGCCGATCCGCAAGATCGCTGGCCTGGTTCCGGCCATCCGGCAGAGCTTGTTCTTCTCGGCAACCATGCCGCCCGAGATCGCGGCGCTGGCCGCCCGGCTGCTGCACGATCCGGTGCATGTCGCGGTCACTCCCACGACGTTGGCAGCCGAAGGCGTCGAGCAGCGCGTGGTCTTCGTGGACACCGCATCGAAGCGCCAGCTGCTGATCGGCCTGCTCCGACGCTACCGTACCGGCCGGATCCTGGTCTTCACGCGTACCAAGGACGGAGCCGATCGGGTGGCCGGATTCCTGCACAAGGCCGGGGTGGCCGCCGCCGCCATCCACGGCGACAAGAGCCAGGCGCAGCGGGAACGTTCGCTCGCGGCGTTCCGATCGGGCGAGACACGCGTCCTGATTGCAACCGACGTCGCCGCACGCGGGATCGACATCGACCATGTGACCCACGTCATCAACTTCGATCTGCCAAACATCCCACAAAGCTACGTGCACCGGATCGGCCGAACTGCCCGGGCAGGCAAAACCGGCATGGCGATCTCGTTCTGCGACGCCTCAGAGCGGGTCCATCTGAGGAGCATCGAGAAGCTCATCCGCACCCGCCTCAAGGTGTACCAGCCTGGCCAACTGGCTGCCTGATCCTGGATCTCCGGCTCCGGAGAGGCCATCTGACCGGTTGCGACCGGCTAGGCCTGCACCCTGTCCTGCTGCGGCGCCGTCTCGGCAGGAGCGTGCGTCTTCACCCCGCGCTCGAAGAACGCCTCGGAAATCTGCCGAACCAGCTGTCCCGCCATCTCCCGCCACCGTGCGCGCGGGTCAGCGCCCTCCCGCTCCGAAGCGGCAGGCGGCGAGGCCAGCAGCCGTGACAATCCGGTCCGGATACTGTCGGGATCGGGATTGCACAACAGCGCGAGGCGCTCGCCGCGGAACTGCTCCGCCAAGCCCCCCACCCGTGTGGCCAGCACCCAGCGACCGGCGGCGATCGCCGCCGCAGCCACCCCGCTCTGGCTCGCCTCCCGATAGGGCAGCACCACCGCATCCGCCCACGCGATCAACGCGCCGACCTCGTCTTCGGGCACCCAGCGGTTCTCGACGCGAACCCGAGGCAAGGCCGAAAGTCGCGCCAGAGTGCTGCTTTGCGGCCCCTGCCCGACGATCCGCAGTTCGAACGCCGGCGTGTCGCCGATCCCCCGCAGCGCCGTCTCCAGCAGATCCAGCCCCTTGTAAGGCAGCAATCGCCCGAAACAGAGCAGCCGCATCGCGCCGCCGTGCGACAAGGGAGGCAGCGGTCTCGCGCCAAACATGAACGGCGGCAGACTTGCCGCCAGCAACATCTTTCCGCGCGCCGCCTGCTGCTGGCGCAAGCCCGCGGCCACGTGGCGGGTCAGGGCGATCAACGCATCGGCTCGCCGGATCAGCCGACGCTGCAACGCCATCTGCAGCGGGAAGCCGTCTCCAGGGTGCCGGTCCGCATCATGCACGGTTACCACCATCTTCACCCGCAGCCGCCGCAACGCCCAGGCCATCATCAGGTCCAGCGGCCCCGGCATGGCGCAGATCGCCACATCCGGTGCGAGTGTCCGGATGCGCCGCGTCAGCGATGGCAGCGTCAGCGGCGCAAGCAGCACGCGGCAAAGATATCCGGGCACGCCGTTGTAGGTAGTCACCGGAAGCGCGCAGTCCGGACCATCCTGCGCGGTCAGGATTTCCGCGCGGGTGGAAAGCGACAGGAACACCACCTGCCCGGGCACCTCGCGCAAACCCGCTGCCAGTTCGGTGGCGACACGTGGTCCTGCTCCGCGCCTGCCCCATTGCCACACCAGGATCCTCACGCCGAGGACAACCCGTCCCGGCTACAGCCGATTGCATCCAAGGCCCGGCGGAGCGCCTCGCCGCTGAAGCGCATGCCCGCCACCCGTTTCGCCTGGGCGCCCAGCGTCGCACGCCGCTCGGAGGCATCCGCCAAGGTGACCAGGGCCGAGGCCGCCTCCTCGATGTCCGCATCCGCCCAGACCGCGCCCGGCGCCTCGAAGATGCCGCGCGGATCGCGTGCCGGCACCAGCCGATAGCCGACCGGCACCCCGCAGCTCTCGTCGAGGAACTCCGTTGTTGCCGACCAGTTGGTGGCGACCACGGCGCGGCCCAGCATCATCGCCTCGGCCGGCACCAGCCCGAAGCCCTCGCTGCGGTGCAGCGAGAGCACGATGTCGGCGAGCTTGGTCAGGGCATGTGTCTCCGGTACCGGAAGCACCCGTGTCTCCAGCCTGATGTTGTCGGCACCCGCCACAGCCCCAAGCAGGCGCTGCATGTCGGCATCGGAGTGCCTCGCATGCCCCACCTTTAGCACCATTATGCGGTCGCGCCGGTTTCCGAAGGCTTTACGAAATGCGACAATCGAAGCCAGCGGATTCTTGCGCTCGAAAGCCGATGCCAGGCTGAACGACACCAGGACCACCACCGCGTCCTCGGGAAGCCCGAACTCCGCCCGACCCATCCGCCCGGGTTGCGGCGGCGACAACGAAAGCGCGTGCGGCACCGTGCGCACACGTCCCGGCATCAGGCTCTGCAGCGCCCGCGCCGTGAAATCGGAGGGCACCCATACCTCATGCACCAGCCCCCGCGCCGGACGCCAGCTTGCGGGCACCGTTTCCAGCTCCCACGCCCAGTAGCCGATCACGCGCCGCCCGCGCAGCAGAGCACGAGGCAGGCGCAGCAGCGCGCTCGGCAGCACGGGCGCATTCACATGCAGCACCAAGGCCGCCCCTGGGCTGGCATCCCCTATTCGGGCGGATGGCGCTTCGATCTCCGCCGCGTCGCCCGGAACAGGCAATCCGGCCTGCAGGGGCCAGTTGGCAACCCCCACCGCATCAAGCGCACGCTGCATGATGCGGGCCGACTCTCCCAGCCCAGACGCGCGGGCGATCTCGCCTGCAACGATCAACCCGTCGCAGGTGCCTGGCGGAACCGGGTTCGGTCTTGGCGCCAGCAGCGCCGAAAGCCGCGCGAGCCAAAGCCGCCGTTGCGCCGGCGGAAGCGCGCGCCATAGGCGGTGCGCCGGATGAAAGGAAGCGGAGGACCCGGGCATCGCAATCCTGTTGCAATGGTGCGAACTCTGGCCGCCCGCTTGCCGGACCGCAAGCAGGCTCGGTCAACCGATGGCGAACCCGGCAACGAGACCATTGCCGCCGCACCCGCCCCGTATAGACTGATGCGATGCTCGAGACCGCAAGCCCAACAACCACAGAGATCCTCGAGAAGCTCGTCTCGTTCGACACAACCAGCCGCAACAGCAACCTGTCCCTGATCAACTGGATCGCCGGCTTTCTCGACCGACAAGGCGTGTCCTACCGCCTGACCCACGACGCCTCGCGAGAGAAGGCCAACCTGCACGCCATCATCGGTCCGGAGATCGAGGGCGGACTGGCGCTTTCCGGCCATGTCGACACCGTGCCGGTTGATGGCCAGCAATGGAGCACCAACCCCTTCCAGCTGACAGAACGGGGTGGCCTGCTTCACGCACGCGGCGCGGTCGACATGAAGGGTTTCGTCGCCTCGTGCCTGGCAGCGGTCCCGGACCTCAAGGCGGCCGCCCTGGTGCGGCCGGTTCACCTGTTCATCTCGTTTGACGAGGAGGTCGATTGCGCCGGCGCCGTTCGCCTGGTGCAGGATTTCGAGGCAGGACAACTCAAGCCGAGCCTGTGCGTGGTGGGCGAGCCTTCCAACATGCGGCCGATCATCGCCCACAAGGGCAGGCTTTCGCTCCGCGTCACCGCACGCGGCAAGCCCGGCCACTCCTCGCAACCCGCACTTGGCGTCAATGCGATCCAAGCCGCAGGCGAGGCATTGGCGTGGATCGCAGCAGAGTCGCGCCGCCTCGCCTCCGAGGGTCGACGCGAGCCGGGCTTCGAGCCGCCGCACAGCACCATCCATGCCGGCCTCGTGCAGGGGGGCGCCATCTTGAACATCATCCCGGAACGCTGCGCATTCGAGATGGAATGGCGCACCATTCCCGGCGACGATGCCGAGCACGAGCTGCATCGGCTGCAAACCTACGTGCAAGAAGCCATCGAAAGCTGGATGCACGCGTGCGACCCAGCCACCGGTTTCAGCTTCGAGCCCCTCAACGTCCTGCCTGCGTTCTCGATCAATGCAGACCACCCGCTGGTTGGTCTGGTCAAGCAGGCTTCCGGTTCCAACCAGCACGGCAAGGTCTCATACGGAACCGAAGCGGGCATCTACCAGGATGCCGGGATCGCCAGCATCGTATGCGGCCCCGGCGACATCGCGCAGGCTCACCAGCCGGACGAGTGGATCGCCAGAAGCCAGCTCGAAGCCTGCGATGCCTTCATCCGCCGGCTGCTCGTCAGCATGACCAGGCCGCTATGAACGGGCTCTACGACCCTCAGTCCTTCAGCCCGCTGCGCTTCGACGTCCGGCTTGCTCCTCCCGACCTCCGCCAATGGCTGCCGGGCAATTGCGGGGTTGCCGGCTTCCATCAGCTCGACACCGGACGTCCCGGCCCGCATGTTCTGATCTCCGCCCTGATGCACGGCAACGAGATTGCCGGTGCGATCGCCCTCGACGAGCTGCTCAAAGCCTCGGTGCAACCGTTATGCGGCAAGCTCACCCTCGGCTTCCTTAACCTTGCCGCCTTTGCTCGCTTCGATCCGGCCTATCCCACCGCCTCGCGCTTCGTGGATGAGGACATGAACCGCCTCTGGGAGGCCGCGATCCTCGATGGTCCCCGGCGATCCTGCGAGCTCGCCCGCGCCCGCGAGATCCGCTCCCTCGTCGAGAGTGCCGACATCCTGCTCGACCTGCACTCGATGCTCTGGCCTTCCGAACCGCTCATCCTGAGCGGCTCCACCAGCAAGGGACAGCGCCTGGCGCGTGCGATCGGGCTACCGCCGATCGCGGTGGCCGATCGCGGCCACAGCAGCGGCCCGCGGTTGATCGACTATGCAGGCTTCGCCGATGAAGGGGATCCACGCACCGCCTGCCTGGTGGAAGCGGGTCCGCACTGGGAGCCGGAAACCGTGGCCACGGCGAGCAAGGCCGTAGCCTCGCTGCTTCAACAGACCGGCCTCGTCAGCCCGTCTGGCAACGAGCCGGTCGGCCGCACCTCCTGGCGTCACGCCGAAGTCACCGACGTGGTCACCGCCAGCACAACCAACTTCACGTTCGTCCAGCCTTTCCGGGGCGGTGACGTGATCCGCGACTGCAACACCCTGATCGGCAACGATGGCGGCAAGGAGATCCGGACCCCCTACAACAACTGCCTGCTGGTCATGCCGAGCCTGCGGCCGAGCCGCGGCCACACCGCCGTCCGCTTGGCGCGGTTCGTTCCCGGCTAGCCGACCCGGTAGATCGGGAACCGCGCGCATAGCGCCCGCACACGCTCATGCACCGACGCTTCAACCGCCGCATTGCTGCCGTCGCCCGACGATGCCAGCCCATCCAGCACATCATTGATCATCAGGCCCACCTCGCGGAACTCCTCCGGCCCTAACCCCCGCGTGGTTGCGGCGGGACTGCCCAGCCGGATCCCGGAAGTGATGGCGGGCTTTTCCGGATCGAACGGGATCGCGTTCTTGTTGGCCGTGATGCCGGCCCGCTCCAGGCTTGCCTCGGCAAGCTTGCCGGTCACCCGCTTCGGCCGCAGATCAACCAACAACAGATGGCAGTCGGTGCCTCCGGTCACGATCGCAAACCCGCGTTCGGTCAGCGTCTCCGCCAGCACACGGGCATTCTCGACCACCGCCTGCGCATACAGCTTGAAATCCGGCTGCAGCGCCTCGCCGAACGCCACCGCCTTGGCCGCAATCACGTGCATCAACGGGCCGCCCTGCAAACCGGGAAACACCGCCGAGTTGAGCTTCTTTCCAAGCTCGGCATCGTTCGACAGGATCAACCCGCCGCGCGGACCGCGCAGCGTCTTGTGGGTGGTGCTGGTCACCACATGGGCATGCGGCAGCGGGCTCGGATACAGCCCGGTTGCGACCAGCCCGGCGAAATGCGCCATGTCGACCAGAAAGAAAGCGCCAACCTCATCCGCCACGCGCCGGATCCGCGCGAAGTCGATGAAGCGCGGATAGGCCGAGGCGCCGGCAATGATCAGCTTCGGCCTTTCCTGACGGGCCAGCCGTTCGAGCTCGTCATAGTCCAGCAATCCATCCTCGCGACGCACCCCATACTGGACGGCGCGGAACCACTTGCCGGACAGGTTCGGCGCCGCTCCGTGCGTCAGGTGACCGCCTGAGGCAAGGCTCATGCCCAGGATCGTATCGCCCGCATTCAGCAGCGCGAGGAATACCGCCTGGTTCGCCTGCGCGCCGGAATGCGGCTGCACGTTGGCATAGTGCGCGCCGAACAATTGCTTGACCCGGTCGAGCGCCAACTGCTCCGCCCGGTCGACCTCGGCGCAACCGCCGTAGTAACGCCGTCCCGGGTAGCCCTCCGCATACTTGTTGGTCAGCACGCTGCCTTGCGCCTCCAGCACCGCCGCCGAGGCGATGTTCTCGCTCGCAATCAGCTCGATGCCGTCCTGTTGGCGCTGCAGCTCGGCACCGATCGCCGATGCGAGCTCCGGGTCGCTCTCCTCCAGACAGGACGTGAAGAAGCGGCTCGGTGAGATCGGGGTCATCTGGTCGGGCATATCGGGCTCCTACCCACCCATCCAATGAAGGGCTGGCATGCAAGCGGCAACTAGGTTCAACTGCCCGCATCTTACCCCGGCATCGCGGGAAGCGAAACCGTCGGGCACCGGGAGCCCCCCATCAAGGAGACACGCTGAATGTCCCAGTCCGCCGTGAGCCCGGGCTCAGACGCCATCTGGCGTCGAAAATCGATCGAAAGCCTCACCGGGCGCAGCGAAGGGCCGGCACTGAAACGGGCACTCGGTCCATGGAACCTGGTGGCGCTCGGCATCGGCTGCACCATCGGCGCCGGCCTGTTCTCACTGACCGGTATCGCCGCTTCGGAGAATGCCGGCCCCGCCGTCGTGATCTCCTACATCATCGCGGCAATCGGCTGCGGTTTCGCCGGCCTCTGCTACAGCGAACTCGCGAGCATGATCCCGATCGCGGGCAGCGCCTACACCTACGCCTACACCACGCTTGGCGAGCTGGTCGCCTGGATCATCGGCTGGGATCTGGTTCTCGAATACGCGGTCGGAGCCGCAACCGTGGCCGTAAGCTGGTCGCGCTACGTGAACTCCTTGCTCAGGGATTTCGGTGTCGCCCTGCCACCGAGGCTGCTCGCGTCACCTTTCGAGACGGTTGCTCTTCCGGACGGAAGCCACGTGGCCGGCCTGATCAATCTTCCGGCCGTGTTCATCATCGCCGCCATCTCGCTGCTGCTGATGCGCGGCATCTCGGAATCCGCCAGGGTCAACGCGGTGATCGTGGTCATCAAGATCTGCGTGATCCTGGCCGTGATCGCGTTCGGCATCCCCTACATCAACGAAACCAACTACGTGCCCTTCATCCCGCCGAACCAGGGCAGCTTCGGCCATTTCGGCTGGTCGGGAATCATGCGTGCCGCCGGCACGATCTTCTTCGCCTATGTCGGCTTCGATGCGGTGTCTACCGCCGCACAGGAAGCCAGGAAGCCGGAACGGGACATGCCGATCGGCATTCTCGGCAGCCTGGTGGTCTGCTCGCTCGCCTATGTGGCCTTTTCTTTCGTGCTGACAGGTCTGCTGAACTATAAGCTCATGCTCAACGACGCCGCTCCGGTGGCCAGCGCGATCGATGTGACGCCCTACCACTGGCTCAAGCTCGCGGTGAAGTTCGGCATCATCTGCGGCTTCACCTCGGTGATGCTGGTGCTGCTGCTGGGCCAGTCCCGGGTGTTCTACGCCATGTCGCGCGACGGGCTGCTGCCCCGCTTCTTTTCCGATATCCATCCGAGCTGGCGCACCCCCTGGCGTTCCAACCTGCTGTTCATGGTGCTGACCGGCCTGCTCTGCGCCTTCCTGCCGATCAGCGAGCTTGGGCACATGACCTCGATCGGCACCCTTCTGGCCTTCGTGATCGTCTGCGCCGGTGTCATGATCCTGCGTCGCCGCGATCCGCTGCGTGAGCGCAAGTTCCGTGTCGCGGGCGGCCCGATCATCCCGATCCTGGGGATCGTATCGTGCCTCGCCATGATGGTGTCTCTTGATGGCTTGACCTGGATCCGCCTGCTCGTCTGGCTGCTGGTCGGATTTGCCATCTATTTCACATACAGCCGCAAGAACAGCAGGCTCGCGCATCAGGTCACCCCCGCGCGATGATCCCCGCACGCTTTCCGGCCGCCCGACTGCGGCGCAACCGGCACGACGGCTTCACCCGCCGCCTGGTCGCGGAGAACAGCCTTTCGGTTGCCGATCTGATCTGGCCGGTTTTCGTTATCGCCGGCGAGAACACCGAAACCGCCGTCGCCTCGATGCCCGGGGTGCGGCGGGTCTCCATCGACCGGCTGGCAGCGCATGTCGAGCCGGCCGTTCGTCTCGGCATTCCTGCGGTGGCGCTGTTTCCCGTGATCCCTCTCGAACATCGCGACCAGGAGGGCGCGGAGTCCGCCAACCCCGACAACCTGATGTGCCGCAGCGCCCGCCTGCTCAAGACGGAGTTCCCCGATCTCGGCCTGATCGGCGACGTGGCACTTGATCCCTACACGGTTCATGGCCACGACGGCGTGCTGCGCGACGGCTACGTCCACAACGAGGACTCCGTCGCGGCACTGATCGTCCAGTCGCTCAACCAGGCGCGAAGCGGGATCGACATCCTAGCCCCCTCGGACATGATGGATGGCCGGATCGGCGCGATCCGCGCCGCCCTCGATCGGGAAGAACTGATCCACACCCGCCTGATGTCCTACGCCGCCAAATACGCCAGTGCCTTCTATGGCCCGTTCCGTGATGCGCTTGGATCCGGCGGCCTGCTCAAGGGCGACAAGAAGACCTACCAGATGGACCCGGCAAACAGCGACGAGGCGTTGCGCGAGGTGGAACTCGATCTTGCGGAGGGCGCCGACATGGTCATGGTCAAGCCCGGCATGCCCTACCTCGACATCATCCGCCGCGTTCGCGACCGCTTCGCGGTGCCTACCTTCGCCTATCAGGTGTCCGGCGAGTACGCGATGCTGATGGCGGCGATCCAGAACGGCTGGCTGGACCACGAGCGCGCGGTGATGGAAAGCCTGATCGCCTTCAAGCGGGCCGGCGCCAATGGCGTGCTCAGCTACTTCGCGCTGGAAGCGGCGGAGCGGCTGCAAGGGTGAGCCGGAGCAGCCGGCTTCGGTTGGATGGGCCCCGGAGGCAGCGGCTCCGACGGCTTGCGCTCAGAGCCGCCGGCCTGCTCGCCGTACTGGTGCTGGTCTGTGCCGCGGCCCTCGGCACTGCCCTGTGGAAGACCCTGCCGCCCGAGCGGCAGATCCTGCGGATCCCGGGGCTCGACCACCCGGTTTCCATCACTCTCGATGAAAACGCCATCCCCAGGATCCACGCCGCCTCCAACAACGATGCCGCGGCAGCCCTCGGCTTCCTGCACGCGCGCGACCGCATGTTCCAGATGGAGCTCATGCGTCGCCTCGGCTCGGGACGCCTGTCCGAGCTGGCTGGCCGGGCCGGCTTGCCGACCGACCGGATGATGCGCGTGCTCGGCCTGCGTGTCCGCGCCGAGGCCGCCTATCCGGTGCTGCCCGCCGCCGACCGCGCCCTGCTGGACGCCTATGCCCGGGGGGTGAACGCGGAGATCGCCGCCCGCGGCCGCTTCATCGCGCCGGAGTTCCTCCTGCTTGGCCGACCGGAGCCCTGGACCCCGGTCGACTCGCTGCTCTGGGGCCGCCTGATGGCGCTCAGCCTCGGAGGTAACTGGCGCACCGAGCTCGCCCGCCTCGCGGCTTCCGGCAAGGTGCCGTTGGCGCGTCAGCTCGCCCTCGAGCCCGGTCCCACGCCATCGCTGCCGCCGCAGGCCAGCCTCAGCCCCGATCACGATCTTGCTCGCTTCGCAGCCCTGCTCGACCGCAGCCTGCCGCGGTTTCCGGCACCCTACACCTTGCCCGCGGAGGCCTCCGACGAGTGGGCCGTGGATGGCGCGCGCAGCCCGACCGGCGCGCCGCTGCTTGCGGGCGATCCCCACCTTGCGCTGGGCTTCCCCGCGATATGGTACCTGGCACGGATGGATCGCCCGGGCTCGAGCCTGACCGGCGCCACCGCGCCCGGCGTCCCGTTTCTGGTCATAGGCCAGAACGGCCACATCGCCTGGAGCTTCACCAGCAACGAAGCCGACACCCAGGACGTGTTCATTGAACAGCCAGGTCCGAGCAACACCTATCTTTCGCCCGATGGCCCGCGCGCATTCTCCGCGCGCGTCGAGACCATCCATGTCCGGGGTGGCACGGACCAGCGCCTCACGGTTCGCGAGACCCGCCACGGCCCGCTGATCAGCGACATACTGCCTTCGGCGCATGGGCGCCTGCTCGCCGTGTCGATGGAGATGCTGGCGCCACTCACGCCCGAACACGGCGATGCCGCCACCGGCCTGATCGCCTTGAACAACGCGACCACGGTGGAACAGGCCGGGCAAGCCGCCGCGCTCAGCACCGCACCGGTGCAGAACCTGCTTGTTGCGGACCGCAAAACCATCGCACTGTTCACCACCGGCGTGGTCCCGATCCGCAGGCAGGGGGACGGCAGTTTTCCTCAGAACGGCGCGGACGGGCGGCACGACTGGATCGCCACCGCGTCCGGAAGCAGCCTGCCCAGGATCGTGGCACCCGCAAGCGGGCACCTGCTCAACGGCAACGAGCGGACCGCGCCCTCCAGCTTCCCGGTGTTCATGGGCCGTGACTGGCCGGACGACTGGCGGGCGCGACGCATCCGCAGCCTGCTCAGCTCTCAGGCAAGCCACAACGTGAACGGCTTCGGCAGGATGCAGAACAACACCGCCAGCGCGTTTGCGGCAGCCCTGCTGCCGGGGCTGCAATCCCGTGCCGGCGCCGCCGCCCTCGACGGCTTCGCGCTCCGCGCGGTGGCCCTGCTCAAGGGTTGGGACGGCTCAATGAGTGCTGCGGCGCCGCAGCCGCTGATTTTCAACGCGTGGCTGCAGCGCTTCGCCAGCGACATGCTCGAGCGCAACGCGGTCGACGCCGCCATCGTCGGCCCCTGGCCCGACTTCGTGGCCTTTCTTCTCTCTCCCCAGGGGGCGGTGGGATGCGGCGGCGATTGCACCCCCGCGTTGCTGCACGCGCTCGATGAAAGCACCGCCAGGATCGCCGCGGCACAGGGCAACGATCCCGCCGCCTGGCGCTGGTCGCGGGTCCACCGGGCGATCTTCGAGAACCCCTTCCTGCGCGGCATCCCGCTGGTGAGCCATCTCGCCCGGCGCAGCATCATCGTCTCCGGCGACGACACCACCCTGCTGCGCGCGGGCAGCGGCGCGCTGGGAGATTTCAGCGCAACCCACGGCGCCGCCTATCGTGGCGTCTACAACCTTGCCGACCCCGAATGCAGCCGCTTCATCGTCACCCCCGGCCAGTCGGGGAACTGGCTTTCGTCGAGCGCGTGGAATTTGATGCAGGACTGGGCGTCAGGCGCTAGCATCACCATACCTCGGGAGCCCCGCTCCGTCGCCGCAAGCGCTAGTCTCATTCCATGACGCAGGCACCGCCCACCGCATGACCTACACGCCGCCGAGACGCCCTCAATTCTTCTACACCACGGCGCCGCTCCCCTGCCCCTATGTCGCCGGAAGAACCGAGCGCAAGGTCGTCACCGAGATCTGCGGACCCGACGCGGAGTCGCTGCATGACCGGCTTTCCCGAGCCGGGTTCCGGCGCAGCCACAACATCGCCTACGCGCCGGTCTGTCCTTCCTGCAATGCCTGCGTGCCGATCCGCATCCCCGTCAACCTGTTTGAACCCGGCCGCACCCTCAAGCGGATCATCCGGCGCAACGCCGCGGTGGAAGGCTTCGAGGTTCCCCCACGGGCGACCACCGAGCAATACGCGCTGTTCCAGCGCTACCAGCAGGCGCGCCACGGCGAAGGCGACATGGCGGGCATGAGCTTCTACGACTATCGGGCGATGATCGAAGACACCCCGATCGAGACCTTCCTGTTCGAGTTCCGCGATCCCGACGACAGCCTGATCGGGGTGTGCCTGACCGACCGGCTCGGCGACGGCCTGTCCGCCGTCTACAGCTTTTTCTCGCCGGGGCTCGCGAGCCGCTCGCTCGGCAGCTTCGCGATCACCTGGCTGATCGAGCGCGCCCGCAGCTTAGCACTCCCCTATGTCTATCTCGGCTACTGGGTCGCAGACAGCCGCAAGATGGCGTACAAGGCGCGCTTCCGCCCGAGCGAGATCCTGTCACAAGGCAGCTGGCGTCCGCTCGACACGGCGCCGATGCCCTGATCAGGGCAGACGCGGCAGCCAGTTGGGAGCCGCCCGGCCGGCATCGCCACGCTTGCCGATAAACCCCTTGAGGTCGGAAAGGCTCCGTGTCTTGCCCCCCTCCTGCCAGAGCAGCCCCTGCACTCCGCTGAACACCCGAACCGTCGCCAGGCAGCCTTCCTTGTAGTGCTGCAACAGCGCGCCGGTGCCGCGTGCCAGCACCGGCACCTGCAGCAGCGGGAAGATCAGCAGGCGCCGGTTCTCGCCCAGAACCGCAACATGGTCGCCGGAGGCCGGAACGCAGGCCGCCGCACGCTCTCCCGGCTTGAGGTTCAAGATCTGCTTGCCCGTCCGCTTCTCCGCGATCAGGTCGCCAGAATCCACCAGCAGACCACGGCCGTTCAGTCCCGCCACCAGATGCCGCTCGCCCTCCTGCAGCACGAACAGCGCGACCACGTCCTCCTCGTTGGACAGCTCCGCCATCAAACGAATCGGTTGCCCGTCGCCCCGGCCACGCGGCAACTCTCCGGCGCGCAGCGTGAACGCGCGCCCGTCGGTTGCGAACACGCACAGCCGATCCGTGGTCCAGCATTCGAGCGCCCGGCTGAGCGCATCACCCTCCTTGAACTTGAGCGCCGCGAGATCGGCCGCGTGCCCGCGCACCGCCCTCACCCACCCTTTCTCGGAAAGGATCACCGTCACCGGCTCGCGCTCGACCGCGGTGATCTGCGACACGTCGATCGGCGCCGGCGGCTCCGCCAGCGTGCTGCGGCGCAGCCCCAGCTTGCCCGCGCCGAACTTCTTGCGCAGGGTCTCGAGCTCGGAGGCGATCCGCTTCCAGCGCAGCGGCTCGCGTTCCAGCAGAGCTGCGAGATCGGTCCGCTCCTTGCTCAGGCTCGCATGTTCCTTGCGGATCTCGATCTCCTCAAGGCGCCGCAGCGAACGCAGGCGCATGTTCAGGATCGCATCCGCCTGCGCCTCGTTGAGCAGGAAGCCTGCCATCAGGCCGGCCCTCGGCTCATCCTCCTCACGGATGATCCGGATCACCTCGTCGAGGTTGAGGTACACCCCGAGGAAGCCGTCCAGCACCATCAGCCGGCGCTCGAGCGCCTGCATGCGAAAGCGTGTTCTTCGCAGCAGCACCTCGTGCCGGTGATCCAGCCAGGCGCGCAGCACCTCGGCCAGCCCCATCACCCGCGGCACGCGATCGCCGCCAAGCACGTTCATGTTCAACCCAAACCGGCTCTCCAGCGCCGTGGCCCGGAACAGCGTCTCCATCAGCACTTCCGGTTCCACGCCGCGGGTCTTCGGCTCCAGCACCAGGCGTATGTCGGCGGTGCTCTCGTCGCGCACGTCGCCCAGCAGCGGCAGCTTCTTCTGCTCCATCAGTTCGGCGATCTGTTCGATCAGCCGTGATTTCTGCACCTGGAACGGGATCTCGCTGACCACCACCTGCCAGGTCCCGAACCGTCCCGGCTCGACCGACCAGCGCGCCCGGATGCGGAATCCGCCTCGCCCGGACTCGTAGGCTTGCCGGATCGCCGACGCATCCTCGACGATCACCCCCCCGGTCGGGAAGTCCGGACCCGGCATCGCCGCCAGCAGCTCAACGAGCGACGCCTTCGGATTGCGCACCATCAACAAAGCCGCAGCACAGACCTCGCCGGCATTATGCGGCGGGATGCTGGTTGCCATGCCGACGGCGATCCCTGCCGCTCCGTTGGCCAGCAGGTTCGGAAACGCCGATGGCAGCACCACCGGCTCCTGCTCCTCGCCGTCATAGGTGGGCCTGAAATCAACCGCGTCCTCGTCGAGCCCCTCCAGCAGCGCCCGCGCCACCTCGGTCAGCCGGGCCTCGGTGTAGCGCATCGCGGCTGCGTTATCGCCGTCGATCGAGCCGAAATTGCCCTGCCCCTCGACCAGCGGGTAGCGCACCGCGAACTCCTGGGCGAGCCGCACCAGCGCCTCGTACACCGAGGCATCGCCATGCGGATGATACTTGCCGATCACGTCGCCCACCACGCGCGCGCACTTCTTGAAGCCGGCGGTAGGGTCCAGCCGAAGCTGCTGCATGGCGTAGATCAGCCGGCGATGCACCGGCTTCAGCCCGTCCCGGACGTCCGGCAGCGACCGTGACATGATGGTCGACATCGCATATGCGAGATAGCGCTCGCTCAACGCATCGGCGAGCCGGGTATCCTCGATATGTCCTGCGCCGCCCAGATCAGCCGCCATCGGCCACTCCCAGATGTCATGAGAACGAAGCATGAATGGCGGCCCACGTCCATTGTCCAGCCTGTTATTGTCTGACCCGCCGGCTCCCGGCCAAGAGCCCGGCCTCGGCCCTGGGCCGCATGCCGCCTCCGCCCGGTGCCGCCGCATGCGGGTCATCGCGCTCGCGCTGCTGATGATCGCGGGCACCGTCAACTATCTCGATCGCTCCGCCCTTTCGATCGGCAACTCCGCCATACGGCATGATCTGCATCTGTCGGATGCACAGATGGGCGTGCTGCTGTCGGTGTTTGCCGTCGCCTATGGGCTGGCACAGCTCCCGGTCGGCGTGCTCATCGACCGGCTCGGCCCGCGCCGCGTGCTCGGCGCCAGCCTGGTGCTCTGGTCGTTCGCCCAGAGTGCCGCCGCCTTCTCCGGCAGCCTGCTGCAGTTCGCCGCCGCCCGTGCGGCACTCGGGATCGGCGAGTCGCCGATGTATCTCGCCGGCACCAAGGTCTGCACCAACTGGTTCTCCCGCCACGAGCGCGCCTGGCCGATCGGCCTGTTCAACGCCTCGTCGGCGCTGGGTCCGGCGATCGCCCCCGCAGCACTGACGGTGCTGCTGGTGCATTATGGCTGGCGCCCGATGTTCTTCATCATCGGCGCGGCTGGCCTGCTGATCGCCATGCTGTGGCAGCTTCTCTACCGCGACCCGGAGCAATACGGCATCTCGGCAACAGAACGCGAAATGATCCACGCCGCCGATCGCGACGTGCCCACCCGTCCGGGAGGCTGGGCTGCGTTGTTCCGGCAGCCAACAAGCTGGGGTATGGCGCTCGGCTTCCTCGGCGTCATCTACATGACCTGGCTGTACGGCACCTGGCTGCCGGACTATCTCGAACGCCAGCGCCATCTCAGCGTCAAGGCCGCCGGCCTCTGGACCGCCGTGCCGCAGACCTGCGGCTTTCTTGGCGCCCTGCTCAGCGGCCTGGTTGCGCGCCTGCTGACAAATCGCGGCGTCGAGCCGCTTGACGCCTGCAAGCTGCCGCTCATCGCAGGCATGCTGGTCACCGCGCTCTGCACCGCAGGCGCCGCCCTCGTGCACGGCGCGCCGATGGCCGTGCTGCTGGTCAGCGTCGCCTTGTTCTCGGCAAACCTGGCCTCGTCCTGCGGCTGGTCGATGGCCTCGGTGGCGACCACTCCCGACCGGGTCGCTACCCTCGAGGCGATCCAGAACGTCGGCGGCTCCGTCGGTGCCGGGCTTGCCCCGGCCATCACCGGCGGCATGGTGCAGCTTACCGGCTCGTTCACCCCAGCGCTGCTGCTCGCCTCGGCGATCGCCGTCCTTTCGGCGCTGATCTATGCAGTGCTGGTGCGCGAACCGGCGCGCGTTCAAGCCTAGCGGAGCACTGCCATGCGGATCGGATTTGTGGGACTGGGCCCGATGGGCGAGCCGATGTGCAAGCGCCTGCTCGACGCAGGACACCGGCTTCGTGTGTTCAACCGAACCGCTGCCCGGGCCGATGGCCTGGTCGAAGCCGGCGCCTTTCGGGCCGCAAGCCCCTCCGATGCGGCCCGCGGGTCCGAGATCGTCTTCTCCATGCTGGCCAACGATCCGGCCGCCGAAGCCCTCACCCTCGGCACGGATGGCATCGCGCATGGCATGGAGCGCGACGGCGTGCACGTTTCCTGCAGCACCATCTCGCCGGCGCTGTCCAGCCGCTTCAACGAGGCTCACCGGCAGCGCGGCCAGCTCTACCTAGCCGCCACCGTGCTGGGACGCCCCCCGGCGGCGCGCGCCGGCGAGCTGTTCATCGTCCAGGCCGGCACCCCTGC
>CAXUNX010000037.1:0-20099 GCA_964252545.1 uncultured Acetobacteraceae bacterium | reverse complement strand
GGGCAACCACCACCGCCCGCCTTTCCGGCCTCCCGGGCGCCGCCTGGTTCACAGCCGCCCGGCCGGGCCCGGCGGCGGAATCCTCGGCGCCTCCCGGGCGCCCGCCGCCGCCTCCAGCAGCACCGCATCATACAACGCCTCGAGCGCGTCGGTCTGCCGGCTGAGATCGAACTGCCGCTCGACGCGGGCGCGGGCCTGCTGGCCCATGCGTCGCCGGAGGGCGGGGTCGCCGAGCAGGTCCCGCATGGCGCCGGCAAGAGCGTCCGCGTTTCGCTCGGGGACCAGCAAGCCGGTCTGCCCGTCGAGCACGGCTTCCGGTATGCCGCCCAGGCGGGAGCCGATCACCGGCACGCCGCTGGCCGCGGCCTCCAGGGCGACCATTCCCAGCCCCTCGACGCGGCCGGTGTTGGTGCGGACGCTCGGCAGCACCAGCATCGCCGCCCGGCGCATCCAGTGCAGCACCTCCGCATGCCGCAGCGCCCCAAGGAAGCGGATCCGGTGGCCCAGTCCGAGCGAGCGCGCGAGCGCCTGCAGCGGGCGTTGCAACGGGCCCTCGCCGATGATCACCAGCCGGGCGTCCGGCAGGCTTTGCGCGACCGCCGCGAAGGCCAGCAGCAGGTAACGGGCGCCCTTGACGTCCACCAGGCGGCCGACATGCAGGATGGTCGGGGTTTCCTCGCCCGGGCCGCGCGGCCGGATCGCCGCGCAATCCACGCCGATATAGTGGATCCGCGTGCGGTGGGCGGGAAAGCCCATGCCGATCACCCGGTCGCGTATGAACGACGAGGCGCAAAGAAACAGATCGCCCTGCCGCGCCAGGCGCCTGCGCAGCAGCGGGTAGTTCGCCCATGCCGGCGAGCACAACAGTGCCGCGGTGGAGAGCGTCGCGTCGAAGCCGTGGAAGGTGGTGACCAGCGGGATCCCCAGCCGCCTGGCCAGGGGAAGCGCATAGACCCCCTCGATCCCGAAATGCGCGTGGATCAGCGCCGGGCGTCGGTCACCCAGCAGACGCATATACGGCCGCGGGGTCCGGCTGATGGTCTGCCAGGCGACCCGTGCTGGCCACTTCCATCCCGGGCCGAGGTCCTGCACGGCCAGCGAGGCTGCTCCGGCGGGCGGATCGCCGTAGCGGAGCCTGCCGAGATAGAGCGGCGTGTGGCGGCGCAGGCGCTGCGCCTGCTCGGAGATGAACGGCTCGGAGACCTTGAACAGGTTGTGGCGGAAGATCGCGATTTCGGCCAATCAGCAGTTCCCGGTTCAGGCGCACGCAACGCCGCACCTGGCTTCGACGTTTGCGGAGCCTCGTGCCAGGAGTTGCAGGTGGCCAGCCGGTTGCAGACAGTGCGTAGGGTCCTGGTGTCCGGCACCGCCGCCAGCGTTGCATCGACCGCGGCCCTGGCCGCGCTGGCGCGTGCCGAAAACAAGCACGCCCTCCAGCCCGTGAACGCCACCAGCCACTGGCTGCACGGTCCGCAGGCGGCCTCGTTTCCCGAGGCGGATCTCGGCCACACCCTGGTCGGCTACGCGACGCATCAGGCGGCCTGTTTGTTGTGGGCAGCATTGTTCGAGGGCTGGATCGCACGGCGCCCGACATACGGATCGCTGTTCGTGCTGAAGCGCGCCTGCGCGGTATCGACGCTTGCAGCGCTGGTTGACTACCGAGCCACCCCCAGGCGGTTCACCCCCGGATGGGAGCTGGTGCTGTCCAGGCGATCGATGGCGGCGACCTATGCCGCGATGGCGCTGGGCCTGTTGGCCGGGACGCTGGGCAGGCGGCGCCGCGGCTGAAAGCCGGTCCGCGCCGGCCGCCGGGCGGGCCGCCTCGGTGATCAGGATGCGCTATCCGCCTGGGAAGGCGGCACGGGCTCGCCGGCGGCCTGCTGGACGCTGGTTGCGGCCTCGGTGTTGCGCATGGAGCCATAGTTGCTGGCATAGGCCTTGGTGAATTCGGCGCCGAGCAGGAAGATCTGCGCGCTGTAGTACACCCACACGAACAGGATGATCAGGCCGCCGGCGGCGCCATAGCTGCTGGCCATCGACGAGCTGCCGAGATACAGCCCGATCAGGAACTTGCCTATCGTGAACAGCAGCGCCGTCACCGCGGCGCCCACGATCACGTCGCGCCAGCGAAGGTCGCGGTCGGGCAGCGCCTTGTAGATCGCGGCGAACAACACGGCGACCAGCGCGAACGACAGCAGGATGCTGACCAGCCGCGTGATCAGGCCGCCGAAGGGCAGCTCCTGGTCGAGCGTCCTGGTGAAGCCGGTGACCGCAGAGCTGACCACCAGGGAGACCAGCAGCAGGAAGCCGAGGGTCGCGACCAGGCCTAGACTGGCCAGCCGCGCCCGGACCAGGCGGCTCACCGTGGTGCCCCCGGGCTGTGCCCGCCAGATCAGGTTGAGTGCGGACTGGATCTCGCCGAAGGTGCCGCTCGCGGTGATGATCAGGGTGACGATGCCGATCAGGCCTGCGGTGGTTCCGGTGGTCGGGTTGGAAGCGTTCTTGACGATGCCCTGCAGCACCGAGGCGCCCTGGCGGCCCACCAGGCCGCTCAACTCACTGCCGATCGCGCCGCGCGCTGCGTCCTGGCCGAAGAACAGGCCGGCGATGGCGATCACGATGATCAGGATCGGGGCGAGCGAGGTGACCGTGTAGTAGGCGATCGCCGCTCCCCGGCTCAGCGCGCCGTCGTCGATGAAGCTCAGCACGCTCTCCTTCGCCAGAAGCCAGGCGGCCCGGAGCATCCCTGTTCTTCCTTGCGGCATGGGCCGCCTCCTTGCCGGATGGCTGCGGTCAGGCCGCGGCTTCGGTCCGCTGCGTCTGCTCGCCCAGCCCGTCGACGCCAAGCCGGATGGTCTGGCCCGGACGCAGGAACACCGGCTCCGGCTTCACTCCCAGGCCCACGCCGGGCGGCGTGCCGGTGGAGATGATGTCGCCCGGCTGCAGGCTCATGAACCCCGAAAGATACGACACCAGCATCCTGACCCCGAAGATCATGGTCCGGGTCGAGCCGTTCTGGCGCTTCACCCCGTCCACCGACAGCCACAGGCCGAGCGACTGGGGGTCGGGCACCTCGTCACGTGTGACCATCCAGGGCCCGATCGGCCCGAAGCTGTCGGCCGACTTGCCCTTGGTCCACTGGCCGCCGCGCTCGGACTGCCATTCGCGCTCCGAGACGTCGTTGACGAGGCAATAGCCGGCGACATGCGACATCGCGTCGGCCTCCGAAACCGAGCGCGCCTCGCTGCCGATCACCACCCCGAGCTCGACCTCCCAGTCGGTCTTGCGGGAGCCGCGCGGGATGATCACCGGATCGTTCGGGCCGGTGATGGCGCTGGTCGCCTTGAGGAACACGATCGGCTCCGCCGGGATCGCGGCTCCGGTCTCGGCGGCATGATCGGCGTAGTTCAGCCCGATGCAGATGAACTTGCCGACCCGGCCCACGCATGGCCCGAGGCGCGGGCTGCCTTCGACCGGCGGCAGCGACCGGGCATCGAGGCCGGCAAGCCGGCGCAGCGCCTCGGGCGCCAGCGCGGCGCCGGCCACGTCATCCAGATGCGCCGAAAGATCGCGGATGCGCCCATCCGCGTCGAGCAGGCCGGGCTTCTCCTGGCCGCGTGGGCCGTATCGCAGCAGCTTCATGATGTCGGACGCTCCTTCTTCTGGCCGGTGCCGGTGCCGAGCTTGGCGGGATGAGGGTGATGGCACCACCGGTCGCGGCCTGTCCAGCGCCCGCTGCCTTGGTCCTCGCCGGGCCGGCGCCGGGCTGCAGCCTTGACGGGCCTTCCAGGTGTAATACATCCCGCGGCGCAGCAATTCGTTCCGCTCCGCTGGAGCCCGCCATGACCCAGACGCTCACCCACCTCCAGCGGCTGGAGGCCGAATCGATCCACATCATGCGCGAGGTCGCAGCGGAAGTGGCGCGGCCGGTGATGCTCTACTCGATCGGCAAGGACTCCGCGGTGATGCTGCACCTCGCGCGCAAGGCATTCCATCCCTCGCCGCCGCCGTTTCCGTTGCTGCACGTGGACACCACCTGGAAGTTCAAGGCGATGTACGAGCTGCGCGACCGCATGGCGCGGCAGAGCGGCATGGAGCTGCTGGTGCACCGCAATCCCGAGGCCGTCCAGCGGGGCATCAATCCGTTCGACCATGGCTCGGCCCTGCATACCGACCTGTGGAAGACCGAGGGCCTGAAGCAGGCGCTCAACAAGTACGGCTTCGATGCAGCCTTCGGGGGCGCCCGGCGCGACGAGGAGAAGAGCCGCGCCAAGGAGCGGATCTTCTCCTTCCGCACCGCGAGCCACCGCTGGGACCCGAAGCACCAGCGGCCGGAACTCTGGCGTCTCTATAATGCCCGCAAGAACAGGGGCGAGAGCATACGTGTGTTCGCCATCTCGAACTGGACCGAGCTCGATATCTGGCAATACATCCAGCTCGAGCAGATCGAGATCGTGCCGCTGTACCTGGCGGCGCCCAGACCGACGGTGATGCGCGACGGCATGATCCTGATGGTCGATGACGAGCGTTTCCGCTTCCTGCCGGGCGAGGCCGCCGAACAGCGCTCGATCCGCTTCCGCACGCTCGGCTGCTACCCGCTGACCGGGGCGGTGGAGAGCCGGGCCTCGAGCGTGCCCGAAGTGATCCAGGAGATGCTGCTGACCAGGACCTCCGAGCGGCAGGGACGCGCCATCGACCACGATCAGGCGGCGTCGATGGAAAAGAAGAAGCAGGAAGGGTATTTCTGATGGACGCGCATGCCCGCGACCGGGTGTCCGACCTCGTCCGCCAGGACATCGACGCCTACCTGCTCGAGCACCAGCACAAATCGCTGCTCCGCTTCATCACCTGCGGCTCGGTGGATGACGGCAAGTCGACGCTGATCGGGCGCCTGCTCTACGACAGCAAGATGATCTTCGAGGATCAGCTTGCAGCACTCGAGGCAGACAGCAGGCGCTCGGGCACCCAGGGCGAGAACATCGACTTCGCATTGCTGGTGGACGGGCTGGCCGCGGAGCGCGAGCAGGGCATCACCATCGACGTGGCCTATCGCTTCTTCGCCACCGGCAAGCGGAAGTTCATCGTCGCCGACACGCCCGGGCACGAGCAGTACACCCGCAACATGGTGACCGGCGCATCAACCGCCGATCTCGCGGTTATCCTGATCGATGCGCGCAAGGGCATCCTGCCGCAAACCAGGCGGCACAGCATCCTCGTGCAGCTGATCGGCATCCGCAGGCTGGTCGTCGCGGTCAACAAGATGGATCTGATCGGCTTCGACCAGGCCCGCTACGACGCGATCGTTTCGGAGTATGCGACGTTCGCCGCCCAGACCGGGATCGCGGGCTTCACCCCGATCCCGATCTCGGGCTTCCGCGGCGACAACATCATCAGCCGGTCAAGCAACACGCCATGGTATCCGGGCCCTTCGCTGATCGAGCACCTGGAAAGCGTGCCGCTGGAAGACAGCGCCGACCAGGCGGCCCCGTTCCGCATGCCGGTGCAATGGGTCAACCGCCCGAACCTCGATTTCCGCGGCTTCTCCGGCCTGGTCTCGAGCGGAACGGTCGCGCCGGGCGACAGCGTGCGCGTGCTGCCCTCGGGCAAGACCAGCACCGTGTCGCGCATCGTGACGCTAGACGGGGATCTCGACCGTGCGGTCGCCGGGCAGTCGGTGACGATCTGCCTTTCGGAGGAGATCGACTGCTCGCGCGGCGACGTGCTCTGCCTGGCCGACGCCCCGGCCCAGCTGGCCGACCAGTTCGAGGCGACCATCGTCTGGATGGCCGACGAGCCGATGCTGCCGGGACGGCCGTACTGGCTCAAGCTCGCGACCCAGACGGTGAGCGCCAGCGTGCAGGCTCCCAAATACCAGATCAACATCAGCACGATGGAGCACCTGGCGGCGAAAACGCTGGAGCTGAACGCCATCGGCGTCGCCAACCTGTCCACCGATCGTCCGATCGTCTTCGAGCCGTACGCCGAGAACCGTGATCTCGGCGGCTTCATCCTGATCGACAAGCTGAGCAACGCCACGGTTGGCGCGGGAATGCTGCATTTCGCCCTGCGGCGCAGCCAGAACGTGCACTGGCAAGCGATCGATGTGAGTCGCGAGGCGCATGCGCGATTGAAAAACCAGCGGCCGGCGGTGTTGTGGTTCACCGGCCTTTCGGGTGCTGGCAAATCCAGCATCGCCAACCTGGTCGAGAAGAAGCTGCACCGGATGAACCGGCACACCTATCTGCTCGACGGCGACAATGTCCGGCACGGCCTCAACAAGGATCTCGGCTTCACCGATGCCGACCGGATCGAGAATATCCGCCGCATCGGAGAGGTCGCCAAGCTGATGACCGATGCGGGCCTGATCGTCATCACCGCCTTCATCTCGCCGTTCCGCGCCGAGCGCCAGATGGTGCGCGACATGATGGCGCCCGGCGAGTTCATCGAGATCTTTGTGGACACGCCGCTGGCCGAAGCGGAACGGCGCGACGTGAAGGGGCTCTACAAGAAGGCGCGCGCGGGATCGTTGCGCAACTTCACCGGCATCGACAGCCCCTACGAGGCGCCGGCCTCGCCCGAGATCCACATCGACACCACCCGCCTCAGCGCCGAGCAGGCGGCACGCCTGATCATCGGGGAATTGCTTGGGGTGGATTGAGCTCGCCCATCTGCACCATCCGGATCTCTTCCAGCAGCTGCACGAACTGGTCGCGGACGCTGGGCGTGGCCGGGGGCACCGGCGTGCCGGCGATGTTCCATAGGGTGGTCGAGAGGATGCCTCCGACGGAGCGATAATCGAGATCGGACGAGTTGCGCAGCGGCTTCAGGAAATGCTCGTCGACGATGCCCTGCGCGGTGAGGAAGCTGTCGAAATCCTGCACCAGGTTGAAGCCGAGCGGCGTGACCGCTTTCTCGAGCAGCTGGTTGAAGGCGTGATGCATCGCCGTGCGATCCGGCAGGCTGTCGGCGCCGGCCTCGGCCAGTTTTTCCGGCAGGGCATCGCCGAACTCTTCAAGCAGAAGCGGGAACGGCGCTTCCGACCCGGGCCGCTGCCACACCGGTGGAAACAGGCCCGCGATCCAGTGCGCGGCTCGCGCCTCGCGGCCGACTGCCCGGCTCAGGCAGGCCGCATAGCGGTCGATGGCGGCGGCCGCGAAAGAAAGGAAAGCGGCCTGGTCGTTTGGCGCGACGCCGTGGCGCAGGCGATGCAGCAGATAGCCGTCCTGCATGTCGGACTGGCCGAACTTCCAGAGCGTGGGGATCGCCTGCGACCTCGAAGTGCGGCTGGAGTGCGGCGCCGGCAGCCGCTCCGGGGGAGCCGCGACAAGATCGTCGATGCTTTCGAACGGCGCCATCGCCAGGGGGCAGATCCACCGGTCGCCACGGCTTGCGCCGCGCCGGTACAGCTCGGCCGACCGGTCGCCGATGATCAGCAGCGGCACGGCGCCCATCGTGCAGAGGCGTTCGATCGTGTTGGCACGGGCGGCGAGATCATGGCCGTTGCGGACATGGAACCCGGCCCAGGCGGAAGCCAGTGCGACCACTAGGTTCTGCAGGTAGAAGCGGTTGCGCATCTGCAGTTGGCGAAGCTGCTGCAGTCCGGCCAGGTCGAGATCGGTACGGAAGATGCGGCCTTCCGCATAGCCATGACGCAGGAAGTGCAGGGCACCGGCATCATCGTCGTCGAGCGAGGCGCCCAGGTCGGCGAAACAGCCGCGATAAACGTCGCCCGAGAAGCCCACCTCGCGCAAGGCGGCCAGCATGGCCGGCAGGCCGAGCGGCTCAAGCCACCCGGCGACGATCTCCTCGTCCTGGCTCTGCTTCAAGAGGCCGTCTCCCGGCGCTGTCTGCTTGTCCGACCCCCATCCTGCAGGATGGGGCGGAGGGCCTCAAGCTCGGCTGTCTCACCGTGTTCACGTGGGGTCGTTCGAGGGCGGCACGCACAGGGCGGCGCGCACGGGGCGACAACGCGCTAGACCGGACGCGATCGCAGCGTCTCCCAGAGCTCCACATAGCGACGATAGCCGCTGACGTTCTTGAAGAACAGGTCGCGCCAGGCTTGAAACACCGGGTCGTCGTGGCGGTAGCCTTCATTCTCCAGCAGCTTGCGCGCGGCGGCCGGCTTGGGACCATGGAAGTGCACGATCCGAGCCATCGAGTCGATGCCCCAGTAGGGCTTCCAGTTGTATTTCGGCGAAAGCGGGTCCCACTTCGCGTTATAGAAGACGCGCAGGAATTCCTGATCATAGCCGTGCAGGGTGTGCAGCATGTCGCAGCCGAAATCCAGCAGGGCCGGAAGGTCGGCGCCGATCCGCCTGACATTCATCAGCATGACGCCGGAGTTGAGTTCCTTGTGGTGCCCGTAGAGGTCGAACTGCGAGGCCACGGCGAAATTGGCCGGGCGAAAATGATCCAGCCTCGGATCGGCCAGGAACAGCACGTCGCAGTCGGTATAGAGCACGAACTCGTCCTGCTGCTCGATGTTGGGGATGTCGAGCCTCAGGAAGGCACCAGCCGCGGTGCGCATGTAGTTCGTCCAGTCCGGACGCAGCCGCCTCTGGGCGCGCTGCAACTGGTCGTAGAACGAGATCCGGTGACGGATGACGTTCACCCCGGCGGCCCGCATCTCGGCGGTGAAGCTGCTCTCCTGGCCATCATAGAGCAGGTTGGGCTGGAGGCTCGTATTGACGCGGGCCGATGCCACGGCAACCCGGATCATGTCGGTGAAGCCATGATCCTCGTCTGCGGTGAGCGTCTCCTCGGTGATCGAAAAATACCACTTCATTGGGTGTGTACCTGCAGCAGCTCGACCGGCCGAATGCTCCCGGCGTCGAGGTCCCGCTCAGATGTTAAGCTGTCACTCACCCTCGTGTCACGGGATTTTGATGGTATGAAGAGCTGCCGGGGAGCGGAAACGCCCCCTGCCGCTCCGGTGATCGGCACGATACGATCCGCTCGCCTGAGCATGGCGCGGCATCGCCTGCTCCGCGCGGCGGCGGGCCAGGAGACGGGCGTGCAGGATGGCCTTGCAGACGAGTCAAACGGGCTGAGCGACATCACCGTCCTGATCTGCGGCGAGGCCCTGCTGGAGTCCGAGGCGAACGCTTCGGTACGCGGCGCGATCCACGACGGCTTCGCAGACTTGCTGTCCGCCTCGCGGATCATGGTCGCCCCGCTCGACAGCGTTGCCACCGCGATCGCCACCATCCGGCCGGATCTCGTGCTCTGCGTTGGCTCCTACCTGCCGGAAACCGCCTATTTCGGCGAACTCGCCCGGGCGGCAGGCGAGATCGGCGCCACCACCGCCTTTTGGGCCACCGAAGATCCCTACGAGAAGGATGCCAGCTACCGGATCGAGCCGCATTTCGACGCCATCTTCACGTGCGACCGCTGGACACAACGTTTCTACCACCACCCGAAAGTGTTTCACCTGCCGCTCGCCGGCTGTTCTCGCCGCCACTACGTACCGGTGGCCCCGGATGGCAGCGCCGAGCAGCCGATCGACGTGCTGTTCTGCGGCGTGGCGTTCGCCAACCGGCGCGAGATCATGGCGCGGCTGATGCCCTGCTTCGCCGGACTGCGGGTTTCAGTGATCGGCCCGGGCTGGGGCGGATTCGGGTCCGGATGCTCCGATCTGCGCATCGACAAGGCCGAGCTGATCCGTCTCTACGCGCAGTCCAAGATCGTGTTGAACCTGGGCCGCAGTCTCAGTTTCGAGAACTCCCGCTACCAGATCGCCGCCTCGACTCCGGGGCCGCGCACGTTTGAAGCGGCGATGGCGGGCGGAATGCAGTTCTTTCTCGAGGACACGCTCGAGATCCGGGACTACTTCGCCGAGGACGAGATCCCTGGCTTCACCGGCGTGCTGGATTTCCGTTGTATGCTGGAGCGCTATCTGGGGGCGCCGGAGCTTCGGCGCGCCACCGCCCTGCGGGCGCAGCGGCGCGCCCTTGAACAGCACAGCTACCGAGGGCGCGCCCGCCAGATGCTGGACGGCCTGAGCCGCGAAAACCTGCTGTGATCCTGCTCTACAACACCAACGCGACGCTGAATCCGAACGCCTACCTGACGCTGGCGATCGAGGACGCGCTGCGCCGGCTGGTTGGCACGGAGGTGAGAAGGGTCGACGAGACAACCCTGGCGCCGGCGGCGGCGGCCGGCCCGCACGCGTTGCTGGTCTGCATCGATGGACAGCGGCTGGATCGTGGCCTGATCGCCCGGGTGCGGCCCGGCTTCCGCAAGCTCGTGCTCTGGGTGTTCGAGGACCCGTTCATGCTGGACCATAATCTGGCCAGCCTGGATCTGTTCGATCTGGTGTTCACCAACGATCCGTCCTGCGTCGCGGCCTATGGGCCGCAGGGCCGCTACCTGCCGCTCGCAGGCAGCCGGATGTTGCAGTATCGCGATGTGCTGCCCGACCAGCGGCTGCGCTACGACATCTTCTTTGCGGGAACGATGTGGCCGAACCGGGTGGCGGCGCTGCGGCGGATCATCGCCGCGTTTCCCCACGCATCGATGAAGCTGATCTGCCCGACCAACGAGTACCTGCCGCCGCTGCCGCCACTGATCGCCGAGCGGGCCATCACCCGGCCCGTCAGCCATCCCGCCTTTATCGATTTCGCCAATGCCAGCCGTGTCAGCCTGACGCTGTTTCGCGACTATGCCAGCCACGGTGCGTCCGGCGCCGCCACCGCGCCCGGGCCGAGGCTGTTCGAGCTCGGCTTGGCCGGGACCGCACAGGTGGTGCAGCGCGACCGGCGCATGCCGGCCGAGCGCTTCGAGGTTGTCGACGGGGTGGCGGTCGAGACCGCGGACACGCTGGTCGGTCGGATTGCCACGCTGCTTGCCGAGCCTGCGTTGCGCGACGAGGCGGCGCGACGGGCGCAGCAGGCGGTGCTGGCCGCCCACGGCTTTGAGCAGCGGATGGCGGAAATGCTGGAGCACTGCCGGATCGAGGCCGCGCCGGGTGCAGGGGTGGACACGGCTGCGGCGACCGCCACCCTGCCCGGGCGCCCGAAGCCGAGTCCCGGCAAGCTGCGGGTGCTGATGTGTACCCATTCCACGGTGCACAATCCCGTCTGGGGCGGCGTCGAGGTGTATCAGCAGATGCTGAGCCGCCTGCTCGAACGCGAGGTGGACTCGCTGTTCTGGATCCGTCGGGACGGCGCCTGCCAGCTGCTCGATGCGCAGGGCCGCACCCTTGAGCGCTTTGATGCGCCCGATATCGGCTGGCTCGACGTGCTGTGCGACCCGTTCGAGGAGGCGCACTTCTCCAACGTGCTCGCCGCCTATGCGATCGATGTGGTGCATTTCCAGCATCTCGGCCACCATGCCGCGTCGCTGCCGCTGATCGCACGCGCGAGCGGCGTCGGCACGCTGCTTTCCGTGCACGATTTCTTCCTGGTTTGCGCACGCTACAACCTGCTCGATCACGAACAGAAATTCTGCGACATCGGCACGCGCCCGATCGCCGCCTGCACGATCTGCCTCGGGGCGGCCGAAGGGCTGCCCGCCGGCGTGCAGCAGCAGCGTCGCGGCTTCATGGAGCAGATGCTGGGCGGGATCGACCTCCTGCTGTTCGGCTCGCGCCAGTCGGAGGAGCTGGTGCTGCGCATCTATCCCCAGGCAAAGGCGATGCGCCGGCTGGTGATGGGCATCCCGGCACCCTCTCCTGCGGTGCCGCGTCCGCCGCGCGCGCCGGACGCGGATCCGGCCGGCGGAACGCTTGACGTGGTGGTGGTCGGCAACTTCCTGCGCACCAAGGGTGCCGACACGGTACTGCGGGTGATCGAGGCGGCCCGCCCCGGCCTGCGCTTCCACATCATGGGCATGGCAGAGCCGCACTACCGGGAGCCGCTGCGCGCACTTGGCGAACGGGTCGTCTATCACGGCCGCTATGCCCCTGGCGAGTTGTCGCTCTTGCATGGGCAGGTGGCTTTGCACCTGTCGATCTGGCCGGAGACCTGGTGCATCTCGCTTTCGGAGGTATGGCAGGCGGGAGTGATCCCGATCGTTTCCGACATCGGTGCGCTAGGGGAACGGGTGACGCACGCGGTTGACGGGTTCAAGGTCCGGGTCGGCGATGCCGCGGGGGTGCTGGATCTGCTCGAGGTGCTTCGCGCCAATCCGGAGATGCGCGGGCGAATCCGGCGCGCGATCGGCCCTCATCTCTGGGCCGCACCCGAGGCCTATGCCGCGCGGCTGCTTGCGGAATACCGTGCGCTGGCACCCCAAACGCCGCTCGGCACCGGCAAGCCGCTGGAGCTGACCATCCCGAAGCTGCACCTGCTTGCCAAGCGGAGCTGGAAGGAGCTTGCCGCTCCAAGGCACATCCTCGATGCGCAGAACGAAAGCGGGCTGCGGCTCGACCTGCCGGAGAGCATCGTCGAGTGGGTGTCGGTCCAGCAATGCACCGCCTATGTGGATGCGGTGTGCGGCGAGGAGACCGATCCGGCAGCGAGCCTGCGCCCGGGCGAACGGCGGTCGGCTGCAGGCTTCATCGCCGCCGAGCGGTTCGACGTCCATGGCTGGGCATTCCAGCCGGCGGCAAGCCAAGCCGGGCAAGCCTTCGTCTGCCTGGTGCATTGTTCGGGCCGGCACGTGGTCTTCCTTGAAGCGGAACGCATCGCGCGCGCCGACGTGCACGCCACGCATCCTGACGCGCCATTGCGCTCGGGCTATGCGGCCGGGGTCCGGCTGGCCGGCAAATGGGCGGACGGCGAGTACGGCATCGGCATCATCCTGGTGATCAATGGCCGGGCGGCGTTCCAGCTCACGCAGCAGCGCGTGTTGTTCGGAGACGGCAAGGTGGTGGAGGTTGCGGCGGTGCTGGTTGATCACCCGGCGGTGCTGCGCAGCTTTGCCACCGTGTTCGCCGCCTCCTCCCTCGCCGAACGCTTCATGGCGACAGCCGGCCTGGGAAGTCCGGCGCCTCCGCCGGACGTCTCAAAAACCGCTCCCAAACAGCCTCCGACGAGAGCGGCGAAAGCTGCGGCGACGCGTTTGCAGAAGCCGTTCGCAGACGCGCGTTAGATCGTGTAGGAAAACGACACGGGCTGCGGTTAAGCCATCGACCGCTCCGGGAGGTGCGAAAGGATGTCTGAGACTAAGGCGAGAGAGCGCGTCAGGCTGGTGATCTGGGATCTGGATGAAACATTCTGGAAGGGCACGCTGACCGAGGGCGGCGTCTCACGCAATGAGAAAGCCATCGAAACGGTGGTGGCGCTGGCCAGGCGAGGGATCGTCAGCGCCATCTGCTCAAAGAACGACCTTGAGCCGGTGCAGCGCATCCTGACCGAATGGAAGCTGTGGGACTATTTCATCTTTCCAAGCGTCAGCTGGGACTCGAAAGGCCCGCGCATCAAGGCGCTGGTGGAGGCGGTGCAGCTCAGGCCGGAAACCATCCTGTTCGTTGATGACAATCCGATGAACCTCAAGGAAGCACTGCATTTCGTGCCCGGGCTGCAGGTGTCCGACGAGTCGATCATCGACCGCATGCTGGAAGACCCGCTCTTCACCGGCAAGGAAGACCGCAAGCTCGCCCGGCTCGCCCAATACAAGCTGCTGGAAACCCGCCATCATGATCAGGTCGCGGCCGGCGACGGGGTCTACGATTTCCTGCGCAGCAGCGGCATCACGGTCGAGATCGAGCACGACATCGAGAGCAACATCGACCGCGCGATCGAGCTGGTGAACCGCACCAATCAACTGAACTTCATCAAGGCGCGGCTGCCGGAGAACCTGGACGAGGCGCGGTCGGCACTTCGCGAGCATCTCAGCAACTTCTTCGTGCAGGCCGGCCTGGTTCGGGTGCGTGACAAGTACGGCGATTACGGCTTCGTCGGCTTCTTCGTGCAGCATCGCGGAGCTGCGTTCCAGGATCTAGCCTATTACTGCTTCTCCTGCCGCACCCTCGGCATGTATATCGAGCTGTGGCTGTATCGCCGTCTCGGACGCCCGCGCATCACCATCTCGGGCGAGGTGCTTACCGACCTGCACGACGAGACGATCCCCTGCGACTGGATCTCGCTTTATGACCCGCACACCGCCGACAGCGGTGCGCGGGCGGGCGACATCGGCACGATGTTCATCGCCGGCGGCTGTGATCTGGAAGCGGTTGCGCACTACGTTACCATCCATGCCGGCACGCTGAGCCTGCGCCTGAACACCAGCCGCGCCGGCATCGAGATCCGCCGCGACCATTCGCAGATGCTTTGCACCGCGCTCGACGGCATCAGCGAACAGCGCCGCAAGCCGATGCTGGCACTCGGCTACAGCGAGGAAGACCTGCAGCGTCCGGGCGACGCGTTGCTGGGCTCGCGCGTTTGGCTGCTGAGCTTCTGGGCGGACGCCTACTACCAGCTTTATCGGCATCGCCATACGGGCGATCTGGTGCCGTTCTCGCCGGCATCGCTCGGCCACACCAATCTGTTCGAAATGCGCGACGAGCAGATCGCGCATCGCCATCCGAGCCCGGAAGCTTGGGCCGCGATCCACCATCTCCGCGAGGAATACGAGCCGGTCGGACGCATCGACGAGGCCCGCTTCAAGAGCAACATCCAGGCAGTGCTGGCAAAAGCGCCCGAGGGAACGCAGGTGCTCGTGCTGTTGATGGGCGAGCAGCCGTTCCGCGGCATGGAGGATCTGGTTGAGCTGCACCGGCAGCATAACCGCTGGCTGCTGGAGGCGGTGGCCGGGTTCGCCAACGTGGTGCCGCTGCGCATGGACGAATTCGTCAGCAAGCCGGAGGATCTTACCGGCGCCACCCATTACGAGCGCCTGGTCTACCAGCGCCTGGCCGCGCGGGTGATCGATTATGCCCGTACCCTCGCGCCGGTGCCGGTGGAGCCGACCGCCCCGGCTCCAGCGCCGCAGCCGGAGTTGCAGTCGGGTCTGCAGCCGGCGCAGGGGCCGGCCGCCACGGTTGCGAGCACTTCCGGTGATCCGGCGCCGGAGCTGGGTGCGAAGTGGTATTTCGCGATCACCCAGACGACGCTCGACGCGGACGCCGACCAGGGCTTCCGCGATTGCATCCGCACCGCGGTGGCGTCGGCCCGGCTGAACACCAACCTGCGGCCGCACATGATCTATGACGGACCGGAGGACGAGTTCACCCGGGAGATGCGCGCTGGCGGTGTCGAGGTGATCCGCCACCGCATCAGCTTCCATGACGCGCTGCGCCGCGCCCAGGAGCTGCAGAAGCCCGAATGGCCCGACTACATGAAGACCGCCGAGGGCGCCTTCCTGAGGCTCGAGATCGGGACCCTGGAGCGCGAGGAATCGCACATCCTCTACACCGATTGCGACGTGTTGTTCGAGCAGCCCGTCAGCATCGGCCATCTCCGTCCCGAGTTTTTCGCGATCGCGCCGCAGTTCGATCCGGGCTCCTTCTACGAGGACATCAACTGCGGCGTCATGGTGATGAACGTCGACAGGCTCCGCCGCGACCGGGACGCCCTGATCGAGTTCATGTGCGAGAACTTCGCGCGCGTCGGCGGCTACGACCAGGAGCTGCTGAAGCTGTACTACCGGGGACGCTGGGACCCGCTGTCGCCGGTCTATAACTGGAAACCTCATTGGGGAGCGCAGCCGCGAGCGCGGATCGTGCATTTCCACGGCCCCAAGCCGAGGGCGGCAGCCAAACTCCTGCAGGATCCGGAATACCGGAAGGATGATCCGGTTTTCCAGGCGTGGCGCCACTGGTTTTTTGTTGCGCCCGCTGGCTATGACCACTACGTGCGTCGTTGGATGGCGGCGCTGAGCCAATACACCGACGCGCCATAGCGTGCTCCAGACCGGAAGGAGAGGCAGCCTGATGAAGGTGCTCATCTGCAGTGGCGGCCGATACGAGTCCCAGGCAAACGCGCAGGTGCGCAGCTCCATCATGGATGGCTGGGTGGAGTATCTCGGCGCGGACAACGTCATGTCCGCGAACATCAGCGGCGCGGCCGCCGTGGTCGCGCAGACCAAGCCCGACCTGGTGATGGGGATCGGCTCCTATCTGCCCGAAAGCACCTATTTCGGCGAGGTCAGCCGCGAAGCGCGCCAGCTCGGCAAGAGCACCGTGTTCTGGGCGACCGAGGATCCCTACGAGCAGGACGCGCATTACCGCATCGAGTACGATTTCGACGCCATTTTCTCGTGCGACCATTGGGGCGTGAACTTCTACACGCATCCCCATGCCTTCCATCTGCCGTTGGCAGGCTGCCACAAGCGCCATTACGTTCCGATCAGCGCCGATCGCGAGAAGACCATCGACGTGATGTTCTGCGGCGTCGCGTTCACCAGCCGTCAGGAAGTGGTGGAGGATCTCCGCTCAAGCCTGTACGGGCTCAATCTGTGCTTCATCGGCCCTGGCTGGGGCAAGTTCGGGCATGGGTTCTCGGACCGGCGCATCGACAAGGCGCAACTCATCGAGCTGTACCAGAAGTCAAGGATCGTGCTGAACCTTGGTCGCAGCCTGCATTTCGAGAACCGCCGATACATGATCACGCCGTCCTCTCCGGGGCCACGCACCTTCGAGACGGCGCTGGCCGGCACGGTGCAGTTCTTCCACGAAGACACGTTCGAGCTTCGGCGCTACTTCACCAAGGAGGAGATCCCGAGCTTCTCCAACCAGGTTGAGTTCGACCGGCTGCTGGACAGCTTTCTTTCGCAGGACGAGCGTGGCCTCAGGACCGCGGAACTTGCCCAGAAGCGCGCGCTGTCGGAACACACCTACGCACACCGTGCCCGGCACGTCGTTGACACGCTCAAGGCGAGGGGATTGGCATGACGGTCATCTACAACACCAACTTCACGCACAATCCCAATTCCTACCTGACGCTTGCGGTGCTGGATGCCGCACGCCAGCAGTTCGGCGAACCGAACGTCGTGCTGGCGGATAATCGCTCGCTGGCGCCGATCGCGGCCAGCGGCGCTCATGACGTGCTGATCTGCATCGATGGGCAGCGGCTGCACGAAGGGCTGCTGCGGCGGGTGCGGCATGCCTTCCGCACGGTGGTGCTCTGGCTGTTCGAAGATCCGTTCATGCTGGACTACAACATCCAGAACATGGATTTGTTCGACCACATCTTCACCAATGATCCGGCCTGCGTCAGCGCCTACGGCGGCAAGGGCCATTATCTGCCGCTGGCGGCGAGCGAGCGCCTGCACTATCGCCCCCTGAAGCAGGACGCGGAACTCGACTACGACATCTTCTTCGCCGGCACCATGTGGCCGAACCGCATCCAGAGCCTGCGCCGCGTCATGAACGCGTTTCCCCAGGCGCGGCTGAAGCTGGTCTGCCCGACCAACGAGTACCTGCCGCCGCTGCCGTCGGATCTGTCCAGGTTGGCGATCCAGTGGCCGATCAGCCACGAATCGTTCATCGATTTCGCCAATGCCAGCCGGGTCACCCTCACCATGTTCCGTGACTACGCCAGCCACGGCAATGTCGGCCAGGCGACGGCGCCCGGGCCGCGGCTGTATGAGCTCGGGCTGAGCGGCACCGCGCAGGTGGTGGAGTGCGGCGACGCCATGGAAAGCGCGCATTTCGATGCGGTGGGCGGCGTCGAGCTGGTGCGCAATCCCGGCGCGCTGGTCGGCAGCATCCGCCGCATCCTGGACAGCCCGAGCCTGCGCGCGGAGCGCGCGCTGCTGACGCAGCGGCAGGTCGCGGAGAGCCAGCTCTACACGCATCGGCTGCAGCGTATCCGGGAGATCACCGGCGTTTCGTTCGGCACGCGGCCCGCGCAGACGGCCGAGATCCCCGCCGGACGCAAGCTGCGCGTCTTGATGTGCACGCACTCCACCGTGCACCGCAACGAATGGGGCGGCGTCGAGGTCTACCAGCATACCTTGTCGGCGATGTTCGAGCGCGAGGTCGACGTGTTCTTCTGGCTGCGCCGCGACGGCCAGTGCCACCTGATGGACGACGACGGCATCGTCATCGAGCGGTTCGACATGCACGAGATCGGCTGGCTCGACAGCCTGACCGACGCCCCGGAGGAGATGGCGTTCTCCAACGTGCTCGGCCAGTACGGGTTCGACGTGGTGCACTTCCAGCATCTCGGCCATCACACTGCCTCCCTGCCGATCATCGCCAAGGCGGCAGGCGTAGGAACGGTGTTCTCGGCGCACGATTTCTTTCTGGTCTGCTCGCGCTACAACCTGCTCAACCACGAGCAGGTGTTCTGCGACATCGGCCACAAATCGATCAGTGCCTGCGACATCTGCCTGCGCATTTCCGAGAACATATCCGCCGGCGCGCAGCAGACCCGACGCGCCTTCATGCTCGAGGTGATCCGCTCGATCGACGTCTTCCTGTTCGGCACCGCCTATTCCGAGTGGCTGACGATGCGCATCTACCCGGAGCTGGCGCGCCATCGCCGGGCGGTGCTTGGCATCCCGATGCCCGGCAGCACGGTGATCGAGACGCCGCCGCCGCGCGTCGATATCGAGGACGCGCCGCTGGTGATCGCGGTGGTCGGCAACTTCCTGCGCTCCAAGGGCGCCGACACGATCATGAGCCTGATCGAGGAGGCGAACCCGCAGCTGTTCCGGTTCCACCTGCTCGGCCATGCCGAGGCGGCCTATGCGGAGGTGTTCGGCCGCTGGAACAAGCCCAACGTGATCTATCACGGCCGCTATGCACCGGGCGACCTCACCTTGATCACGCAGGCTGACGTGGCGTTGCACCTGTCGATCTGGCCCGAGACCTATTGCATCTCGATGTCGGAGGTCTGGCAGGCCGGGCTGATCCCGATCGTGAGCGATATCGGCGCCTTTGGCGATCGTGTCGCGCACGGAGAGAACGGCTTCAAGGTGCCGGTCGGCAACACCAGCGCGGTGCTGGACTGCCTGGAGCTGCTGCGGGCGAGCCCCGCCCTGCGGCGCAAGATCCGCGGCAACATCGGCCCGCATCTCTGGACCGATCCCCGCAGCTACGCGGCGTCGCTGCTGGAGATCTATCGCTCGGTCACGCCGGCGCGTCCGCTTGGCGATGTCGGGCTCGGGCTGGACGTCGGACAGATGCACCTGCTGCCGCATCCGAGCTGGAAGAACCTGGCACCCCCCCGGCACATCTTCGATCCGAGCCGCCGCTCCAGCATACGGCTCGAGTTGCCGGAGAACATCGAGGACTGGAACCACATCCAGGGATCCGAGGTGTATATCGATGCGGTCTGCCGGCAGACGCCGGAGATGCTGGACAAGGAAGGCTTCACACCCACCACGGATCTGCATGTCAGCGGCTGGACCTTTGTTCCGAACATCCGGGTCGGCGGCCAGGTGACGCTGTCGCTGGTGGCCGAGGGGGACGGTCCAGTGATCTTCTTTCCGGCCTCGCGTGACATGCGCGACGACATCATGGCGAGCTTTCCGGGCGCGCCCCGTCGCTCGGGCTTCGCAGGCCAGATCGCGCTTCGTGGCAAATGGTGCGAGGGCAGCTACGGCGTTGCGATCATCAACGGTTTCGGCGACCGCGCGGCCTTCTGCCTGACGGCGCTTCGGATCGAGATCGAGGCCGGGGCGGTGAAAGCCGCCAGCCTGGTGCCGCCTTCGAACGAGGAGATCACCCGCGCCTTCTACCGGGTTTCGCAGCAAACCGGCGAGGATCGCGGCATCGCGGTGCAGCGCCTGCCGATCAAGGACCACGCGTGGCGCGCGGGACAGGCGCTGCGCTACCATATCGACTCGATCGGCGAGGATGAGGAAGCGGCGGCGATCGCCGGTCCTGCGATGTTCCGGATCCGGGGCTGGGCGTTCCTGCCCGGCTCGGGCCTGGCCGGGCGGCTGTATGTGGCGCTGGTCGAGATTTCCGGCGGCAACCGCATCTTCCTGGCAACAAGGCGGGAGGTGCGTGGCGACCTTGCGACCCATTTCTCCGACGCCCCGCTTTGCGGCGGCTTCAGCGCGGAGATCGAAGAAGGCGCCGGCTGGGCGGACGGCCGCTATGCCTGCGTGCTGGTCAATCTGGTGAGCGGCATGGCGTCGAGCGTGCTGACCGGGCACGAGGTCATCGTCGTGAACAGCCGCGTGGCCGACGTCCACCGGCGTGAGGTCGATCCGGCCTTGATCGAACACGTGCAGGCGAGGCTCAAGGGAGAGCCGGTCGTGGC
>CAXUNX010000036.1:0-20159 GCA_964252545.1 uncultured Acetobacteraceae bacterium | reverse complement strand
CCACCCAGCGCCAGCTTCGGGTGGCCGAGGAGATCCGCCACGTGCTGGCCGGCCTGTTCGCCCGCACCGAGTTCCGCGATCCAGAGCTGGCCGGGGTGGTGATCACCGTCACCGAGGTGCGGATCAGTCCCGACCTCAGGCAGGCGACCGTGTTTGTCACCCGCCTGGGCCGGAGCGACGTCGATGTGGTGCTGCCCGCCCTCAAGCGCGCCGCACGCTTCCTGCGTGGGGAAACCGCCCACGCGTTGCGGCTCCGCAGCGCCCCGGAACTGCACTTCCAGCCCGATACAGCGATCGACTACGCCATGGAGATCGATCAGCTGCTGCGTTCCCCGCCGGTGAAACGCGACCTGGAGTAGGTGCGTTCAGCGCCCGTGCGGGAGTGCGGAACCATGCGCCGGTTTGTGTTCAGGACCAGTCTGTGCCTCGTTACCCTGGCTGCGGTGGCGGCGCCGTTCCCGCCTGCGTCCGCCCAGAACCTCGACAGCGTGGGTGCCGAGGCCAGCACCGAGGTCAACACACCGCCCCCCACCGCGCGAGCGAAGCGCGCAAAACCCGCCTGCCCCGGCAAGGCTGCGGCGCGGCCGCAATCCGGTTGCCGCAAGTCGCCTCGCTAGTTGCTGCTTCTTCACACAAGCCGAGCGTGACCGGTCGGATCATGCTCCAGGGTGATCCCCCAATGCGTATCCACCACATCAATTGCGGCACCCAGTGCCCCTATGGCGGCCATCTGTTTGACGGCACGACACGCGGGTTCGGGCCCTCGAGGCTGACCTGCCAGTGCCTGCTGATCGAGACCGACGCCGCCGGGCTGGTGCTGGTCGACACCGGGCTCGGCACGAAGGATGTGCGCGATCCTTCCCGGCGCCTGTCGGGTTTCTTCCGGGCCCTGAACAACATCCGGTTCGATCCGCAGGAAACCGCCCTGGCGCAGATCCGCGGGCTCGGCCTCGACCCGCAGGATGTCCGCCACATCGTGCTGACCCACCTCGATTTCGATCATGCGGGCGGCCTCGACGATTTCCCCCATGCGACGGTGCACCTGTTCGAGCCCGAGGCCCGCGCCGCGCGCGAGCGCGGCTCACCGCTGTCGCATGCCCGCTTCCGGCCGCAGCAATGGCAGGATGGCGGCAACTGGCGCGTCTACCCGGTCTCGGGTGAACCCTGGTTCGGCTTCCAGACTGTACGCGCCCTGGAGGGCCTGCCGCCCGAGATCCTGATGGTTCCGCTGACCGGGCATACGGCCGGCCATTGCGGCGTCGCGGTGCAGGGCGATGCCGGCTGGAAGCTGCTGGCCGGCGACGCCTATTTCAACCACCGGGAGATCGATCCACGCCGCCCGCATGTCCCGCTCGGCGCTCGCGCCTACCAGACGATGATGCAGGTGGACCGCGCCAGGCGGCTGGAGAACCAGCGGCGCCTGCGCGACTTGTCCCGCGACCACGGGCGGGAGATCGACATCTTCTGCTCGCACGATCCACACGACATGGACCGGCATGCCTGAACCGCCCGGGGCCAGCCAGCCCGCTGCCGAAAGCGCAGCGGCGGCGGCCCTCAGGCCACTTCCAGATCAACCGGGATGTTGTTCCGGGTCGCCTTGGAATACGGGCAGAGCTCGTGCGCCTTCTGGACCAGCCGTTCGGCATCGGCCTTGCTGACGCCCTCGATCTTCGACTTCAGCACCACCGACAGGTCGTAGTCGGTTTCGTCCACGTGCAGGGTCACCACCGCGGTCACCGCGACCTGCTCGGGCTTGATCTTCTCGACGGTCGCCGCCGCCAGGATCGCCTGGCCGAAGCAGGCGGAATAACCGGCCGCGAACAACGCCTCGGGGTTGGTCTTGTTTGGCGTGTCCGGGGTGCCGTCGAGCCGGGGAACCGCGAGATCGAGCGCGATCACCCCGTCCTTGCTGTCGACGTGGCCGTTGCGGCCGGCCACGGTGGTCGCTTCTGTGGTATATGCCACCCTGTTTGTTCTCCTGAGGTCCGGGCGTCCCGATGCGGCGCATACCGGCCGCGCATACCGGATGCCTGGTTTCGGTTGCGCAGCGCCAACGCGGTGCCCGGGAGACGGTTGCTGGGTTCGGTTCGGAGCCTCGCGTCCGGCAGCCGCGGCGCACGTGGCGGCAATCAGCGGCCGAGCAGCTCGCGCAGCATCACCCCGGTGTCGCGGACCGGCGCCCCTTCCTCGCCGCCTTCTCCGGACGGGATCTTGAAGATGCCGCGGGCGAAGGCGACCGGCTTGCCGTCCGCAAGCAGGGTCTCGTTGGCGAACACGGTGCCGCGCGTGACCTTCATGATCTCGGCGCGCGCCTCCACCCAGGCACCCTTCGGGGTGGGTGCCAGATAGTCCAGGGTCAGGCTCACGGTCGGCAGGATCAGCGCGTTGAAGCTGTGCTCGAACTGCGCCGCGAGCGCCAAGTGCACGTCGCTGAAGGTCGCCAGCATGCCGCCATGGCAGCTTCCGGCCGGGTTGCAATGGATGGCCTCGACCCTGAAGCCGCCGAGCATGCTGCCGTTCTGCACCTTGACCCAGAGGCCGCCGCACAACCCGTTGAAGCCGGACGCGCCGAGCACCGGCAGCTTGGTGAAGCCTGGCGGCGCGCCGGGTTCAGGTCCGGCCTGCCCGCCCTCCGCCTCGTGCGTCACCGGCGCAGCGCCGAGGCGAGCTTCAGCGCCAGCCCCATCTCGCCTTCCACCCGAAGCTGGCCGGTCATGTACGCCATCGTCGGATCGAGCCTGCCCTCCATCAGCGCCTCGAGGTCGTCGGCCGAAAGCGAGATGCGGCAATCGGCGGGACCGTCCTGGTGATCCACCACCCCGTCGGCGAGCCGGATCAGCCCGGCATCGGCGAGGTCGAGCGTGACCGGACCCCTGAGTTCCGGATGCTCGGCGGCGACCGCGCGGATCCGCTCGGTTAGTTCGAACAGGCTCGGCATGACGATCGGCTCCGTTTGGCGGGCAGGGGAGAGGGAGGCTCAGAAGGCGGCTTCTTCAAGCGCCATGGTGGAGGCCTTGCCCGACTTGATCGCCAGGAACAAGGCCGTGGCCTGGGGCAGGATGCGGTCAACAAAGAACTGCGCCGAGGCCAGCTTGGCGCGGTAGAAGCCGTGCTCCTCGCCCTCGGCTTCCCCTAGCCTCGCGTGGGCGAGGGCCGCCGAGCGCAGGAACATCGCCCCCATGCCGACCAGGCCGAGCAGGCGCAGATAGTCGGTGGCCGCAGCCCCCGCTTCCTCGGCGTCCTTGAGCGCGCTCTGGGCGATCTGTCCGGTGGCCAGCTGCAGCGCGCCGAAGGCGCGCTCCAGCGCCTCGGCCATCTTCGCTGTTGCCGGCTGCCGCCTGCCCTCGGCGATCATTTCCGACACCGGGTGGAAGAACTGGCGCAGGTAGCGGCCGGTGTGCGCCGGCATCTTGCGCCCCACCAGGTCGAGCGCCTGGATGCCGTTGGTGCCTTCGTAGAGCATGGCGATCCGCGCGTCGCGCACATACTGCTCGACGCCGTGCTCGCGGATATAGCCGTGGCCGCCATACACCTGCACGCCGAGGCTCGCCGCCTCGAAGCCGAGATCGGTGAACAGCGCCTTCACCACCGGGGTCATCAGGGCCACGAAATCCGACGCCTCGTCGCGCGCCTGCTTGCTGTCGCCGTGGCCGGCCACGTCCATCGCGCGCGCGACCCAGATGCCCAGCGCCCGGCAGCCTTCCGAGTACACCCGCATGGTCATCAGCATGCGCCGCACGTCCGGATGCACGATGATCGGGTCGGCGGCGAGATCCGGCCGCTTCGCGCCGTTCAGCGACCGGCCCTGCAGCCGCTCCCGCGCATAGGCGACGGCGCTCTGATAGGATGCTTCGGCGACGCCGATGCCCTGGATGCCGACGCCCAGGCGCTCGGCGTTCATCATGGTGAACATCGCCTGCATGCCCTTGTTGGGCGTGCCCACCAGCCATGCCTGGGCGTCCTCGAAGCTGATCTGGCAGGTGGCGGACGCCTTCAGCCCCATCTTGTGCTCGAGGCCGGTGCAGAGCAGGCCGTTGCGCACGCCGAGCGTGCCGCCCGCGTCGGGCACGTATTTCGGCACCAGGAACAGGCTGATCCCCTTCACGCCGGCGGGCGCGTCCGGCAGCCGCGCCAGCACCAGGTGGATCACGTTCTCGGTGAGGTCGTGGTCGCCGGCCGAAATGAAGATCTTGGCGCCGTCAAGGCGGTAGCTGCCATCCTCCATCGGCTGGGCGCGGGTGCGCAGCAGCCCGAGATCGGTGCCGCAATGCGCCTCGGTCAGGCACATGGCGCCCGACCATTCGCCCGAGATCATCTTCGGCAGGTAGCGTGCCTTGAGCTCTTCGGACCCATGGTCCTTGAGCGCCTGCACGGCGCCGTGGGTGAGGCCGGGATAAAGGCTGAACGACAGGTTGGCCGCGCAGATCATCTCCTCGACCAGCTTGTTCACGCTTTCCGGCAGCCCCTGGCCGCCATAGCGGGGATCCTCGGCGAGCGCGGTCCAGCCGGAGTCGCGGAACTGCGCATAGGCCTCGCGGAAACCGGGCGGCGTGCGCACCACGCCGTTCTCCAGCCGGCAGCCCTCGGCGTCGCCGGATGCGTTCAACGGCAGCAGGATGTCGGTGGCGAGGCGGCCGGCCTCTTCCAGCACGCTGTCCACCGTCGCCGCATCGAGCTCGCCGAACGCCGGGAGCCCGGTGAGGCCGGCGAAATCATGCAGCTCGTGCAGCACGAAGCGCATGTCTCGAAGCGGTGCGTGATAGGTCTGCATGGCTTGGCTCCTCGGCTCCGGTTTCTCAGTGCCCTCGTTTCTCAGGCCGCTAGTTCCTCAGGGGCTTGCCGGTTTCGAGCATGTGCTCGACGCGGGCGATGCTTCCCCGGGTGCGGATCAGGCGCATGAAGGTGCGCCGCTCCAGCTCCAGCAGCGACTTCTCGGTGACGCTGTCGAGCAGATCGGCCTCGCCGCCGCTCAGCACCTCGGCCAACGCGTCGGAAACCACCATGTCGTGCGCGGTGGCGATGCCCTGCTTGCGGAAGTTCTCGGTGGCGAGGCGCATCGCCAGGCGGCCGGAGGGACCCGGCAGGCGGAACTCGGGCGGGGTCGGCGGCGCATAGCCCGCCACCATGGACAGCGCGCGTGCCTTGGCGTCCGCCAGCAGGCGGTCGCGGTTCATGGTGATGCCGTCGCCCTCCCGCAGGAAGCGAAATCCGCGCGCCTGCTCGGCTGATTTCGACACGGTGGCGACCGCCACCGTCTCGAACACCTTGGCGACCGGGGGCATCGGACCGTTCGGGCCGGGGTCGCGCCAGCGCGCCAGCATCTCCCCGCTGCCGCCCCAGCCCGGCACCAGACCGACGCCGCACTCGACCAGGCCGGTATACAGCTCCGCATGCGCCTGCACCGCGTCGGCGTGCAGCACCAGCTCGCAGCCGCCGCCGAGCGCCATGCCGGCCGGTGCCGCGACCACCGGGAAGGGCGCGTATTTCATGGCCTTGAACACCTGCTGGCCGGTGCTCACCAGCTTCTCGATCTCCCCCCAGGCGGCGATGTTGGCGGCGAACAGCGCCAGCCCCAGATTGGCGCCGGCCGAGAAGTTGGCGGCGTCGGTGTAAAGCACCAGCGCCTTGAAGCGCTCCTTGACCAGCGCCACGGTCCTGCCGAGCAGCGTGAGCACCTGCTCGTCCATGCTGTTCATCTTCGATGCGATCTCGAAGCAGACCACGCCGTCGCCGAGATCCCAGGCGGCGGCGGAGCCGTTCCTGAGCAGCGGCTCGGCGCCGCGCTTGATGTCCTCCAGCAGCACGACGCCGCGCGCGCGGGTGACCGGATGGTAGCCGCCCTCCACGCTGAACTGCAGCAATGTTGTGCCCTCGGTCTTGTAGAACGAGCCCGCACCCACCCGCTCCAGCAGCGGCGGCACCGGCTCACCCTCGCGGCGCAGGCGGGCGGCCAGCGACGCCGGGCCGATCCGGTCGATCAGCTCGAACGGGCCCTGCTTCCAATTGAAGCCGAGCCGCATCGCCGCATCCACCGACGCCACGTCGTCGGCGATGGCCGGCACCAGGCTGGCTGCGTAGGAGAGGGTGGGGCCCATCACCTTCCAGGCATAGAGTCCGAGCTTGTGGTCCGAGGCGAGCAGTGCCGCCGGATCGCGGGCCAGCGCCGCCGGCAGCTCGGCCCGGCGCGACGGCTCGTATTCCCCGGTGACCAGGCCGATGGATTCCTTGACCTTGCCGCCGGTCCGGTTGATCCGGTAGAAGCCGCCGCCGCCCTTGCGGCCGGTCAGCCCCTGCTTGATCATGCGGTCCAGCAGCGGCACCTCCCGCAGCAGCACGCGGAACGGATCGCTGGCCGGCAGCGAGGCCTGCATGCTGGCGTTGATGTGCGGCATCAGGTCGAGCCCGACCAGGTCGATCAGGCCGAACACGCCGGTCTTTGGGATACCCAGCGCACGTCCCATCGCGGCGTCGGCCTCCTCGACGCTCAGCCCGCCATCGATCGCCTCCAGCAGCCCGCGCTGCAGCCAGAAGGTGCCGATCCGGTTGGCGATGAAGCCGGGCGTGTCGTGCGCCCGCACCACGCTCTTGCCGAGCCGGCGGTCGCAGAAATCGCTGATCCGCTCCACCAGTCCGGGGTCGGTCCGTGCGCCCGGCACCACCTCAAGCAGCCGCATGTAGCGCGGCGGATTGAAGAAGTGGGTGATCATGAAGTCCCGCGCGAAGCTCTCCGGCATTCCGGCGGTGAGCTGTTCCAGCGGGATGGTCGAGGTGTTGGAGCTGACCGCGGCACCCGGGCGGCGATGCGCCTCCAGCCGGCGATACAGCGCCTGCTTGATGTCGAGCCGCTCGATCACCGCCTCGATGATCCAGTCGCACTCGGCGATCCTGGCAAGGTCGTCGGCGACGCACCCGGTTTCCACCAGCTTCGCTGCCTCCAGCGACATGAACGGCGCCGGATCGGTCTTGAGCGCGCGCGCCACGGCGTCGCGTGCCAGCTGGTCGCGCGGCAGGTTCTCCTGGCCGGGAGCGATGTCCAGCAACAGCACCGGGGTGGCGGAGTTCGCGATCTGGGCGGCGATCGCCACGCCCATCACCCCGGCGCCGACCACGCAGACCTTGCGCACCTGCCGTCCAGCTTGCTCGGGGCGTCCAGCCTGCTCAGAGTGCCCAGCCTGCTTAGAGTGCCCAGCCTGATCCGGCGCTTGCGCCATCACACCCGCTCCAGGATGGTGGCGATGCCCTGGCCGCCGCCGATGCACTGCGTCGCCAGCGCGTAGCGCGCACCCTCCCGCTTGAGCAGCGAGGCGGCCTTGCCGACGATGCGGGCACCCGTGGCGCCCAGCGGGTGGCCGAGCGCGATCGCCCCGCCGTCGATGTTCATCGTCTGCTCTCGGACGCCGAGCTCGCGCGCGCAGGCAAGCGCCTGGCTGGCGAACGCCTCGTTCAGCTCGACCACGCCGATATCCTCCATCGCCAGATCACCGGCGCGCGCCAACGCCTTGCGCGAGGCCTGGATCGGTCCCAGCCCCATCACTTCCGGCGAGCAGCCGGAGACCGCGATCGAAACCACCCGCGCCAGCGGTTCCAGATCGTGCGAGCGCGCATAGTCGGCGCTGCACACCAGCACGGCGCTGGCGCCGTCGGTGAGCGGAGACGCGGTGCCGGCGGTCACGGTGCCGTCCGCCTCGAACGCCGGCTTCAGTCCGGCAAGCGCTTCCGCCGTGGTGCCGGGGCGCAGGCAGCCGTCCTGGTCGATGGTCGCACCCTTGCTCCGGATCGGCACGATCTCCGCCGACAGCCGGCCGTCCTGCTGCGCCGCCGCGGCGCGCTGCTGGCTGCGCACCGCAAACTGCTCCTGGTTCTCGCGCGAGATCTGATAGCGGCGGGCGACGTTCTCGGCGGTTTCGCCCATTCCCATGTACGCGCCGGCGTTCTTGCTGGCGAGTGCCGGGTTGGGCAGCGGGTTGAAGCCCTGCATCGGCACGCGGCTCATGCTTTCCACGCCGGCACAGATGAAGGCGTCACCGGCCTCCATGCGGATCGCGCCGGCCGCCATGTGGATCGCCTGCATCGAGGAGCCGCAGAAGCGGTTGATCGTGGCACCGCCCACCGAAAGCGGCAGGTCCGCCAGCAGGCCGATCATGCGCGCCACGTTCATGCCCTGCTCGGCCTCCGGAAAGGCGCTGCCGACGATCAGGTCCTCGAGGTCCTCCGGGCGTATGCCGGTGCGCTCGATCAATCCCCGCACCACCGCCGCCGCGAGGTCGTCGGGGCGAACCCGGGCGAGGGCGCCCTTGTGGGCGAAATCAAACGGGCTGCGGGCATAGCCCGCGATCACGACATCCTGCATGCGCCTGTTCTCCCGGCCGGTCGGTCGCCTGTGGTTGACGTATACGTCAGTCAGCTCAGGGTGGCGAGTATCATATTTGAGACGAGCGAGGCAAGTTATTGCCAAAATGGAGACGTGATCTCTTGACGTTTGCGTCAGATCCTCGGATTCATACCGCTAGCAAACTGACGAGGGCGCCGATGCAAGTTGCGCGTGATGCCGGTCGCCTTGGACCGGCGCTGGTTGCAGCATCGCTGCTGGTGTTGCTGCCGGTTTCGGGCCACGCCGCCGGCTACTACCTCCAGGACCAGTCCGCCCGCGGCACCGGACGCGCTTATTCCGGCGAGGCCGCCGACCAGGGGCCGGACTCGCTGTGGTGGAACCCGGCCTCGATCGCCGGCATCACCCAGTCCGAGCTCGATTCCAACGCCACCGGCATCTTCGTGTGGTCCAAGGCCACGGATCAGGGCTCGACCATCACCCGTTTCGGCCAGACCTTCCCGGTCGGCGGCGACTCGCGCAGCACCGGCGTGGTGCAGAACGGCTTCCTGCCCAGCGCCGCGGCCGCCTTGCGGCTCGACGACCAGTGGGCGCTCGGCCTGGCGGTGACCTCGCCGTACAGCTTCATCACCCAGTATCAGAGCGCAAGCTGGGCACGCTATTCCGCCCTGACTTCCCGGCTCGAGACCATCGACGTGCAGCCAAGCCTGGCCTGGCGCCCCACCGCGTGGCTCGGGCTCGGCATCGGGCCCAACTTCGAGCACACCCTCGCGGCGCTGAGCTCGGCGCTGCCCAACCTGTCGCCGTTCGAGGCCGACGGAACCGAGAGCCTGCACGGCGAGGGCTGGAACGTCGGCTATAATGCCGGCCTGCAGCTCCACCTGCTCGACGACCGGCTGGTCATCGGCGCGTCGTACCGTTCGGAGATCAGGCACACCTTGTCGGGCTCGCTGGACATCACCGGGCTCACCGGCTTCCTTGCCGGAGAGAACCTCGCCTCGCGGGCGAAGGCCAACTTCACCACGCCCTGGGCGGCGACGGTCGGTGCGCGCTTCCGGGTGACGCCGCGCCTCACCCTCGACGCGCAGATCGTGGAGACCGGCTGGAGCGTGTTCGACGCGGTCAACATCTCCCAGCCGTTCAATGCGAGCATCTCCGAAGGGTACCAGGACACCACCAGCGAGGCGATCGGCATCGACTACGCGGTGACCCGTCGCTGGCTGATGCGGGCGGGGGTGCAGTATGACCCCACGCCGAGCCAGGCGGGGTCGCGCGATCCGCGCGTGCCCGACGCTGACCGGGTGCTGTTCGCACTCGGTACCAGCGTGCACGTCACCCCGGCGCTCACCGTCGATGCCAGCGCGCTCTACCTGGATGCCAACCCCGCGCATATCGACCGCAACGCTTCCGCCTATGGCGGCACGCCGCTCAGCACGCCGATCCAGTTGATCGGCGAGGAAAAGGCGAGCGGCCTCGTGGTCGCACTCGGCACCCGTCTACAATTCTAGACGCGCGGCGCGATCCGCCGCACACTTCATCGCCCGCTTGTCGCCCGTTGTCGCGGAAGGCTCGGCGAGGCAGGATCAGGGAGGCGGAAATGGACAACACGCTGCAGCCCTGCCTGGTCGCCGACCTGCTGCGCAACACCGCGTCGGCATGGCCTGGACGCATCGCCATCGACTTCTTCGGCCAGCGCGTGCGCTACGGCGAGCTCGACGCCCTGGTCGACCGGGCGGCCGCCGGGCTGCAGCGGCTTGGCCTCGCCGCCGGCGACCGGGTCGGGCTGTGCCTGCCGAACACCCCCTACTACGTCATCTTCTTCTTCGCGGTGATGCGGGCCGGCGGCATCGTGGTGAACTTCAATCCGCTCTACACCGAGCGCGAGCTGCGGGCCCAGATCGCCGATTCCGGCACCACCATCATGATCGTGCCCGACCTCGCCGCCATCCAGCACAAGGTGACCGCGGTGGCAGGCGAAGCCCGGCTCCGCCATGTCGTGGTTTGCAGCCTGGCATCGGCGATGCCGCCTCTCAAGGGCGCGCTGTTCTCGCTGGCGAAGCGACGCGAGATCGCGCGCATGGTCGATGACGGGCTGCATGTCGGCTACCGTTCGCTGATGCGTCCCGATGGCGCGCCCGGTGGGGTTTCGGCACGCGCCCTGCCTGAACCGGGGACCGATCCGCTCACCGAGGTCGCCCTGCTGCAATATACCGGCGGCACCACGGGCACGCCGAAGGGTGCTGCCCTCACCCATGCCAATCTGAGCGCGAACGCGGCCCAGGTCATCGACCGCATGGGGACGAGGTCGGGGGGACCGGAGCGGATCCTGGGCGTGCTGCCGCTGTTTCACGTCTTCGCCATGACCACCGTGCTCACCTTCGGGGTCGCGATCGGAGCGGAAATGATCCTGCTGCCGCGCTTCGCGGTGGCGGACGTGCTGGCCGCGATCAACCGCCGGCGCCCGACCATGCTGCCAGCGGTGCCCACCATCTACAACGCGATCAGCAAGGCCGCCGCCGGCGCCTCGCCGCGGATGCGCGACCGGCTGCAGGCGATCCGCTTCTGCGTGTCCGGCGGCGCGCCGCTGCCGGCCGAGGTCAAGGCGCAGTTCGAGGCGCTGACCGGCTGCTCGATCGCCGAGGGCTATGGCCTCAGCGAGGCCTCGCCGGTGGTCTGCTGCAACCGGGAGCGCGACCAGGCTGCGCCCGGCTCGGTGGGTCAGGCCGTGCTGGGCACCACCATCGAGATCCGCGACCTGGCCGATCCGGCGCGGGTGCTCGGGCCGGGCGAGCGCGGCGAGGTTTGCGTGCGCGGACCGCAGGTGATGCGCGGCTACTGGAACCGCCCGGAGGAGACCGCGTCGGTGATGGTCGCCGGCGCGCTGCGCACCGGCGATGTCGGCTATCTCGACGAGGCCGGCTACCTGTTCCTGGTCGACCGGATCAAGGACGTGATCCTTTGCGGCGGCTACAACGTTTACCCGCGCATGGTCGAAGAGGCGCTGTATCGTCATCCCGATGTTCTCGAAGCCACGGTGATCGGCGTGCCCGATCCGTATCGCGGCGAAATCCCCAAGGCGTTCGTGGTGCTGCAGCCCGGAGCCACGGGCGACGTCGCCGGGTTGCGCCGGTTTCTCGAGGGCGAGCTTTCGCGCATCGAGATGCCGCGCGAGATCGAGCTGCGCGACACGCTGCCGCGCACCGCCGTCGGCAAGCTTTCAAAGAAGGAGCTGATCGCGGAGGAGGCGGTTCGTCGACAGAATGCGGCCTGAGGCGGAGAGCGATCTCAAGCACGCGCGGCTTTACACGGTGACCGAGCTGGCGGCGGACCTCGATGTCACCGCGCGGGCGATCCGCTTCTACGAGGATAAGGGCCTGCTGAGGCCGTCCCGCGCCGGGGCTACGCGGATCTACACCTATCGCGACCGCGCCAGGATGATGCTGATCCTGCGTGGCAAGCGGCTCGGCTTCACGCTGCGCGACATCAAGCAGTTCCTGGACCTGTATGATGTCGACCCGCAGCACGACGAGCAGAAGCGCCAGCTCCTGCGCGCCGTGCGCGAGCGCATCAGCAGCCTGCGTGCGATGAGTGCCGCCATCTCCGACACGCTGGACGAGCTGCGCACCATCGAGCTGCAGGTTTCCACCGCGCTGGAACGCTGAAGCACCAGCCGGCCGGGGTTCTGGTGTTTCCCCTTGGCAGCCGCTACACGCGGCCTCCCGAAACCGAGGGTTGCCGACGATCATGCGAAGGAAGCGCGGACGCGCCCTGGATGGCTGGCTGCTGGTTGACAAGCCGGCCGGCATGACCAGCACCGACGTGGTGAACCGGGTCAGGCGCGGCCTCGACGCCCAGAAGGCGGGCCATGGCGGCACGCTGGATCCGCTGGCGACCGGATTGCTGCCGGTGGCGTTCGGGGCCGCGACCAAGACCGTCCCCTACATCATGGACGGCACCAAGCTTTACCACTTTACCCTGCGGTTCGGGGAAGCGCGCGACACCGACGACGCCGACGGCGCGGTGACCGAGATCTCCGGGGCGCGGCCCGACGAGGCCCGCATCGCGCACGAGCTGGTGGCCTTCCGCGGCGCCATCCTGCAGGTGCCGCCGGCTTTCTCCGCCATCAAGATCGCCGGCGAGCGCGCCTATGACATGGCCCGGGACGGCCGTGCCCCGCTGCTGGAGCCGCGGCCGGCGCGCATCGACCGGTTCGAGCTGATCAGCCGCCCGGATCCCGACCGGGCGGTGTTCGCGGTGCAGTCCGGCAAGGGCGTGTACATGCGCAGCCTCGCACGCGACCTCGCGCGCGCCTGCGGCACGGTGGGGCACGTGGCGGCGCTGCGGCGGCTGCGGGTGGGGCCGTTCGCCATCGCCGATGCGATTTCCCTGGACAAAATCCTCGAGGGCGCGGACAACGCGCCTGCCTCACCGGCGCTTCTGCGTCCGGTTTCGACCGCGCTGGCCGACATCCCGGCGCTGGCCCTGACCGGACATGAAGCGGAAAGCCTCTCGCATGGCCAGGCCATCAGCCTGGTCGCGTTGATGGGCCGGATCCCTGACGAAGCGAACCCTGCCGGGGGCATCGCCTGCGCCATGGACGGAAGGCGCGTGATCGGCCTCTGCAGACTCGAAGACGGGTGGTTGCGGCCGGAGCGCCTGCTGTAACCCTCACCATACGGAGCATCACGATGTCGATTACCGCCGAGCGCCGCACGGCGCTGATAGGCGATTACGCCACCGCCGCCGCAGACACCGGCTCGCCCGAAGTGCAGGTCGCCCTGCTCAGCGAACGGATCTCCAACCTCACCGAGCACCTCAAGACCCATGCGAAGGATTTCCATTCGCGTCGCGGCCTGCTGATGCTGGTTGGCCGGCGTCGCCGGCTGCTCGACTACCTCAAGCGTCGTGACCAGGGCCGCTATGAGACCCTGATCGGCCGTCTCGGCCTGCGCCGCTAGCCTTCAAGGCCGGGACCAGCAGGTCCTGGCCTACTGACCTCAAAGCACCCAACTTCATAACGCCGGGGGGGATCAGAGCGACCACCGGCGTTTCAGGCCACATGGGGCGTCCACTCCATGCCGTCCGAAACGCCGCATCCCGCACCATCCCGCCCGCTGATGCACTTCAGCAGATCGGCACCAACGGGAGAACAGCATGTTCGACTTTTATCGCAAGGAAATCGAGTGGGGCGGCCGCACCCTCGTGCTCGAAACCGGCAAGATCGCCCGCCAGGCGGACGGCGCGGTCATGGCCTCGTATGGCGACACCATCGTGCTGTGCACGGCGGTCGGCGCCAAGGGCGTCAAGCCGGGGCAGGATTTCTTCCCCCTGACCGTCAACTACCAGGAAAAGGCATTCGCCGCCGGCAAGATCCCGGGCGGCTTCTTCAAGCGGGAAGGCCGTCCGTCCGAGGCGGAGATCCTCAATTCGCGGCTGATCGACCGGCCGATCCGGCCGCTGTTTCCCGACAATTTCCGCAACGAGGTGCAGGTCGTGGCCACCGTGCTGAGCCATGACCTCGAGAACGATCCGGCCATTGTCGCGATGATCGGCTGCTCGGCGGCGCTGACCTTGTCGGGGATCCCCTTCTTCGGTCCGATCGCCGGCTGCCGGGTCGGCCATCTCGACGGCCAGTACGTGCTCAACCCCACCCTCGACCAGACCAAGCAGAGCCAGCTCGACCTGGTGCTCGCCGGCACTGCCGACGGCGTGCTGATGGTCGAGAGCGAGGCGTCGGAGCTCAGCGAGGAGCTGATGCTGGGCGCCGTCACGTTCGGCCACGAAGCGTTCCAGCCGGTGATCCAGGCGATCATCGCGCTGGCCGAGCATGCCGCCAAGTCGCCGTGGGAGCTGTCCGCTCCTACCGAGCAGGAGCTCACGTTGAAGGGCCGGATCGACACGCTCGGCCGCGCCAGCCTTGCCGAGGCCTACGGGGAGCGCGTCAAGCAGGCGCGCTACGAGAAGGTGGGTGCGGCCAAGAAGCAGATCACCGAGGCGCTGCGGGCGGAGGGGCTGGATGCCGACGCTGCCCGTCCGCTGCTGAAGGAGCTCGAGGCCGACATCGTGCGCGGCGCCGTGCTTGATACCGGCCTGCGCATCGACGGACGCGACCTGCGCACCGTGCGCCCGATCGTGGCCGAGGTGGGCGTGCTGCCGCGCGCGCACGGCTCGGCGCTGTTCACACGCGGCGAGACCCAGGCGCTGGTGGTCACCACGCTGGGCACCGGCCAGGACGAGCAGGTGATCGACGCGCTCGAAGGCGAGTATCGTTCCAACTTCATGCTGCATTATAATTTCCCGCCCTATTCGGTGGGCGAGGCCGGCCGGATGGGCTCGCCCGGCCGGCGCGAGATCGGCCACGGCAAGCTCGCCTGGCGCGCCATCCACCCGCTGCTGCCCGGCAAGGAGAGCTTCCCCTACACGCTGCGCGTGGTCAGCGAGATCACCGAAAGCAACGGCTCCTCGTCGATGGCCACGGTTTGCGGCACCTCGCTGTCGCTGATGGACGCAGGCGTGCCGCTGACCCGTCCGGTGGCGGGCATCGCCATGGGCCTGATCAAGGAGGAGCGCGGCTACGCGGTGCTGTCCGACATCCTCGGCGACGAGGACCATCTCGGCGACATGGACTTCAAGGTGGCCGGCACCGAGCAGGGTGTCACCTCCTTGCAGATGGACATCAAAATCACCTCGATCACTCCCGAGATCATGAAGGTGGCGCTCGACCAGGCGCGCGAGGGCCGGCTGCACATCCTGGGCGAGATGGCCCGCGCGTTGACCCAGGGCCGGGCCGGGGTCTCGGCCACGGCGCCGAAGATCACCGTGATCACCGTGCCCAAGGAGAAGCTGCGCGACATCATCGGCACCGGCGGCAAGGTGATCCGCGAGATCGTGGAAAGCACCGGCTGCAAGATCGACATCAACGATGACGGCACGGTGAAGATCGCCGCGACCTCCGACCAGCAGGCGCAAAAGGCGGTCGACCGCATACGCGGCATCGTGGCCGAGCCGGAAGTCGGCGTGATCTATACTGGCAAGGTGGTGAAGGTGGCTGATTTCGGCGCCTTCGTGAACTTCCTCGGTGCGCGCGACGGCCTTGTGCACATCAGCGAGCTGGCGCAGGGCCGGGTGGCCCGAACCAACGACGTGGTGTCAATGGGGGACTCCGTGAAGGTAAAGGTGCTCGGCTTTGATGATCGTGGAAAAGTGAAGCTGTCGATGCGGGTGGTCGATCAGGCTACCGGCGCCGATATCAGCGACAGCGTTGGCGCCAAAGGCCGCGAGCGCAGCGTCGAGAACGCCGCCGGGTAGACCCGGGCGGCGGCCGCGTCGCTGCCGGCACCGGTAAAATCTTGCTGGGTGGCTCTTCGCTCACAAACTGTATCCAGATAAGACAAATAAAGACGCAGCGCCGGCACCGAGGCCGCAAGGCTCCCGGCGCGGAGCAATCCAGGAAACCGGGCGGCGCGGCGGCGTTGGCACTGCGGAGCGACACGGACGGTGATGAAGACCATCAATGCGATCAGCTTCGGCGGGACCGAGGTTCTGCCCCTGGTCGAGGGCGGCAAGGGGGTTTCGGTGTCGACCGGGGTCTCGGCCGGCCATTGGGCGGCAGCCGGCGGGGCCGGCACCATCAGCATCGTCAATGCCGACAGCTTCGACGCCGAAGGCCGGGTGGTGGCGCAGATTTATCATGGCCGCACCCGGCGCGAGCGCCACGAGGAGATGGTGAGCTACGCCATCGCCGGTGGCATCACCCAGGCGCGCGCGGCGCATGAGCTGTCGGGCGGGCGCGGCCGCATCCATGCCAATATCTTGTGGGAGATGGGAGCCGCCGAGCGCGTCATCACCGGTGTGCTGGAAGGGGCACGCGGCCTGATCAACGGGCTGACCTGCGGCGCCGGCATGCCTTACCGCCTGTCCGAGATCGCGTCGCGCTTCAGCGTGCCGTATTACCCGATCGTGTCCTCGGCGCGGGCGTTCAACGCCCTATGGAAGCGCGCCTACCATCACGCGGCCGGGCTGCTCGGCGGCGTCGTCTACGAGGATCCCTGGCTCGCGGGCGGCCATAACGGCCTGTCCAACAGCGAGGATCCCGCAGCCCCGCAAGCGCCCTTCGAGCGCGTGCTGGAGTTGCGCAAGCTGATGCGCACGTTCGGGCTTGGCGACACCCCGATCATCATGGCCGGCGGCGTCTGGTGGCTCGAGGAGTGGGAGGGCTGGATCGACAATCCCGACCTCGGCCCGATCGCGTTCCAGTTCGGCACCCGGCCGCTCCTGACCCAGGAAAGCCCGATTCCCGACGCCTGGAAGCAGCGCCTGCTGCATCTCCGCAAGGGCGACGTGTTTCTCAACAAGTTCAGCCCGACCGGCTTCTACTCGTCTGCCGTCAACAACAGCTTCCTGCGGCAATTGCGCGACCGCTCCGAGCGGCAGGTGGCGTTCTCCTCGGAGTCGGTGGGGGCGCACGTGGCGCCCTATGGGGTTGGTGCACGCAAGCGGCTGGTCTATCTCGCACCGGCCGACCTGGCCCGGGTGCGGGCCTGGGAGCTGGAAGGCTTCACCGAGGCGCTGCGCACGCCGGACTCCACCCTGGTTTTCGAAACGCCCGAACAGGCGGCCTGCATTGTCGCCGACCAGATCGCCTGCATGGGCTGCCTGTCGGAATGCCGTTTCTCCAACTGGAGCCAGCAGGGACCCGAGTTCAGCAACGGCCGCAAGGCCGATCCTCGCTCGTTCTGCATCCAGAAGACGCTGCAATCGATCAGCCACGCCGCACCCGACGATGCCGAGGCGGTCGACAACAACCTCATGTTCGGGGGCACCAACGCCTACCGGTTCGCCTCGGACCCGTTCTACTCCAACGGCTTCGTGCCGACCGTCCGGCAACTGATCGAGCGCATCCTCACCGGGCGCTAAGCGGTCATCCGGTCGCCGGAGCCGGGCCCATCCAGGCCGGGAGCCGACGCCGCCCGCTTCGGCTCTGGGTGGTTGCGGCGGCAGCTCTTGCGTCTTAAACCCGTGCCCGAGCAGGAGTGAATGGGCGTGACCACATCAGAGATTGCCCGCGTGCAGGCCTATCTCCGCAAGCTGATCGGCTCGGACCGGATTCGCGTGGTCAAGCCGCCGCGTGCCGGGGCGTCGGTCGAGGTGGCGGTGGACCAGGAGGTGATCGGTACCTTGCACCGCGATGACGACGAGGGCGAGATCTCCTATTCGATGCATGTCAGCATCCTCGAGGAAGACCTGCCGGCCGCGGCCCCGGTGCCAAGCCGCCGCTGACTGGCATCCCGCTGGTGGATTTCGGCGCGCGGCCGGATCCGCGCTTCTTGCCGCCGCCATCTTGCTTGTTGACCGTGGCCCAGGCGCGGCTTTCGGCTTCCCTCGGATCGACGCCGCGCTGTTTGTAGCCTTGCTCGATGTGCTCGGCCTTGCGTTTCTGCTTGCCGGTATAGGCGTCCTTGCTGCCCTGGGGCATCGTGGGTCTCTCTCGGGCTTGATTGCGCCGCGCCTTGGTTCCGAGGCTCGCCTGTAGGCGTTCCGCTTCAAGAAGTGGCGATGTGGAGGACGCGCGCAGCCGCCGCGCGTTGCGCTGTGCGGTTATCCCGGGTCCACGACAACCAGAAACTCGGGTTCAAGGAGAAGCACAGTGGGAATTTTCAGCAAGCCGATCAAGACGCTCGATGACCTGTTCGTGCACACGCTGCAGGACATCTATTACGCCGAGAACCAGATCGTGAAGAACCTGCCGACGATGATCGAGAAAGCCTCCAGCCCGGAACTGAAGAGCGCCTTCCAGCAGCATCTGCGCGAGACCGAGAATCAGGTGAAGCGCCTCGAGCGGGTGTTCCAGATGCATGGCCAGGCGGTCAAGGCGGTGACCTGTGCGGCGATGGACGGCATCCTTTCGGAGGCCAAGGAGATCATCAGCGATTGCGACCAGCCGGAGGTGCTTGATGCGGCGATGCTTTCCGCGGCACAGGCGGTCGAGCACTATGAGATGACGCGCTACGGCTCGTTGATGGCTTTCGCCCGCCAGCTCGGCCGTGACGATTGCGCGAGCGTGCTGCAGGAGACTCTGGAAGAAGAAAAGGCCACCGACAAGAAGCTTTCCGAGATCGCTTCGACGCGGGTGAACAAGATCGCGGCCTGATCTGCGCGGCGGGCTTGCCGGGGTAGTCGCCTGATCCGCCGCCATCATTGCGGCAGGCATGCCTCGGCAAACCGCGCGAACGCCCGCGCACGATGGCTGATCGTGTTCTTTTCGGCGTCGCTCATCTCGGCGAAGCGCATCGTCTGGCCCGCGGGTCGGAACACCGGGTCGTAGCCGTGGCCGTTTTGTCCTTGCGGCGGCCAGCACAGGCTGCCGTCGATGCGTCCCTCGAAGCATTGCTCGTGCCCGTCCGGCCAAGCCAGGCAGAGCACGCACACGAACCAGGCGGCGTCGTCGGCGGGCGTGTTCGAGGCCGCAACCGCCTCGCGCACCCGACGCATCGCAAGCCCGAAATCGCGTGCAGGGCCGGCCCAGCGTGCGGAATAGATGCCGGGCGCCGAATCAAGCGCCCGGACGCAGAAGCCGGAATCGTCGGCGATCGCCGGGTGTCCGGAGGCGTGCGCCGCCGCCTGCGCCTTGAGCCGCGCATTGCCGGCGAAGCTGTGCTCGGTCTCGTCGGGCTCGGCGAGGCCGAGTGCTCCAGCACTCACCAGCTGGAGGCCGCATCGGCCCAGCAGCGCCTCGAACTCGGCGAGCTTGCCCGGATTGTGGCTGGCGACCACCAGCCGGTCGCCCCGCCGCAGCCTGCGGCTCATGCGCCGGCATGCTCCTCGAGCCCTTGCGCCACCGCCTGCCGCTGGGCCACGAACAGCGCCTCGGTGCCGACCCGCGCCAGGCGCATCAGGGCGTGGAACTGCCCCTCCGAGAACGGCGCCTGTTCGGCGGTGCCCTGGATCTCGACGATGCCGCCGCCCTCCGTCAGCACGAAATTGGCATCCGCCGCCGCCGTGCTGTCTTCCGCATAGTCGAGGTCGGCCACCGCAATCGTTGCCGCCGCCTCGCCGATCAGGCCGCAGGAGATCGCCGCCACCTGGCCGGTGAGCGGCACCGCCGCGATCACCCGCTGCCTGACCAGCCGGTTCAGCGCCAGGCTGAGCGCCACCCACGAGCCGGTGATGGCAGCGCAGCGCGTGCCGCCATCGGCGTTGAGCACGTCGCAATCCAGCGTGATGGTCATCTCGCCCAGCGCCTTGCGGTCGACCACGGCGCGCATCGAGCGGCCGATCAGCCGCTGGATCTCCTGGGTGCGGCCGGACTGCTTGCCTTTGGCCGCTTCACGCATGCCGCGGGTGTGGGTGGCGCGCGGCAGCATGCCGTATTCGGCGGTGACCCAGCCAAGTCCCTGGTTGCGCAGGAAGGGCGGCACCCGCGGCTCGACGCTGGCCGCGCACAGCACCTCGGTGCCCCCCATCCGGATCAGCACCGAGCCTTCGGCATGGTGCGCGATCCCCGGCTCGATCGACACGCTACGAATTTCGTCGGGGGCGCGGCCGGATGGGCGCATGCTATCATCTCCTGGGCTGATCCGAGGGCATAGCGCGCGCTGCCGTCCCAGGCCAGGGCGCCACCTCGGAGGTGATCTCGGGTGAGGTGGCGTTGGAGGTCACAGCAATGGATGTTCGGGACTTGCCGCAGCGACCCATCTTGCCGCCGGGCCTGGATCCGCGTTCGGCGTCGATCCTGCGCGAGATCGTCGAGCAGTACGTGGAGACCGGCGACCCGGTCGGCAGCCGCACCCTGTCGCGCCGCCTGCCGCAGCCGCTGTCGCCGGCCACCATC
>CAXUNX010000035.1:19246-20247 GCA_964252545.1 uncultured Acetobacteraceae bacterium | reverse complement strand
CCACCACCCGGGCGGCAAGCCCACGGTCCGGCGTGATCAGCGCCGCCCGGCGGCCCGGCATCTCGATCGCGTCGCGCAGCAGCAGCGCGATCGCCCCGGCTTCCTCCTGCTGATCGGCGGGAGACAGCCGGCTCAGGCCCGAGATCTCTCCGGCCTGCTTGTCGTCGATCCAGGAGCCGAGCGCCTGTTCCGGCAGCAGCACGGATTGCAGCGCCCGCACCCGACCTTCCGGAACCCGGCGCTCCGGACTCCAGCCCCCCGCAGCTTGGCCCGCCCGAGCCCGCGCCGTGCCAGAAAGGTCGTGCCAGTCCACCACATCCTCCCGGCGCACGCGGAGCGCGCCGAGCAGCCGGCTCAGACCGAATTGCGCATGCGACTCCGGCAGCGTCTCGAAGCAGGCCGGGTCGAGCGCACGGTCGAGGCCCTGGAACACCAGCGCCCCGCGCGGCAGTTGCGCCACCGCCGCCAGCAACGCCCGCAACGCCGGGCTCGCCACGCTGAATCCTGCCGCCCATACCGGGTCGGCAGGCGCCTGCTCGCTCCAGGCCTGCGCCTGGGCACGCAGCAAGGCCACCTCGCGCGCCACCGGGTTCATCAGCCCGTTCTCCCCAAGCCAGGCCGGCCAGGCCTGGGTGACGATCTGCAGAAACCTCAGGGTGATCTGCCAGTGCTCGGCGTGGGTCTCGGCCAGGCGGGGCAGGCGCTCGGCGAGATCGGTCTCGTTGCGCTCGGCTTCATCCATCAGCTCCGCGAGCGAGCGCGACAACAGCCAGGCCTGATCGGCGACCGGCGCGATCCCGAGCCCGCCGCTGGCGGCGAGCACCAGGCGGGACAGCTCGGCGAGCCTGCGCATCGGCGCAACCGCCGGCGGCAGATCAAGGCTGCCGGCAAGTGCGAGCGGCGCCTCGTCGAGGGCGCCGATGGCGATGATCCGCGGCAGCAGCAGCACCCGGCCATCGGTCGCGCGCAGAAACGCTTCCGCCAGCGCGCGGGCCGCGCGG
>CAXUNX010000035.1:0-19236 GCA_964252545.1 uncultured Acetobacteraceae bacterium | reverse complement strand
AATCAAGACCGCCAAGCCAGCGCCGGGCGAGGCTGTCGAGGAACGGCAGGTGAGCGGGAATGCTCGCAAGGTTCATGGAGGCGAGCTTCGTCACGTGTTGGAGGGACCGAAGGTCGGATCGCGCATCGCCGTCTCGGCGGCGACCAGGTCCGGCGGCCGCGACACGTGGAACCAGGGCCCGTCATGCACCAGCGCGCGCAGGCGTCGCGCCCGGATCGCCCGGTCCCAAAGCAGGTTCATGCTGAACGCGCCGCCGGACGCGCCGTCGAACAGGCGCGGCGAGACGATCTGCAGCCCGGCATAGACATAGGGCACGATCTCCTGCTCGCGCCGCCGCCGTACCATCCCGTCCGGATCAAGCGCGAAGTCGCCGGCGAAATCGGGCTGGCCGACGTCGCCGACCGCGCCCACGATCCGGCTGAGCAGCAGCAGCACGTCGAGGCGACGCGGATCGAAGCCGGCTGCCAGGCGCGACAGCGCGGAGACCGGACCGTCCAGCCAGAGGCTGTCGCCGTTGACCACAAAGAACGGCGCCTCGTGCTCGAGCATTCCGGCGGCCAGCGCGCCGAGCACCGCGCCGCCGGTTTCCAGCAGCACGGGCTCGCGCAGGGCGACCGCGCGGGGCGGCCCGGGATGGCGGACCGCGCGGGCGAGCAGGCGCTGCTCGATCTGTTCGGCGTGCCAGTGCACGTTCACCACCACCTGCTCGACCCCGGCTTCGCCAAGCCGGTCAAGGGCGTGATCCAGCAGGCTCCGGCCGCCCACCACCAGTAGCGGCTTTGCGGTGCGCTCGGTGAGCGGGCGCATCCGCCGGCCCAGGCCCGCGCTCAACAGCATGGCGGTGCGCGGAACGTGCGAGGCGAGATCGAGAAACAGGTCCCTCATGCGAGCCGGCCGCGCCCGGGCCAGCCACTGAGGCGGGCCAGCCGACGGTGCGGATCATCCGCCACCGGATCGAGCCGCACACGCAGCGCATCGGCCGGGACGAGCGGGCCAAGCCGATCCGGCCATTCCACCAGCACGACGCCTTCGCGCGCCTCGTGCCAGCCGAGTTCAACAAGCGCAGCCGGACCATCAAGGCGCCACAAGTCGAAATGGCTCAGAACGAACCCCTCCGAGTCGTAGCTCTGCACCAGCGTGTAGCTCGGGCTGGGCACCTCCAATGCTGGATCGCCGCAGGCGGCGCGAAGCAGCGCCCGGGCGAGCGCGGTCTTGCCCGCCCCTAGCGGTCCCTCCAGCAGGATGCTGTCGCCGGCGCGCAGCAACGAGGCCAGCCGCATCCCGAGCGACTCGGTCGCGGCAAGCCCATCCAGCAGGCATGTTTCAGACTCGCCCATCTGGCGCATCTTGCCGTAGCGCATCCCCGCTCCACAATGTACGCGCAAGGTCTGGATACGCGCGGAATCCGGCGACGCCAGACGAGGAGGCAGGATGGCTGAAGCGATGCAGACTGATGTGGCGATCGTCGGAGCCGGCCCGGTCGGACTGTTCGCGGCGTTCCAGTGCGGCATGCTGAAGCTTGCCAGCGTACTGATCGACAGCCTCGAGGAAGTCGGCGGCCAGTGCGCGGCCCTGTACCCGGAGAAGCCGATCTACGACATCCCGGCCCACCCGGCGATCGAGGGCGCCGGCCTGATCGCGGCGCTGGAGACGCAGATCGCGCCGTTCGAGGTGCCGCGCCTGCTTGGCCGCAGGGTCGACCGCCTCGAGGGCAGCCGCGGCGGCTTCACCCTGCATACCGACCGGGGCGACCAGGTGCAGGCCCGCGCCGTGGTGGTGGCCGCCGGCGCCGGCGCGTTCGGTCCGAACCGGCCGCCGCTCGAGGGCCTCGACGCCTTCGAGCGCAGCGGCACGGTGCACTACCATGTTCGACGCAAGGAGATGTTCCGCGGCTCGCGCGTGGTGATCGCAGGCGGCGGCGACAGCGCGGTCGACTGGGCGCTGGCGTTGAAGGACATCGCCGCCAAGATCTACCTGGTGCACCGGCGGTCGAAGTTCCGCGCGGCGCCCGAAAGCCTGGCCCAGCTCAGGGCCGCGAGCGGTCCGGGTGGCAGCATCGAGCTGGTGGTGCCCTATCAACTGCACGCGCTGCAGGGCGAGGCTGCGGTTCTGCGCGGCGTCGAGGTGGCGACGCTGGACGGCGACACGCGGCTGCTGCAGGCGGACCATCTGCTGCCGTTCTTCGGACTCTCCACCGATCTCGGCCCTGTTGCGCAATGGGACCTGCAATCGGCGAACCACCACATCCAGGTGATGCCGAGCAGCTGCGAGACGTCCTGCCCCGGGGTGTTCGCGATCGGCGACGTGGCCACCTATCCCGGCAAGCTCAAGCTGATCCTGCAGGGCTTCAGCGAGGCGGCCGTGGCGGCGCACGCCATCCACCCGATCGTCAACCCGGACCGGGCGCTGCATTTCGAATACTCCACCAGCAAGGGTGTGCCGGCGGTTGCCGCATGAAGATGGCGGCATGACATCCTCCTGCGAACGGATTGGCTCGGCGGGAGGCTTGCTGACCATCGATCTGGATGCCTTGGCCGCCAACTACCGCACGCTGCGCGAGCTGGCAGCACCTGCGGTGTGCGCAGCGGTGGTCAAGGCGGACGGCTATGGGCTGGGCGCGGAGCCGGTGACCCGGCGCCTGGCCCAGGAAGGCTGCAGGCATTTCTTTGTGGCGCACCTGGACGAGGGTCGGGCGCTTCGGCCGGTGCTGACCCGGGAAAGCGCGGTGTATGTCCTGAGTGGGCCGCCGCCGAGCAGCGGGGCCGAGATGGAGCGGCATGGGCTGATCCCGGTGCTGAACAGCATGCAGCAGATCGAGGAATGGCAGGCGCTCTCGCGCCGGCATGGCCGCCCGCTCGCCGCCGTGCTGCAGTTCGACACCGGCATGTCGCGATTTGGCCTGTGCTGGGACGAGGCATTGGCGCTGGCCCGTGATCCGGAGCTGCTGGACGGCATCCTGCCGACCCTGCTGATGAGCCATCTGGGCTGCGCCGACACCCCCGGCCATCCGCTCAATGCCGAGCAGCTCGGTCGCTTCAGGGAGTTCCTCCGGTTGCTGCCCGGCAACCGGGCGAGCCTGGCTGCCTCGTTCGGAACGTTTCTTGGTCCGGACTACCGGTTCGACATGATCAGGCCCGGTGGCGCGCTCTACGGGGTCAACCCGGCGCCCGGTCAGCCGAACCCGATGCGCCCGGTCATCCGCCTGCAGGGGCGCGTCGTGCAGAGCCGCTGGATCCCGGCCGGAGCCAGCGTGGGCTATGGCGCCCGCTTCACCGCAGACGCGCCGTGCCGGATCGCCACGGTGGCGGTGGGCTACGCAGACGGCTTCCTGCGCGCGTCCGGCGAACGCGGCGCCGCAACGCTGTCGTCGGATGATCCAACCACGCTGCCGATTGTCGGCCGCGTGTCGATGGATTGCCTGTGCCTCGATGTGACCGCACTGGGAGGGGCGGATCTGCCGGCCGGCACCGCGGTCGACCTGATCGGCCCGCAGCGCAGCCTTGAACAAGCAGCCGAGGCGGCCGGCACGATCGGCTACGAGCTGCTGGCGGCACTCGGCCACCGCTACCACCGCCACTATATCGGGCTGCCGCCGGAGCACGCGCCATGAAGGTCATCGTTCTGGGCGGCGGCGTGATCGGTGTCGCCTCGGCCTGGTACCTGTCGCGGCTGGGGCACGAGGTGGAGCTGGTCGACCGGCAAGGCCAGACCGGCATGGAAACCAGCTTCGCCAACGCCGGTCAGGTGTCGCCCGGCTACTCCACGCCTTGGGCGGCGCCTGGCCTGCCGCGCAAGGCGATCGGCTGGATGCTCGGCAAGCACAGCCCGCTGGTGATCCGCGCCCGGTTCGACCCCGCGATGTGGCGCTGGATGCTCCAGCTTCTGCGCAACTGCAACGAGGAGGCCTACGCCCGCAACAAGGGCCGCATGCTGCGGCTCGCGGAGTACAGCCGCGACTGCCTGGGCGACCTGCGGGTCGAGACCGGCATCCGCTACCATGACCGTCAGCGCGGCCTGGTGCAGTTGTTCCGCCATCAAAAGCAGCTCGACCACGCCGCCGAGGACATGCGCATCCTCGCCGAGAGCGGCGTCGCGCACGAACTGCTTGATGTGGAGGGCTGCATCAGGGCCGAGCCGGCGCTCGGCCGCGTGCGTCACCTGCTGAAGGGCGGGCTGCGCCTGCCGGGTGACGAATCCGGCGATGCGCACCTGTTCACGCAGCGGCTGGCGGCGCTGGCCGCAGCACAGGGCGTGCGCTTCCGCCAGAACATCACGGTCATCTCGCTCCAGGCGGAGGGAACGCGGATCAGCGGCGTTGCCACCAGTGCCGGCCTGATCAGCGGCGACGCCTACCTGGTGGCGATGGGCAGCCATACGCCGCGGCTGCTGCGCCCGCTCGGCATCCGTCTGCCGGTTTATCCGGTAAAGGGCTACTCGCTGACCATCCCGCTGACCGACGCCGGGCGCGCGCCCGTCTCCACCGTCAACGACGAAACCTACAAGGTTGCGATCACCCGGCTCGACGACCGGATCCGCGTCGGCGGCACGGCCGAACTCACCGGCTACGACACCCGGCTGCGCGCCGAGCGGCGGGAAACCCTGGAGCTGAGCTTCAACGAGCTGTTCGGCGGCGGCGATCTTGCCCGCGCCAGCTTCTGGACCGGCCTGCGGCCGAATACCCCGGATGGCACCCCGGTGGTGGGCCACTCCGGACCCTACACCAACCTCTGGCTCAACACCGGACACGGTACCCTGGGGTGGACGATGGCCTGCGGCTCAGGCCGCCTGGTTGCCGATCTGATCACCGGCAAGCGTCCCAACATCGAGTACCAGGACCTGTCGCTCGCACGCTACGGCTGAGCGGCGGATAACCGCGGAACTCGCTGCATCAAGCCACCATGCAGGTCGTGGAGCGGCATCGGGACCCTGGCACCGCAACCACCATCCGGACGGCGCCTTTCAGCGATGATGCGGCCGCGCCGGATGGGCAACCACCTTTGTAGCGGCCGGAGGTGCCGCCGGGTCTTGCCTGGCCTCGCGCAGCGCATCGGTGCAGGCGCCCTCGCCCACGCCGAGCTGCACCGTCGGCAGGATGGCGAGCGGTGCCAGCAGCACCCCGAGCCCGGCTGCAGCCCCCGCCCTGGCGATCACTTCGGCTCCGGGCCGGATGGTGGGACTGCCCAGCTTGCCGGTCACGTTGATCGGTCCCGGTAGCGAGCCCACGCTGAAATGGGTCGAGCGGGTGGTCAGCGAATAATCGAGCGTCTGGTTGCGAAGGTCGATGGTGCCGCGGCCGATCGAGCGCGCTTCGCTGGTTTGCAGCAGGAAGGTGCGCATCGACAGGATGCCGTCCTTGAGCGGCATGTCGGCGACGAAGCAGCGCAGCTCGGCCCGGTTCGGCAGACCCAGCGCAGACAGGATCGCATTGCCGACCTCGAGTCCGGCGATGTCGTGCAGCAGGGCGCTGATATCGCCATGGCCGGACACGATCAGCGTCGCACCCCCGTTGCCATTGCCCAGCAGGGTCGCAACCGAGTTGCCGGTGGTGCTGAGGTCCGCCTGGCCGCCGATCACGCCCTGTCCCTTGAAGGCATGCGTCGCCTGCATCACCCGGGAAAGATCGACGTTGCGGAACGTGACGTGAGCCTTGGTCTGGAACTCGTCGCTGGCCGGAGGGCTGGTCTCGCGGCCAGCAGTGGGGCCAGCCGTAGGGCCAGGTGCGGGGTCCAGCTCGGCGTTGGAGGTGATCGTGCCGGAACCGACGCCGAAATCTAGCGGGTGCAGGGTGATCCGGCCGTCGACGATGTCGAGGCCGACCACGATGTTGTCGAGCGGCACGAACCGGTTCTCGATCTTGGCGCCCTTGTATTTCAGGTGAACGTTGGCGGCGCGCAGCTTGGGAACGCTGAAGGTCTGCTCGGGCAGGATGTCTCCGCTGCTTCGCGACTTGCTGATCTCGCGCTGCTGCGCGGGACTGGCGTCGTGCTTCTTGCTGCTGCCCGGCGTGCTGCCGATGAAGCCGGCAAGGTCGTTCAGGTCGACCTTGGTGGAGACCAGGTCGGCCTGCACGTCCGGCACATGGCCTTCCGGCTCGACCGCGATCCGGCCGCCGAGATCGCTGGCCCCGACGGTGCCGCGGAAATGGTCGAACACGATGCGGCTCTTCTGGTAGTCGAGATTGCCGGTCACCTTGAAAGGCGGCGTGTGCGGGATCGGCACGCCGGTGAGCGGCAGCAGCAGCGCCATGTCCGGCCCCTGGAACACCAGCTTCAACCGGGCGCCGCCGAAGGTGAGGGGCTGGTCGACCTCGCCCTTCAGGGTGACGGTGGTCGGGCCGTTGGCGACATGGAGGTCGATCGGATAGGGCCTGGCGCGGTCGCGCAACTGCAGCAGCGCGCCGCCGGCGAAGCGGCCGGTGATCGGCTGATGCGCATAGGTGCCGCTCGCCGTCGCGAGCAGGCGTCCGCCATCGGCCTGCTTCTCGCCGGTGGTATGTACCAGCAGGTTCATGTCGGTCTTGAAGTGCGGATCCTGCACATGGACGTGACCATCCTCGATCCGGAGCACGCCGAGCCGCGGCGGAGGACGGGTGCTAGGCTTTTGCGACGGGTTCGAGGTCGCAGTCGCCGTCCAGTTGGCGGTGCCGTCCGGCCGCGCGATGGCATTCACCACCGGATGGTCCATGGCGATCAGCGGGATATCGACCAGCCTGCCGTGCAGGTAGCTCAGCGGCCGCACCCCGACGGTGAGATGATCCATGGTCGCCAGCGGCTGGTCGGCCGGGAAGCCCGGCGGGCTCTCCACGCGCACGCCATCGGCGGTAATGAGCGTGGTGCCGCCGAGATGAACGTGCAGATGCTGGATCGTCACCTTGCGTCCGAGGGCGGCGGAGGCTTGGGCATCCACGAGCGGGATGAACCAGTCCCATTGCCACACGGCGATCAAGATCGCGACCGCCAGCACCAAAACCCCGATCCCGATCGGCCAGCGCCTGCGTCGGGTGGCGTGCCGAGGCGGGTTCGACACGGGCGCTTCGCTGTCCGCCGGCAATGCTGTTCCTTTGACCCTGATGCGATGTGCTGAACGCTTCGTCACCATGAACGGTTCGTCTTGGCCGCGCAACGGTTTCGGCCGCTGCCGGAAAGGCAGCCTGGTTGTTTGCTGCCGGAAGGCGGCCTGGTCGGCCGTTCGGTCGGCACGCTGCCGGCGATCACGCGAAACCCGCGCCGCCGATACCGCCGGGGCCGCGTTGCCCCAGGCGTTGCGCACGAAGGTCGTCACCGCTGCGATCGCCGGGATCAAACAAGCTCGAGTCGGATCCGGCTTCATACCTCCGGTCACCGAGGCTGTTCACAAGCTCCCCGAGCGCGAGTACTGGACGCTCGGCGGCGCTGGGGCCGACCGGCGTTTCCGCCCTGACGAGGTATAGATCGGTGAAAAGTCGTGCGACGTTTCTGGTCGGGATGCTCAGCGTGGCGGGCCTTCTGTTATCAAGCGCCCTCGCCCTGGCTGAGCCTCCGTCTGACGGAAAGACCTCCTACCCCATGTCGGCCGACGCCTGGACGATGCAGCCGCCCCTCCCATCCATGGGCGGCGTGGCCGCTTCGGCAAAATTCGCGCGCTACGAGGGCATGCCGACCGGAACCATGACGCTGAACGAAGGGGTGGCTGCCTCGAAGACGGCGCGGTTTTCCACGGGCGTCATCGACTTCGACATCAAGCCGCTCGGCTACGACGATGCGGGCGTGGTCTTCCATCGCGAGGGTTCAGCGGAGGGTGAGTTCGTCTACCTGCGCGCCAACCCGGACTGCCCAGCCGCAAACGACTGCATCCAGTATGCGCCCATCACGCACACGATGATGGCGTGGAACATCTATCCCAACTACCAGGCGCCGGCACCGATCTCGGCCACCGGCTGGAACCACGTCCACATCGAAGTCGTCGGCGACGGCATGCGGGTCTATGTCAACCACGCGGCCGAGCCGTCCCTGGTCGTCCCGCGGCTCCGGGGGCTGAGACAGCACGGCGGCCTCGCCTTCAAGGGCCCGGCGATATACGCGAACCTCATCATCATCGATCCCGACACCTCCGCGCGCCTGTCGGCGGTGCCGGCCGAGCCCGTGCAGGCCGGCACGCTCACGGCGTGGCAAGCCTCGCCGCCCGGCGTCTATGACCGCAGCGGCGCCGTTTTGGCAAAGCAGGCGCCAGCGAGCGGCTCCTGGCGAGCAATCGAGGTCGAGCCTACCGGACTGGTGAACCTGGGCCGCGCGTTCGGCCTGGCGCGAGCGCCGCAGCCCTCTCTGGCCTGGCTCAAGACCAGGGTTGTTGCCGCCCGGCCGATGCGCCGGACCCTGCAGGTCGGCTACGCCGAGGAGGTATGGGTGTTCCTCAACGGCCGGCCCGTTTATTCGGGCAAGAACACGTATTTCCCCCCGGAAACCCGCCTGTCGCCCGACGGACGCCTCGAACCCGACAACGCTTCGATCCCGCTGGACCTGCGCAAAGGACCGAACGAGATCATCCTGGCGGTGGCGAACGATTGGCGCTCCCGCAAAGGCCCGTTTGAGCCTTCGCATTACGGGTGGGCCGCCGAGGCCCATTTCGATCAGATCGAGGGTATGGAGCTGCACTGACCGCGCGCCGCGGCAAGGCCCGCGGAGGGATCAGGAACCGGAGCCGCCGCCGCTTGCCTTGGCCGACGCGCGGAACCGGTGCAGCAGCGGCTCGGTGTAGCCGTTCGGCTGTTCCAGCCCCTCGAACACCAGGGCGCGGGCCGCCTGGAAGGCGAGGCTCGCCTGCTCGCGCCCGGCCATCGGCCGGTAGAGCGGATCCTGGGCGTTCTGCCCGTCCACCTTCGCCGCCATGCGCCTGAGCGCGCCCTCGGCTTCGGCGGGCGAGGCCACGCCGTGCAGCATCCAGTTCGCCATGTGCTGGGACGAGATGCGAAGCGTGGCCCGGTCTTCCATCAGTCCGACATCGTGGATATCCGGCACCTTGGAGCAGCCAACACCCTGATCGATCCAGCGCACGACATAGCCCAGGATGCCCTGGGCGTTGTTGTCGAGCTCGAGGCGGATCTGCTCGGGCGTCCAGTTGCGGCCGGCGGCGAGCGGAAGGGTCAGCAATCCCTCCAGCGCCGCCACCGGCTCGCCGGCACGCTGCCGCTGCACGGCGGACACGTCGACCTGGTGGTAGTGGGTCGCGTGCAGGGTGGCGGCGGTCGGGCTCGGCACCCAGGCGGTGGTGGCGCCGCTTCTCGGATGGCTGATCTTCTGCGCCAGCATGTCGGCCATGCGATCGGGCGCCGCCCACATCCCCTTGCCGATCTGGGCGCGGCCGGACAGCCCGCAGGCGAGGCCGATCTGCACGTTGCGATCCTCGTAGGCGGCGATCCAGACGGAGGATTTCATCTCCGCCTTGGGCACCATCGCGCCCGCCTGCATCGCGCTGTGCATCTCGTCGCCGGTGCGATCAAGGAAACCCGTGTTGATGAACACGATGCGGTGCCTCACGGCGGCGATGCAGGCGGCCAGGTTGGCCGAGGTGCGCCGCTCCTCGTCCATCACCCCCACCTTGATGGTATGGCGGGGGAGCCCGAGCAGGTCCTCGGTCGCATTAAACAGCCGGTCGGTGAAGCCTGCCTCCTCCGGGCCGTGCATCTTCGGCTTGACGATGTAGATCGAGCCGGCGCGGCTGTTGGAGCATCGGCTCCTGCCCTGCAGGTCATGCATGGCGATCAGGCTGGTGACCACGCCGTCGAGGATGCCCTCCGGCGCCTCGGAACCGTCTGGCAGCCGCACCGCGGGGGTGGTCATCAGATGGCCGACATTCCGCACGAACAGCAGCGAACGGCCGGCAAGGCTCAGGGGCGAGCCGTCCGGCGCGGTATAGGCGCGGTCGGGCTCAAGCGTTCGCGTCAGGCTGCGGCCGCCCTTCTCGAAACGCGCCTCGAGGTCGCCCTGCATCAGGCCCAGCCAGTTGCCATAGGCCGCAACCTTGTCCTCGGCATCGACCGCGGCGATGGAGTCCTCGAAATCGACGATGGTGGTCAGCGCCGACTCCAGCACGATGTCGGCGAGGCCCGCGGGATCGTCGCGGCCGATCCGGTGTGAGCGATCGAGCAGCAGCTCGATATGGATGCCGTGATGTCGCAGCAGGATGGCTTCCGGCTCGGATTGGTTGCCGCGATAGCCCGCGAAAGCCCCCGGATCGGCAAGCGCCGGCGACAACAGCCGGTTCTCCACCCGGTATCCGGTCACGTCGGCATGGCTCCCGGACGCCAGCGGCACCGCTTCGTCCAGGAACCTCCTGGCCCAGGCGATGACCCGCCTGCCGCGCTCGGGATCGTAGCCGGGAGCGGCGGGCGCGGTGTCGATGGCGTCGGTGCCGTAGAGCGCGTCGTAAAGACTGCCCCAGCGCGCGTTCGCGGCATTGAGCAAGAAGCGGGCATTCAGCACCGGCACCACGAGCTGCGGGCCGGCCAGAAGCGCCACCTCGGGGTCGACATGCTGGGGGTCGATCTGGAACGGCGCGGGCGGCTCAACAAGATAGCCGATCCGGCGCAGGAACTCCTGGTAGGCGACGGCATCGAACGGCTGGTCGCGCTGCGTCGTGTGCCAGCCATCGATCTGCGCCTGGATCCGGTCACGATGCGCCAGCAGCGCGCGGTTCTCGGGTGCGAAGCGGGCGTAAAGGTCGGCCAGTCCGCGCCAGAAGGCGTCCGGTCCCAGTCCGGTGCCCGGCAGCGCGCGTTCGTCGATGAAGCGAACTAGAACTTCGGCGACCTTGAGGCCAGCCTTGTTGATCATCCCGGTCATGAGGCTTCTCCTGCCGCGCAAGCCGCACGATACCCCGCCATGCGGCTTATGCGAGCCCCGGCCCGGCGTCAGGCACTTTGCAGCGATGGGGTTGCAGGCCATCCTGCTCTTCGGTCGATTGGATCGCGGCGGGATGGCGTATGTCGGAACGGAGGATGGCGCGGTGGCGGGTGGCAGGACGGTGGATGCGGGCAGCGTTGCTTCTGGCGATCGGGGTTGCAAGCTCGGGTGCGGCACCCATGGGTGAGGCGCACCACGAGGTGGAGGGCAAGGGCGTCATCGCGCTGCTGCATGAGCTGCGCGAAGGCAAGGTCACCGCGCTGGCCCTGGTGCAGGCCTACACCGCGCGCATCGCGGCAATCGATCGCGCGGGACCGGCGCTGCACGCGGTGCTGGCCATCAATCCGGACATCGAGGCCGAGGCTGCGGCGAGCGACCGGAGGCGTCGGAGCGGCGGAGTGCCGCGGCCGCTCGAAGGCATCCCGATCCTGATCAAGGACAACATCGAGACGGCGGATGTGATGCCGACCACCGCCGGTTCGCTGGCACTGGCGCAGAACGTCACCCGCCGGGATGCGCCGCTGGTGGCACGGCTGCGCGCCGCAGGAGCGCTGATCCTCGGCAAGACCAACCTGTCGGAATGGGCCAATTTCCGCTCCTCGACCTCGATCAGCGGCTGGAGCGGGGTGGGCGGCCTCACCCGCAACCCGTTCGCACTCGATCGCTCGCCCTGCGGCTCGTCCTCGGGCAGCGCCGCCGCGGTGGCCGCCTCGCTGGCGCCGGCGGCGATCGGCACCGAGACCGATGGCTCGATCACCTGCCCTGCCGGGCTCACCGGGCTGGTGGGGCTGAAGCCCACGGTGGGGCTGGTCTCGCGCACCCATGTGGTGCCGATCTCGGCAAGCCAGGACACGCCAGGCCCGATGACCCACGACGTGGCCGATGCGGCCCTGCTGATCTCGGTCATGGCCGGCGCGGATCCGGAAGACGCCGCCACCGAGCAGGCCGGACAGCACCCGGTGGATCACGATGCGGTGCAGGATCCGGAGGCGTTGCGCGGCAGGCGCCTCGGCGTGCTGCGCTTCCTGGCCGGTCACAACGAGGCGACCGACCGGGTGTTCGGGGCGGCGCTGCAGCGGCTGCACGATGCCGGGGCCACCCTAGTCGAGATCCCGGACGGCCCCGATCTCGATGCGATCGGCGCGGCCGAGATGACCGTGCTGCTGAGCGAGTTCAAGGCCGGACTCGACTCCTACCTGGCCACCACTCCTGCATCCGTAGAGGCGCGCAGCCTCGCCGCGGTGATTGCCTTCAACGACGCCCACGCCGATCGCGAGCTGGGCTTGTTTGGCCAGGATCTTATGCTCAAGGCGCAGTCGAGGCCGGGCCTCGAGGACTCCGGATACCGTGACGCGCTGAACCGCTCCCGCCGCATGGCGGGCGCGGACGGGCTCGACCGGATCCTGTCGGCAAACCAGCTGGACGGGTTCGTGGCACCCACCGGAGGTCCGGCCTGGACGGTGGACCTGGTCAATGGCGACCACGACACCGGCAGTGCCGCGACCTTGCCGGCGGTGGCAGGGATGCCGCATCTGACCGTGCCGATGGGCGAGGTGGACGGGCTGCCGGTGGGGCTGTCGTTTATCGGGCCGGACTGGTCGGAACAGCGGCTGCTCGGCTTCGGCTATGCCTTCGAGCAGCGCGCCCGCATACAGCCGCGCCCGCTCTACCCGGCGAGCCTGCCGGTTTCGGCGGCACAAACATCGCTGCTTTCACCCGCCCGGTAGCAGGGTGATCAGCTCGGCGGCAGTTCGGCCGCCGCCGAGCACCAGCCGGCCGAGCGACACCGGCAGGCGAAAACGCCGGCGTCCGGCGCTGCCCGGATTGATGAACAGCACCGCGCCCTCCCTCCGCACGGACGGACGGTGCGAGTGGCCGGAGACCACCACCGCGCAGCCCGACGCCGCCGCCTGGTCGAGTGCCGTCAGGTCGTGCAGCACGTGGATCTTGGCATCCTGCACCCGAAGCGTCGCCGCAACCGGCAGCACCGCCGCCCAGGGTTCGGTGTCGATGTTGCCGCGCACCACGGTGAGCGGCGCGATGGCCGACAACGCCTGCAGGATGGCCGGGTCGCCGATGTCGCCGGCATGGATGATGTGGGCGCTGCCGGCGAGCGCCTCGAGCGCCTCGGGACGAAGCAGTCCGTGCGTGTCGGAGATCAGCCCGACCACGCAGCCGGCGCTCACTGCCGGAACCGCTCCTGCGGCACCGCGCGCCTTCCCCTGCTCAATGGCCGAGGATGGCGGCGGTGGCCTGATCAAGGATCGAGGTGATCCGCATCGCCTCGGCGGTGTCGCAACCGCGCTTGCTGATCAGCGCGCGCTTGAGCGCATGGCGCGACCGGTGCAACGCCTCGGAGGAACCGGGATCAGCGTCGGAAACGCCCGAAAAGGCTTCGCGGACATGATCCATGCGTCCGCCGATCCGTTCCAGCATGGCGAGGATGGCGTCCGCACCTGCACGGTTGGCGGCAAGATGGGCACGGCCGGGCTCGGTGATGCGGTAGAGCTTGCGCGCGCCCTCGGGCTCGACCTCGGCGTGGCCGATCTCGTCGAGGAAGGTCAGGGCCGGATAGATCATGCCCGGACTGGGGCTGTAGAAGCCGCCCGAACGCTCCTCCAGCATCCTGATCAACTCGTAGCCGTGCGCCGGGCGTTCGGCGAGCAGGGCGAGAATAAGCAACTGCAGATCGGAGGAGCTCATCCGGCGTGCGCCCGGGAAGCCGCGGCCGCCTGCCATGAAGCCGCCGGCGTGACCGAACCCATGCCGTCCGCCGTGGCGGCCGACCGCATGCAGCGAGTGATGAAAGAAGCGCATCCTGTTCCTCATATCGTAAAACATATCTTACGATACATCTTCTGCCGCTGCTTTGGCAAGCGGCTTCATGCCGCGAGCCGCCGCGGCGGCAACCCGGCCGGGAAGCGTCGCATCAGCAGCGTCATGATCATGATGCCGGGCAGCGCGCACAGGATGGTAGCGCCGAAGAACGCCGTCCAGCCGAGCTGCTGCGCCAAGATCCCGGTGGTCCCGCCCAGCGTGCGCCAAGCCACCGGCGCCATCGACGACAACAGCGCATATTGCGTGGCGGTGTATTCCACCGAGCAGAGCCGGGAGAGATAGGTCAGGAAGGTGGTCTGGGCCAGTGCCTCGGCGAACCCCTCCAGCGTGACCTTGACCAGCAGCATGGCGGTGAGCGGACCCGCGCGATACAGCGCGAGATAAAGGCTCATGGACGCCATCTGCACCACGGCCGACAGGATCAGCGTCCGGCTGCCCCCCCAGCGCGCGACCAGGAGGGCGCTCGCCGCCGAGCCGAGCAGGGCGGCCGCCAGGGCCGGAAAGCCGTTGGCGAGCGCCACCTGGTCGCGCGCGAAGCCGAGCGCGTGGTAGAACGGCGCCGCCATGGTGTCGGCGAGCTGCGTGCCGAGATTGAACAGCAGCACGAACGCCACCACCCATCCGGCGCCGGTTCTTTGAAACAGGTCGCGCAACGGTGCGACGATGCGTGCCCGAAGCTGCGTCCGCCATCCGCCCGTCGGCGCTCGATCGGGCGGCGGCGGCGGCTCCTCGATCAGCAGCGCGGTGACGGGTCCGAGCAGCGAGATCGTGGCCATGACGCCATAGGCGCCATGCCAGCCGATGCGCCCGGCCAGCCAGATCGCGCCGGCGCCGGAAACCTGCATGGCGATGCGGTAGCCCCAGACATAGCAGCCGAGTGCCGCCGCCTGCAGCCGGGCGGCGAAGCTTTCGATGCGCCAGGCATCAATGACGATGTCCTGGCTGGCGGAGAAGAACGCGACGGCGAATGCCGCCGCAACCAGCCGCTGCGGCCGGCCGAGCGGATCGGACGCCGACATGACCGCAATCGATGCGGTGAGTGCCAACTGCAGCGCCAGCAGCCAGCCGCGCCTGCGTCCAAAGGCACGCAAGGGTCCGGGCGGCAATCGATCAAGCAGCGGCGCCCACAGGAACTTGAGCAGGTAGGGCAGCCCGATCGACGCGGCGAGACCGATCGCCCTGAGCGGGACGCCGTCCTCGCTCATCCATTGTTGTAGCGTAAAGAACGTCAACAGCAGAGGAAGTCCGGAGGCGAAGCCGAACAACCCCATCATCATCAACGGCCGGCGCGGCATCAATCGCGAGCCGGCCCGGAGGCCGTTGCGGCGGGAACACCAGCCGCCTGAGCCGAAATCGGCTGCCTTGTTCCCGCCTTTCTGAGGATCAGGCCCGAAGCCGTGATCCGCCTATGATGCCGGCGTGGTGGTGGTCGAGGCGGCCGCCTTCTTGTGGTGCCTGGCGTGGTGGTGGCGGTGGCGGTGGTGAGTGGTGTGGCCCGGTGTGCCGGTGGTGGGAGCCGAGGAAGGCGCGGTCTCGCTGGGTGCCGAATTGACGGCGGGCGCGGGCTCGGTGGCCGGCGCGGATGGGGTTGCGGAGGGCGCCGAGGAGGGTGCCGAGGTGGTCGGTGCGGTCGCCTGCGGCGCGCTGGGCGCGGCCGGTGCTGACATCGTGTTGGGAGCCGCCGAGGGCGCCGTGGTCTGCGCAAGCGCCGGAACGGCGGATGCGATCAACGCAGCGCTGGAGACGGTGGCGAGAAACCGGGTGGTGAGATTCATGGATGTCTCCGATCCTGGGAGCGGTTTGGGTGGGCGGCGCTGGCATCAGACTCGGGTGCCGGGCGCGGGAAGCCACTTAACATGCAACCGCTGTTGCGTCGCGCATCAAACACGCTTGCGCACGCAAGTTCCTTGCAGGTTCCGCCTGAAATACAACACAATTTGCAGGGCCGCCCTGCTGAATCGCGTCAATTCCGGGACAATAACGTCCGCGCTCGCGATCAGGCCGCGTTGGTGTCGGCTTTGCGCTCCGCGCGTTTGCGCTGGTTGGGATCCAGGAAGCGCTTGCGTATGCGAACCGCCAGCGGCGTGACCTCAACCAGCTCGTCATCCTCGATATAGGCGATCGCCTGTTCCAGCGACATGCGCCGAGGCGGCGTCAGCAGCATCGCCTCGTCCTTGCCGGCCGCCCGGATGTTGGTGAGCTTCTTTTCCTTGATCGGGTTGATCTCCAGGTCCGAGCCGCGCGAATGCTCGCCCAGGATCATGCCGACGTAAACCTTGTCGCCAGGGTCGACGAACAGGGTGCCGCGCTCCTGCAAGTACCAAAGCGCGTACTGCACGGCGACACCGTCCTCGGACGAGATCAGCGAGCCGTTCCGCCTGCCCTCGATCGGACCCGCCCAGGGCTGATAGCCGTGGAACAGCCGGTTCATGATGCCGGTGCCCCTGGTGTCGGTGAGGAACTCGCCGTGATAGCCGATCAGGCCGCGCGACGGGATCAGGAAGGTGAGCCGCACCTTGCCTGCGCCACTCGGACGCATGTCCTGCATCTGGCCGCGCCGCAGGCTCATCTTCTCGACCACCACGCCGGAGTGCGCCTCGTCCACGTCGATCAGCGCCTCCTCGAACGGCTCCTCGCGTTCGCCGGTCTCCTCGCTCACGCGCGTCAGCACACGCGGGCGGCCGATGCTCAGCTCGAAGCCTTCGCGGCGCATGGTCTCGATCAACACCCCGAGCTGCAGCTCGCCGCGGCCGGCGACCTCGAACGCCTCGCTTTCCGGGCTTTCGCTGACCCGGATCGCGGCGTTGCCCTCGGTTTCGCGGAACAGCCGGTCGCGGATCTGACGCGAGGTCACCTTCTTGCCGTCGCGACCGCCAAGAGGGCCGTCATTGAGCCGGAACGTCATGGTCAGGGTGGGCGGATCGATCGGCGTCGCCGGCAGCGCCACGCTGATTTCGGGCGAGGCGATGGTTTCCGGGATGGTCGCCTCGGACAGGCCGGCAATGGCGATGATGTCGCCGGCAACCGCCTCCTCGGTGGCGACGCGCTCGAGGCCCCTGAAGCTCAGCAGCTTGGTCAGGCGTCCGGTCTCCACCACCGACCCGTCGGCGCGCAGCACGCGCACCGGCATGTTCAGCCGGGCGCGGCCCTGCTCGATGCGGCCGGTGAGCACGCGGCCCAGGAAGTTGTCGTATTCCAGGATCGAGGCGATCATCGCGAACGGCGCCTCCTCGTCGAGGTTGGGCGGCGGCACGTGGCTGACCACCATGTCGTAGAGTGCCGACAGGTCCTGCCGCGGTCCTTCCAGCGAGTCGTCCGCCCAGCCCTGACGCCCGGATGCGTAGAGCATCGGGAAGTCGAGCTGGTGGTCGTCGGCGCCCAGCGCCGCGAACAGGTCGAACACCTCGGTATGCACCTCGTCCGGGCGCGCATCCTGGCGGTCCACCTTGTTGACCACCACGATCGGCCGGATCCCGCGCGCGAGCGCCTTGCCGACCACGAACTTGGTCTGTGGAAGCGCGCCTTCCGCCGCATCGACCAGCACGATGGCGCCGTCCACCATGTTCAGGATCTGCTCGACCTCGCCGCCGAAGTCGGCGTGGCCTGGGGTGTCGATGATGTTGATGCGCACCCCTTTCCATTCGACGCTGGTGCACTTCGCCAGGATGGTGATGCCGCGCTCGCGCTCCAAATCGTTGCGATCCATCGCCCGCTCGGCAACCTGCTGGTTCTCGCGAAACGTTCCGGACTGCCTGAGCAGCTGATCAACCAGGGTGGTCTTGCCATGATCGACGTGGGCGATGATGGCGATGTTGCGGATTTCCATGGCGGCTCGATCCGGCTCCAGAAACAAGCAACCGAGGTCGTCGCCTTCCCGGGCATCTATGCGCGAGAAACAACGTCGGACGGCTGCGATGTGGGTGTTTGGCGGCTAGATAGGGTGGCTGGGCGGCTTTTGCACGCGCAAACTTGCAGGCGACGCTAAGCGCGCAGCCGGTTCCGGCTTGCGGGCCGTCCGGTGTCCAGCCTCCACGTCACACCCGCGGCCGCAGTTGCGGCCGTCCGGGTCCCGATGATCCTAGACGCGCGCGAGGCGGCGCAGGTCGGCGATCGGACGGGCTCCGAAATGCGAGATCACCTCGGCCGCGGCGACAGCGCCGATGCGGCCGCACTCGGCGATCGGGCGGCCTGCGACGAGCCCGGCCAGGAAGCCCGCGGCATAAGCGTCGCCGGCGCCGGTGGTGTCCACGACCTGCGTCGGCTCGGCGGCGATGGAGACCTGCTCGGATCCGGCGACGATCAGGCTGCCGTGCTCGGAGCGGGTCAGCACCGCGAGCTCGACCTCCTCGCCGGCGAGGCGGGCGGCCTTGGCGAAATCGTCGGTCTGGTAGAGCGACAGCACCTCCTGTTCGTTGGCAAACAGGATGTCGACGCCGCCTGCGACCAGGGCGCGAAAGGCGTCCCGGTGGCGGCCGACGCAGAACGGGTCCGACAGGCTGAGCGCCACCTTGCGGCCGGCTTCCCGGGCCAGGGCGGATGCGCGCCGGAACGCGCGCTGCGCTTCCGGCGGATCAAACAGGTAGCCTTCCAGATAGGTGATGCGCGCCGACCGCACGATCTCCGCCAGCACGTCGCTTTCGCCGAACGCGACGCAGGCGCCGAGATAGGTATTCATGGTCCGCTGTCCGTCCGGGGTGACCAGGATGATGCAGCGCGCGGTGGCCTGCTCGCCGGCTGCGAGCGGCGTGGAAGGAAAGCTGATGCCGGCCGCCTCGATGTCGCGCCGGAAGTGCGCTCCCGCTTCATCGGGCGCGACCTTGCCGAGATAGGCGACCCTGGCACCCAGCAGGCGCGCGGCCACGCAGCTGTTGGCGACCGAACCGCCGCTGGTGTGGCCCACCGGGGTGATCAGCGCGGCCACCTGGTCGGCACGCGCCGCATCGATCAGCGCCATGCTTCCCGCAACCATACCATGCGCCTCTGGGAAGCCCGCCGGCACGGATGCCAGCACGTCGACGATCGCATTGCCGATGCCGCAAAGATCAAACGCCGGTTCCGGGATCGTCATGCGCTTCCCTCCAAGGTCGAGTACGGAGCGCTAACATCGCGGCGGCCGGCGCCGCAAGCCGGGATCCATCCCAGCTTCGCTCTTGTCGCCCCCCCTGCTGCGCGTATAAGGCGAAAGCGCGCGCAAGACGCGAAGCAGCCGCGTCGGGCCGCAGCCAACGAGAAACGATCAGGATCGATCCGTGTTCAAGCGACGCAAGCCAGACGAAGCCGGCCCGGCAGCAAACACGACGGCCGGAGCAGCCGCCAATCCCGGCAACGACCTGCAAAGGCGCGGGCAGCTCGGCGTGCCGCCGTTCCGGCCGGCACCGCCCCCGCCCCCACCTGCCGGCTCGGCGCCGATCAGTTCAGCGCCTGCCGGCACGGTGCCGACTAGACCGGGACCTGCCAGCTTCGTAACCACACAGGAGGCCCCGATGGGTCGCGCTCCCTTCCCCGCTGCCCCGTCTCCGAA